>NZ_JBVIAY010000042.1:0-30525 GCF_055573695.1 Streptomyces sp. NPDC030143
TGATCGCCGCGGCGCTGAAGCCGTCCTACGACGTGGAGGCGCTCAAGGCCCGGGTGGCCGCCCTGGTCGCGAAGCACCCGCTCTACCCCGGCCTGAACACCAAGTAAGTCCCCCGGCGGGGCACCCCCCGCACACCCTCTGGCGCCGCACGGCCCCGGGGGTGCCCCGCCACCCCGTACGGAGGAGTCACCGTGGCCATCTCGGTCTTCGACCTGTTCTCGATCGGCATCGGCCCGTCCAGCTCCCACACGGTCGGCCCGATGCGGGCGGCGCGCATGTTCGCCCGCCGCCTGCGCAACGAGGGCCTGCTGGGCTCCGTGGCATCGGTGCGGTCCGAGCTGTACGGCTCGCTCGGCGCCACCGGCCACGGCCACGGCACCCCGAAGGCGGTCCTGCTCGGCCTCGAGGGCGACTCACCGCGCACGGTGGACGTCGAGACGGCCGACGCGCGCGTGGAGGGGATCAGGGCCTCGGGCCGTCTGACCCTGCTCGGCGAGCACGAGATCCCCTTCGACTTCGACGCGGACCTGGTCCTGCACCGCCGCCAGACCCTGCCGTACCACGCGAACGGCATGACCCTCTGGGCGTACGACGCCTCCGGGGCCGAGCTGCTGACGAAGACGTACTACTCGGTCGGCGGCGGTTTCGTCGTCGACGAGGAGGCGGTGGGCGCGGACCGCATCAAGCTGGACGACACGGTCCTGAAGTACCCCTTCCGCACGGGCGACGAGCTGCTGCGCCTGACGAAGGAGACCGGTCTGTCGATCTCCTCGCTGATGCTGGAGAACGAGCGCGCCTGGCGCACGGAGGAGGAGATCCGCGAGGGCCTGCTGGAGATCTGGCGGGTGATGCGGGCCTGCGTGTCGCGCGGGATGTCCCGCGAGGGCATCCTGCCGGGCGGTCTGCGCGTGCGCCGCCGCGCAGCGATGACGGCCCGTCAACTGAGGGCGGAGGGCGACCCGTTGGCCCACTCCATGGAGTGGATCACGCTCTACGCGATGGCGGTGAACGAGGAGAACGCCGCCGGCGGCAGGGTGGTCACGGCCCCCACGAACGGCGCGGCGGGCATCATTCCCGCGGTCCTGCACTACTACGTCACCTTCGTGCCCGGCGCGGACGAGGACGGGGTGGTCAGGTTCCTGCTGGCCGCCGGCGCGATCGGCATGCTCTTCAAGGAGAACGCCTCCATCTCCGGCGCCGAGGTCGGCTGCCAGGGCGAGGTGGGCTCCGCCTGCTCGATGGCGGCGGGCGCGCTCGCGGAGGTCCTCGGCGGCAGCCCCGAGCAGGTCGAGAACGCGGCCGAGATCGGCATGGAACACAACCTCGGCCTGACCTGCGACCCGGTCGGCGGTCTCGTCCAGATCCCCTGCATCGAACGCAACGGCATGGCCGCCGTCAAGGCCGTCACCGCGGCCCGGATGGCGATGCGCGGCGACGGCTCCCACAAGGTGTCCCTGGACAAGGTCATCAAGACGATGAAGGACACCGGCGCGGACATGTCCGTCAAGTACAAGGAGACGGCCCGGGGCGGGCTGGCGGTGAACATCATCGAGTGCTAGGGGGTGTTTTGAAAGTCCCGCACAGCACCCACGGCGCCCGGCACGCCCTCGCGCCGCACCGGCCGAAAGCCCGAGTACACCCAGTACGAGCGCTTTCGTCCGGCACGCCGAGAGCACGCACGCACCGGACACCGCGGGCACCGCACAGGACTTCGAAACACCCCCTAGGGGCCGTGAAGGGCTTCCCGTGCGGATCGATCGCCCCAAAGCGGCTCGCCGCAACTCACCGCCCGGCAAAGGCCCTTGCCGGCCTCGCCACTGACAGGTGGCCGGCCATGCGCTGCCCGATGGGCGGCACCGTCCCGTCGGTGGGACGGGGCCTCTCGAGACGCCTGCTCTCCCCTCAGCCGGCTGACAGGGTCTCGGGTGGGCCGCGACAGGCGGCGGATCGGGGAAGGTGTGCCGTGGGTGCGGGAGTCCGGTTGCTCGTGATCGGGGTGGCCGGCACCGGCTGGGGGTCGGTGTACCTCTTCAACGTGCGCGGTGCGGCGGACAAGGCCGCGGAGCGGCGAAACGCCGTGCGGGCTGTGACCGCTGCCCGCACCATGAACCTGACGCTCACGCAACCGTCACGCTTCGGCCCCTGGTTCTTCAGGCTCATGGCAGGCGTCGTACTGACCTGCAGCCTGTTCCTCGGCTTCGTGGGCCTTGCCTTGACGCTCGCGGGTTGAGCCGCGGCCTCATCGGATCTCTTGCCGTACGGCCGCGCCTCGCCCCTGGGCGTAGACGCCGGTGATGACGCCGATGTGGGCGCGGCCGGGGAGTTCGGTGACGACGAGTTCGACGCCCTGTTCCGAGAGCAGGGTCGCGGATGCGTCGGGGCCCCGCCCGGTCGAGGAGGCTGCGAGAGGGCGCTCGGCGGTGGGACGGCGGCGGGTCGGTGCGCTTCCACGCGCCGTCCGGCAACGGGAGGGCGACGTTCCGCCTGTGTCGGGCGGGGGCATAACACCACTCCCTTCCTCCCTCAGCACCTCGGGGGTCGCCCTCATGCTCCACGGCATCGACGTCAGCGCCTACCAGTCCGCCGCCTACGACACCGACGGCCTCTCCTTCGTCTTCATCAAGGCGACGGAGGGCCGCACCTACGTCAATCCGAAACTCGCGGCCCAGACGAAACGCGCCCGTGAGGCGGGTCTGGTCGTCGGCTTCTACCACTTCCTGTGGCCCGGGAACCTCACCGCGCAGGCCGAGCACTTCGTCGGCCGGGCCCCCGAGCGGGCGGGCGACGTCCTCGCCGTCGACTGGGAGACCACCGGCGGGGGAACACGTGCGAGCAACGCGGAGAAGGACCGCTTCCTGCGCAAGGTGAAGGAGCTGCGGCCGCACCACCGGGTCGTCCTGTACTGCAACCGGAACTTCTGGCTGAACGTCGACACCACCTCCTACGCCGGTGACGGCCTCTGGATCGCCGACTACGTGGCCGCGGGCCGGCCCCGCATCAAGGCGAAGTGGCGCTTCCACCAGTACACCGACGATCCCCACGACAGGAACGTGGCGGCCTTCCCGAGCCGGGCGGCGCTGCGCGCGTGGGCGACACTGGAGTGAGCAGCCGCAACCGCAGAGGGGGGCCCGCACGACATGGGTGGAATCATCGCCGCCGTCAGCAGCAACGCCACGTACTCCTTCACCAAGCCCAACCGGGACGACATCACGCTCGTCGCCGGGTTCGGGGTGGAGGGCGACGTACACGGCGGGGCCACCGTGAAGCACAGGTTCCGGATGCGCAAGGACCCCACCCGGCCGAATCTGCGGCAGGTGCACCTGCTGCACGCGGAGTTGTTCGACGAGGTGCGCGGGGCCGGGTTCGAGGTGAGCGCGGGCGACCTCGGCGAGAACGTGACCACGCGGGGGATCGATCTGCTCGGGCTGCCCGTCGGCGCGCGGCTGCGGCTCGGGGAGGCGGCCGTCGTCGAGGTGACCGGGCTGCGCAACCCCTGTGCGCAGATCGACGGGTTCCGCAAGGGGCTGATGAAGGAGGTCGTCGGCAGGGACGCCGACGGCCGGCCCGCCTTCCGGGCCGGCGTCATGAGCGTGGTCGTCACCGGGGGCGTGGTGCGTCCGGGGGATCCGATATCGGTCGAGCTGCCGGACGGGCCGCACCGGCCCCTGGAGATCGTCTGAGTCAGCCGCGGAAGTCCGGCGTACGGTGGGGGCTCGCCTCCGCCAGGGCCTTGGTGACCTCGTCCACGCCGCCGCGCAGGCCGTAGACGGGGGTGTCGGGCTGCTGGCGCCAGGAGTCGTCGATGCCGCCGGCGTCGACGGTGTCGAAGCCGAGTTCCCCGATGAGGGCGCGGACCTTCTCCTTGGCCGCCTCGTCGTCGCCGGCCACCGGCAGGGCGATGCGGTCGGGGTCGCCGGCCGGTCGCGGACGGTCCAGGATGTCCTGGGCGTAGGTGCCGTTGAAGGCCTTGATCACCGGGTGGCCGAGGTGGCGTTCCGTCCAGCGGCTCTCGGTGAGACCCTCGTCCTCGATCGCGTCGATCCTGCCGTCGCGCTGACGGGGGTAGTAGTTGCCCGTGTCGATCACGGCGACGCCCTCGGCGGCGCCGTCGAAGAGGCCGGAGGGCAGGTCGGGGATCGCCTTCAGCGGGATCGTGACGACGACGACCTCCGCGCCCCGTGCCGCCTCCTCGACGGCGACGGGCGTGGCGCCGGTCTCGGCGGCCAGGTCGGTGAGGGTCTGCGGACCACGGGAGTTGGCCACGGAGACCTCGTGGCCGAGGGCGGTCAGCCGTCGGGTGAGGTTGCCGCCGATGTTCCCCGCGCCGATGATGCCGATCTTCATGACAGGCCCTTTCCAGAAGGATTCCATGCACGTGCATGAGTTCTGGTGGGCCAACCCCGCGCGGGCGCCGGCTATTCCGCTGCCCGGGGTCCTGTCGGAACCCGCCCGTGGCGAGCCGTTCCGCACGCACCGTCCCGTGACGGGCCGTCGGCCGCGAACCGCCCCCTCGCGCGCCGTCTCACGCCGAAGGGGGGCACCCGTCGGATGCCCCCTTCCCGCGCGCGTCACTTGTTCAGGTACGCCCAGAACTCGTCGAACGACAGGACCTTGTCGCCGTTCAGGTCGCGGCTCTTGATGATGGCCTCGGCGACCGGCTCGGTGACGTTCCAGTCGCCGCCCTGCGCCAGGGCTGCCTTGAACTCGGCCGCGGTGATGAACCCGTCACCGTCCGTGTCGATCCGCTGGAACTGCTTGCGCGCTTCTTCGATGTCCGCCACCGATCCGCCCCTTATTCCTTGCTTGCTGCCGTACTGACGCAGGTCAGATTAACGGTCGGGGTGCGTGCGCAGCGCGGCGACCACCCACGCGAACTCCTCCTCGTGCGACGGCTGAGCGCCGAGCCCGTTCACGACGGCCGACAACTGCCGGTACCGGGCGACCCGTTCGTCCGTGGCCGCCGTGAGCCGCTCCAGGACGGCGGCCCGGTCGGCGTCGCCGAGAATGCCGCGCAGGATGCCGTCGGCCTCCGGGGCGTCGGGGGCGACGCCGGCCCGCAGGGCCTGACCGGCGAGTTGCACCAGGCGGCTCATGAACCACAGGGAGGTGCCCGCGGGGGCGTCCGGCCCGCGGTCGGCGGCGTTGGACTCGACCATGCCGCGCATCAGCGCCCGGAACCGCGGGTCCTGGATCAGCTCGGCCAGCTCCACCCAGGCGTCGACCTGCTCGGGGGTGGGGTCGTCGGGCAGCTCGGCGGCGTGGAAGCGCAGCCGGGTGCGGATGTCGGGGTCGGCGGTGTCGAGGCCGTCGAAGACCTCCGCCAGGAATTCCTCGACGATGCGCCCGCGCTCGGCCGCCGACAGTCGGGCCAGCCTGTTCATCAGGGTCATCTCCTCTGCGGTGGAGCCGCGTCGCGCCACGGTGGACAGCACCGCACGGGTCACCCTCAGTGAACGGATCTGCGCGTCCAGGGCGGCCACGTGCGCGGCCGCGACCCGGGCGACCGTGGTCTCCCCGGCCAGCACCTCACGGACGGCGCCCAGGCCGAGGCCCAGTTCGCGCAGGGTGCGGATCAGCTCCAGCCGGGCCGCGGACTCACCGTCGTAGAGGCGGTAGCCGCCCGCGGAACGGGTGACCGGGGTCAGGACGCCCTCGTCGGACCAGTAGCGGATGGTGCGCACGGTCAGTCCCGTGGCGCGGGCCAGCTCGCCGATGGTGAGAAGCGCGGTGCCGTCGTACGGGGGGTCTGGGGGATGTCCCCCCGGTGGGTGCAGCATGTGTGTGAGTGTGGGCCTTCCAGTGGGTGGAGACTCAAGGGCATCCGGGGGAGCGCGGTGGGGACGTTGCGGGACCTTCTCGACGCGGCGGCGCGGGGCGTCTTCCCGCCGGCGGACGGCGGCACGACCGTGGTGCCGCAGCACTCCCCCCGGGACGCCGGCGTGCTGTCCTTCACGGCGCACTCCGTGGTCTTCACGGACGAGGACCCGCGGTGGGTGCGCAAGACGCTGGCGGCGACGGACTGCGACGCGCTGGCCGCGAGCATGAACCCGCGGTTCCTCGCGGCGTTCCTGGAGCGCACGGGCCGCGTCTGCGAGACCGTCGACGCGGTCCTGGTCGGCTCCCCGCTGCCGGGTGGGCCGCCGCTCGCGCTGGAGGAGGGCGAGGACGCCGCTCATCCCCGCGCGCTCTACGCCCGCCGGCGGCGCGACGACGTGCGCGTCTGGACCGCCGAGGGCGGGGTGCTGGTGCTGGGGCGCGGGATCGCCGGCCGGATGGAGGTGTCGGTCGAGGTGGACGCCGGCGCACGGCACCGGGGGCTGGGGCGGGCGCTGGTGACCGCGGCCCGCCATCTCGTCGCCGAGCCGTTGTGGGCGCAGATCGCGCCGGGGAACGCCCGCAGTGTGCGGGCGTTCCAGGCGGCCGGCTACCGCCCGGTCGGGGCGGAGGTGCTGCTCACCGCCCGCCGGTGAGCGCGCGGTGCCCGCCGGTGAGCGCGCTCAGTGCCAGGCCTCGAAGTGCGGGTTGCTCTGGCAGGCGCTCATGATCTCGACCTTGGTCGTCTTGTTCACCGGGCAGACGCCGATGACGTACTTGCGGTCGATGCCACCGGGGAAGGCGACCTCGACCTGGTCGGCCCACCTGTGGGTGTCGCCGATGGTCTTGTTGACGTCGATCCCGCCGGGGGCGTCGATGTAGTAGTTGTAGCCGGACTTCCACCACGTCTTGTACAGGTCGTGGTCGTACGTCGTGGAGACGTACGGAGAGGGCTGGTTGACCAGGACGTACTGCTCGAGGTCGTACTGGCCGTTGACGACGTCCCTGGGGCGGAAGCCCTCCTGGAAGACGATCTCCGGCCCGCGGCCGTCGCTGCGGTAGAGCGTGCCGCAGGTCGTGCGCCAGACCGGGGCGGGGGTGATCCGGTCGAGGTCGACGCCGCGGTCGGCGGCGGCCTTGAGCTTGTCGTCGAACCGGGGGCAGACGGGGGCGGCGGCCCGGGCGGGCGCGCCCGCGGTGGCGGCGGGCGCGGTGGCGGCGGGCGCGGTGGCGCCCGTGGTGGTGAGGACGGCGGCCAGGGCGAGGACGGCGGCGGTGGCCGGCCGCCGCAGGGCAGTGGTGATCATGCGGGGCACGATTCCGGTTCTGCGGCGGCGGGTTGTGGAGCATCACCCGTCGGTGGCGTGTCAACTGACCTGTCGTCAGCGGAAGATGCCGGTGTGGCCGAGCGAGTAACGGCCGGGTTGCGGGTAGACGGCGAGGCCGTGCGGGCCGCTGCCCACGGGGATGCGGGCGAGCTGCCTGCCGGTGCGGGTGTCGATGGCGTACACCTCGGCGTCGTAGCGCCCGGACAGCCACAGGACCGTGCCGTCGGCGGAGACGCCGCCCATGTCGGGGCTGCCGCCGCCGGGCAGGCGCCACTTCTTGGTGAGCTCGTTGCGCTCGAAGTCGAAGACCGAGACGGAGCCCTCGCCACGGTTGGAGATGTACATCTCGCGGGAGTCGCGGCTGACGTAGAGGCCGTGGCAGCCCTTGCCCGTGGGCAGCAGGGTGGGCCTGGCGAACGTGTCGCCGTCCAGGACCCAGACGCCGTGGGCCATCATGTCCGCGATGTAGAACCGCTTGCCGTCGGGCGAGATCTTCACGTCCTGGGGCATGGCGCCCCGCAACGGCAGTTTCTGCTGCGCCACGACCTTCATCCTCTCCGTGTCGACCTTGAGGAGTTCGCCGCTGAACTCGCAGGAGACGATGAAGTAGCGGCCGTCGAGGGAGAAGTCGGCGTGGTTGACGCCGTAGCAGCTGACCGGCTCGGTCCTGAGCGTCTTCATGGTGTGCGGGTCGCGGAAGACGAGTTCGCGGTCGAGGGAGGCCATGACGACGGCGTACCGGCCGTTGGGCGTGAAGTAGAGGTTGTACGGGTCGTGCACCTCGACCGCCTTGCCCGCCCTGCCGGTCTTGGGGTCGATGGGGGTGAGGGTGTGGCCGCGGTTGTTGTTGACCCACAGGGTCTTCAGGTCCCAGGAGGGCACGACGTGCTGCGGCTGGCGGCCGACGCGGAGGGTCTCGACGACCCGGTACGTCGCCGGGTCGATGACGGAGACGGTGTCGGACTCGGTGTTGGGGACGTAGACGCGGGAGGGGAAGTCCTTGACGACCGGGGAGAGCCGTCCGGGACGGTCGGCGGCGTAGACGTCCTCGGGGTCGAGGACCGGGGGCATGCCGGGCAGCCCCCGGATGGCCGGCTGCTTCTCCTTCACCGGGGCGGGGACGGCGGCCTCGGTGGCCTTCTCCGCGCCGCCGCGGGTGTCGGTGCCGCAGGCGGCGAGGACGGCGAGGGCGGCGCCGGCGAGCAGGGCGCTTCTCACAAGGGTGCGGTGCATCAACTGAGCAGCTCCGTGGTGGTGACCGCGCGCAGTCCGCGGCGGTGGAGTTCGTCCAGGACGGCCGGGAGCGCGGCGACCGTGTCCGCGTACCCGAGGTGCAGGCTCACGACGGACCCGTTGCGGATCGCGCCGAGCACGGTACGGGCGACGGCGTCGGCGCCGGGCCGGGTGTGGTCGAGGGAGTCGACGTCGTGGGAGAGGACGTGGGGGTAGCCGACGCGGCGGGCGAGGTTCTCGACGGCCGGGGAGGCGCGGGTGGTGCGGGAGGGGCGGAACCAGGTGCCGATGGATCCGGTGAGCCGGTGCAGCCGGTCCGCGCAGGCCCGGATCTCCCCCTCGGCCTCGGCCTCGGGCAGGGTGTTGATGTCGAGGTGGCGGTGGGTGTGGTTGCCGAGGTCGTGGCCGCCGTCGAGGATGCGGCCGGCGAGAAAGGGGTGGGCGTCGAGCCAGGTCCCGACGGCGAGCACGGTGACCCGGGCGCCGTGCCGCTCGGCCTCCTCGAGCACCTGGACCGTGAGGGCCGGCTCGCCCTGCCCGTGGAAGGTGAGGGCGACACGGGGCCGGTCGCGGGGGCCGTGGGTGATCTGGGCGGGCCGGCGGGGGAAGGCCCGGGGGGCCGGGGCCGCCCTGGCGGGGGACGCCCCCGCGGTGGCCGTCCCGGTGGAGGCCGGGGTGGTGGTGGAGGTGCCCGGTGGAGCGCACGCGGCTGCCGACGCGCTTGCGACGGCGAGCCCGGCACCCGCCCGCAGCACGGCACGACGGTCGGTCGAAGTCACCCGCCCATTTAAGGGGCAAGGAGCAGCAAAAGGGGCGATTCACCCGGTTGCCGGTGGGGAGCGTCGAGCGGCCCGCGCGAGCGCGGGGGTCAGCGGTCCGCCACCCGCATCTCGAACCAGGTCGTCTTGCCCCGGGGCAGCAGGTCGACGCCCCAGCGGTCGGCGAGCTTGTCGACGAGGAACAGACCGCGACCGCTGGTGTCCAGTTCCTGGACCGGCATGAGACAGGGCAGTCCGCGGGAGGGATCGCGCACCTCGACGCGGATCCAGCCCCGGCGGCGGCGCAGACGCAGGCCGAACGCGCGGGCGCCGGTGTGACGGACGGCGTTGCCGACGAGTTCGGAGACGAGCAGGACCGCGTCCTCGGTCATCTTGGGGGTGAGCTGCCAGTGGCGCAGGACGACGACCTGGGTCAGGCGGCGTGCGGCGGCGGCGGACTCGGGGCGGGACGGCAGTTGCACCTCCGCCTCCGTGGGATTGCCGAACAGCTCCAGCGCCTTGAGTGCCCGTTCGTCCTCGACCGCAGGCGACCAGCGTGCCGCGGCCACACGCTCGTGCCCTCGCGGCTGTTCGATGCCCTCCAGCCCCGCCATGCCCCCATCATGGCCGTCCAGGGCCCCGCACGTGGCCGTTCCGGGGGAATACGCCCCCTGTGAGCCACTGTTCCACCGGATCCGCCCCGGCATGTGCCCTGAGCGGTTCGCCATCCGCCGAAACCCCGCTGACCTGCGGTGACGGAACGTCCGGAGACCATCTGCGGGGTCCCGCGACACGGCAGCCCCCAGGGCACCTCGAGGCTCCCGCGAACCGCCCCTTCGAGGGACCCCGGAGTCAGACGGCCCGTCAACAGCAAGAGCACACGGGAGTTTTTGGGGAGAGGTGTCTCACAGGAACTTCGCCTTGCCCGGCCCCTCCTCGACGAAGCTGCGCATGCCGATCTCGCGGTCGGCGGTGGCGAACAGGCCCGCGAACCAGTTGCGCTCGACGGCGAGACCGGTCTCGATGTCCGTCTCCAGCCCGGTGTCGACGGCCTCCTTGGCCGCACGCAGCGCGATCGCCGGCCCCTGCGCCAGCTTCGCCGCCCACGCGTGCGCCTCGGCGTACACCTCGGCGGCCGGGACCACCCGGTCCACCAGACCCATCGTCAGCGCCTCGTCCGCCTTCACCATCCGGCCGGTGAAGATGAGGTCCTTCGCCTTGGACGGGCCGACGAGGCGGGACAGACGCTGGGTTCCGCCCGCACCCGGGATCAGGCCGAGCAGGATCTCCGGCTGGCCCAGCTTGGCGTTGTCCCCGGCGATCCGGAAGTCCGCACACAGCGCCAGCTCGCAGCCGCCGCCCAGCGCGTAGCCGGTCACGGCCGCGACCACCGGCTTGGGGATGCGGGCCACCGCCGTGAAGGAGTCCTGCAGGGCGCGGGCGCGCAGGACCATCGCCGTGTGGTCCATGGCCTGCATCTCCTTGATGTCCGCGCCCGCCGCGAACACCTTCTCCCCGCCGTAGACCACCACGGCGCGGACGTCGTCGCGGCGGGCCGCCTCCTCGGCCAGCTCCTTGAGCCGGTCCTGGGTGGCGACGTCCAGCGCGTTCATGGGCGGGCGGTCGAGGCGCAGGGTGCCGACGCCCTCAAAGACTTCGAGATTCACCGTCATGCCAGCAGGTTAACGGTGACTAACGGCGAGGGGGCGGGTGCGGTCGCTCACACCCGCGGACGACGACCGGGCCCGGTGCCGTGTCGCACGGCACCGGGCCCGGTCGTCGGGGCGGGCGACTACTTCGTCCACTCCGCCCACGGCATGTTCCAGCCGTTGTAGCCGTTGTCCGGGTCGACGATCCGGTCCTTGGAGTTCTTCACGACGACCACGTCGCCGACCATCGAGTGGTTGAAGAACCACGCGGCCGGAACCCCGCTGTCGTAGCCGCCGCGCACGTCGCGCAGGCCGATGCAGCCGTGACTGGCGTTGTAGTTGCCGAAGGCGCCGCCGCCCCAGTAGTTGCCGTGGATGAAGGTGCCGGAGGTGGTCAGCCGCATGGCGTGCGGCACGTCCTTGATGTCGTACTCGCCGCCGTAGCCGACCGTCTCGCCGTTCATCCGGGTCACGGTCAGCTTCTCGCTGATGACCATCTGGCCGTTCCAGGTCTCCATACCGGGCTGGCCGGTGGTGACCGGGATGGTCTTGACGACCCTGCCCTCCTGCGTGACCTTCATCGTGAGCGACTTGACGTCCACGACGGAGACCTGGTTGCGGCCGATGGTGAAGGAGACCGTCTTGGACTGCTCGCCGTAGACGCCGTCACGGCCCTCGACGCCGTCGAGGTTCAGCTTGACGGTGACCTTGGTGCCGGCCTTCCAGTACTTCTCCGGGCGGAAGTCGAGGCGGTCGTTGCCGAACCAGTGGCCCTGCACGTCGACGGCCGGTTCGGTCTTGATGCTGATGGCCTTCTCCACCGCCTCCGGGTGCGTGATGCCCCGGGTGAAGCGGACCGAGAACGGCATGCCGACGCCGACGGTGGTGCCGTCCTCGGGCGTGAACTCGCCGATGAAGGTGTTCTCCGGCGTCAGCGTGGTGAAGCTCGCGTCCTCGGCGGCCGTACGGCCCGCGGAGTCCTTGGCGACGGCGTGCACCTGGTAGGTGGTGGCGGCGGCCAGGTGGGTGGCCGGCGTCCAGCCCGCGCCGTCCGCGGAGATCGCGCCCGGGACCGCCGTGCCCTTGGCGTCCTTGACGACGACCTCGGTCAGCTTGCCCTTGGCCGCGGTCACCTTGAGCGCGCCGTTGGTCTCGACGGACTTGGCGCCGTCCTTCGGGGCGATGCTGACGACCGCCTCCGACTGCCCGCTCTGCGCGGTGGCCGAGGCGTTCTTGTCCGTGCCCCCGGCCCCGGCGTCCGCGTCCTTGTCGCCGCCCCCGCCGCCGCAGGCCGTGACGGCCAGCAGCAGACCTCCGGCGATCACTGCCAACCGCTTGCTGCGGCCGCGCGAGCGCCCCCCAACCGACGCCCCCGGTATCGGTCGCACGTTCACTTTCCTTCTCCCCTCCCCCGGACCTTGCGGCCCGCGCGCAGGCGCGTCTCCCCCACGCTGCGCGCATATTAACCACATGGTCAGGGGCCCCGGTGACCCCCGAATGTCACCGTTCAGTCCCAACTTCGACCTTGGGAGGCAAGGGCCGCTTCACCTTCACTCCACCGCGCTGCCCCGGGTCCACTCCTCCCAGCCCATGTTCCAGCCGCCGAGCCCGTTGTCGGGCGCCACTTCCCCGTCCTTGCTGTTCACGACCTCGATGACGTCCCCGATGAGGCTGCGGTCGAAGAACCAGCCCGCGGGCGTGTCCGAACCGCCGCCCTTGACGTCGCGCAGGCCCACACAGCCGTGACTGACGTTGCTCCGACCGAACACGGACTCGTCCGCCCAGTAGTTGCCGTGCAGAAAGGTGCCGGAGTCGGTCAGCCGCATGGCGTGCGGCACGTCCGGGATGTCGTACTCGCCCTTGCCGTCGGCCTTCTTGAAGCCGACGGTGGCGCCGTTCATCCGGGTCAGCTCCAGCATCTCCGTCACCACCATCTTGCCGTTGTACGTGGTGGTCTTCGGTGCCCCGGCCGTGATGGGCACGGTGGTGAGCAGTTCGCCCTCGCGCCGCACCTCCATGGTGTGCCGGGCGGCGTCGACGAGGGACACCTGGTGGCGGCCGACGGTGAAGGAGAACGTCCGGTGCTGGAGGCCGTAGACGCCGGGCGCGCCCTCGACGTCGAGGAAGCGCAGGGCGACGGTGACGCGGGTGCCGGGCTTCCAGTAGTGCTCGGGGCGGAAGTCCAGGCGCGCGTCGTTGAACCAGTGCGGGCGGATCTCGACGGCGGGCTCGGCCGTGACCCGGACGGCGCGTTCGACGGCGGCGCGGTGCTCGATCTCCCGGTTGAACTCCAGCGAGACGATCATGCCGGTGCCGACGGTGGAGCGGTCCTCGGGGCTGACGTACCCGATGAAGCGTTTCTCGGGGACGTGGGTGGTGAAGGTGGTGCGGCGGGCCGAACGGCGGCCGTCGGCGTCGACGGCGACCGCGTCGACGGTGTAGCGGGCGGCGAGCGCGAGCCGGGCGTCGTCGGGGCGCCAGCCGCGGCCGTCCGCGGAGATCCGGCCCGGCACCTCGGCCTCCCGCGCGTCCTGCGACTTCACGACCCGTACCGACTCCAGCCGCCCGGCGGGCACCCGCACCCGCAACGCGCTCCCGGGGCGCACCTCCCGGGCGCCGTCCTGCGGGGTGACGTGGATGACGTCCTCGGCCGCCGGGGGTTTGCCGAGCATCCGGTCCAGCCCACCGCGGCCGTCCCCGGTGCAGCCGGCGGCCCCAGCCAGCAGTCCTGCCCATGTCAGTACGGCGGCCAGCGCGGCCCCCGCGCGCCGTGCGCGCCCAGTTACGTGCCTCACGCTCTGTCCAACGACCGGGCCCGCCGCGGGGAAACGTGAGTGCGAGGCACGCTCTGGGCAGAAAAGGGGGGAGGACGACGCGACGGGGAACCGCGGCCGGACACCGGGCGCCCTGGGCCACCGTCGTTCCACGAGCCGCGGGAGGCGCAACGGTGTCCAGCGCAGCCGAGCAGGAGGCGGTGGCGGAGCGCACGCGCGCGTCCGCCGTCGTGAACGGGGCACGGCGCAGGACGCCCGGCGTGCCCGTGTGGCCCGGTGCGTCCACGCCGCTCGGGGCCCGCTTCCGGGTGGGCCCGGACGGGGTCGCGGGAACCAACTTCGCGCTGTGGGCGGGCGGGGCGGAGGCGGTCGAGCTGTGCCTGTTCGACGAGCAGGGCCGCGAGACCCGGGCCCGGCTGACCGAGCTGACGCACGAGATCTGGCACGGCTTCGTGCCCGGGGTGATGCCCGGTCAGCGCTACGGCTACCGGGTGCACGGCCGCTGGGACCCGTGGACCGGCGGCCGCTGGAACCCGGCGAAGCTGCTGCTGGACCCGTACGCGCGCGCGGTGGACGGCGACTTCGCCCCCTCCGGGTTGGCGCCCGAGGTGTACGGGCACGTGCGGGACTGGCCCCAGCAGCAGGTCGCGGACACCGTGCGCGACGAGCGGGACTCGGCGCCGTTCGTCCCGAAGGGCGTCGTCGTCCACGACGACGACGACTGGGCGGACGACCGGCGGCCGAAGACGCCGTGGGCGGACTCGGTGATCTACGAGCTGCACGTGCGCGGCTTCACCCGGCGGCACCCCGGCATCCCGCAGGAGCTGCGCGGCACCTACGCCGGTCTCGCGCACCCGGCGGCGATCGAGCACCTGGTGCGGCTGGGCGTCACGGCGGTGGAACTGCTGCCGGTCCACCAGTTCGCGCACGAGGACCACCTGTTGCGGCGGGGGCTGCGGAACTACTGGGGGTACAACTCCGTCGGGTACTTCGCCCCGCACGCCGCCTACGCCTCCGCCGGGACGACCGGGCAGCAGGTCGGCGAGTTCAAGCGGATGGTGCGGGCGCTGCACGCGGCCGGCATCGAGGTCATCCTCGACGTGGTCTACAACCACACGGCGGAGGCCGGGGAGCTGGGCCCGACGCTGTCGCTGAAGGGCATCGACAACCGCGGCTACTACCGGTTGCAGTCCGACGCCCGCAGGTACGCCGACTACACGGGCTGCGGCAACACCCTGCACGTGGTGCAGCCGCACGTCCTGCGCCTGATCACCGACTCGCTGCGCTACTGGGTGACGGAGATGGGCGTCGACGGGTTCCGCTTCGACCTCGCCGCCGCGCTGGCCCGCTCGATGCACGACGTCGACATGCTCTCCCCGTTCCTCGCGGTCATCGCCCAGGACCCGGTGCTGCGCCGGGTGAAGCTGATCGCCGAGCCGTGGGACGTGGGGTCGGGCGGCTACCAGGTGGGCGCCTTCCCGCCCCTGTGGACGGAGTGGAACGACCGCTACCGCAACGCCGTGCGGGACTTCTGGCGGCACGCGCTGCCGGACGTGCGGGAGATGGGCTACCGGCTGTCCGGGTCGAGCGACCTGTACGCCTGGGGCGGGCGGCGGCCGTACGCGTCGGTCAACTTCGTCACCGCGCACGACGGGTTCACCCTCAGGGACCTCGTGTCGTACGAGCACAAGCACAACGAGGCCAACGGCGAGGGCAACCGGGACGGCACGAACGACAACCGCGCCTGGAACTGCGGCGTCGAGGGCGAGACGGACGACGAGCGGGTACGGGCCCTCAGGCGCCGGCAGCTGCGGAACCTGCTGACGACGCTGCTGCTGTCGACGGGTGTGCCGATGCTGGTCGCGGGCGACGAACTGGGACGCACCCAGCGCGGCAACAACAACGCCTACTGCCAGGACAACGAGATCGGCTGGCTGGACTGGGGGCTGCTGGAGGACCCCGGCTGGAAGGCGCTGTTCGACCTGACGTCCCGGCTGATCGCGCTGCGCCACCGGCATCCGGTGCTGCGGCGGCGGGCGTTCTTCTCCGGGGCGGCGCACTCGGCGGACGGGCTGCGGGACCTGGCCTGGTTCACGGCGCGGGGCACGGAGATGACGGAGGGCGACTGGTACGCGCCCGCCGCCACGCTCGGGATGTACCTGTCCGGGCGGGACATCCCGGGCCGGGACGAGCGCGGCGCGCCGATCACCGACGACAGCTTCCTCGCCGTGCTGCACGCCGGGGACCGGCCGGTGAGCTTCGCGCTGCCGGGGCCGCCGTGGGCGGAGCGGTACGAGGTGGTCGTCGACACCTCGCGGGAGGACCAGGCCGACGCGCCGGACGTCGTCCACCGGGCGGGCACGGCGGTGACGGTGCCGGCGCGGGCCGTGCTGCTGCTGAGGGTGGCCGGTCCTCGCACTCTGAGCGCCTGATCGGGCCGCGCGGTCCGGTGCCGTGCCTGCCGCCCTCGGCGGGGGCGCGCCCGGTCGGGGGAATCTGCGCCCCGGTCGGGGGAATCCGGCCGGCCGCCGGCGCCGTACGGCCTCTGGAACGCGCAGGTCGCCGGGCTGACGGCCGCGTCGGGGCCGGTGGAAACCCGGTGAGCGACGAACCGGGCGATCCGTAGGCTCGTCCGTGATGTCGACGACACGTGCAGTCACCGGGGAACGCTCGACCGTACGGACATTGCTGCGTCTGTGGCCCTATGTGCGACCGGCGCGGGTGCGGCTGTCCGCCGCCGCGTTCGTCACGATAGTCGCCTCCTGCGTGGCGCTGGTGATCCCGCTCGTCCTGAAGTGGATGGTGGACGGGCCGGTCGCCGACCGCGACCCGGGCGGCGTCCGGCTGGGCGCGCTCTGCCTGCTGCTCCTCGGTGTCGCGGAGTCGGCGCTGTTCGGGCTGCGGCGCTGGCTTGTGGCACGGCCGCTGTCGCGCGTCGAGGCGGAGATGCGGGCGGAGCTCTACCGGCACCTCCAGCGGCTGCCGATGGCCTTCCACGACCGGTGGGCCTCGGGACAACTGCTGTCCCGGGGCACCACCGATCTGATGCTGGTGCGGATGTTCCTCGCGTTCCCGCTGACGTTCCTGCTGGTCAACGCGGTGACGATCCTTGTCGGTGTGATCATCATGCTGCTCCAGGACTGGGCGCTGGGGCTGGTGATCCTCCTTCCGGCCGTGCCCGTCGTCATCATGTGCGTGATCTTCGAGCAGCGGTACGCGGTGGTGGCGCGGCGCGCCCAGGACCAGGTGGGTGACCTGACGACGGTCGTCGAGGAGAGCGTGCTCGGCATCCGGATCATCAAGGGGTTCGGCCGGCACCGCAGTCAGGCGCGGGCGTTCCGGGAGCTGTCGACGACGCTGCGGGGGACGGAACTGCGCAAGGCGCGGCTGCTGGCGACGATCTGGGCGGTCATCGTCGTCCTGCCCGAGGTGGCCGTCGGGGCGGCGCTGGTGCTGGGGACCGTCCAGGTGGCGGACGGGGAGCTGTCCGCGGGGACGCTGGTGGCGTTCCTGTCGACGGCGCTGGCGCTGCGCTGGCCCGTCGACTCCCTGGGCTTCCTGCTGGCGATGACGCAGGAGGCGGCCACGGCGTCCGAGCGGTACTTCGAGGTGATGGACGCCGAGCCCGAGACCTCGGCGGTCGTACAGGCCGGTCCGGGCACCTCGGCGGTCGTACAGGCCGGTCCGGCGGTCGTGCGGTCCGTTCCGGCGGCCTGCGCCGACCGCGGGCTGCGGTTCGACGCCGTCACCTTCCGATACCCCGACGCCGACCCCGGCTCGCCCCCCACGCTCGACCGGATCGACCTGCACATCCGGCCCGGGGAGTCGATGGCACTGGTCGGGGCCACCGGCAGCGGGAAGACCACGCTCACCGCGCTGGTCCCCCGGCTGCACGAGGTGACGTCCGGGCGGATCACGCTCGACGGGGAGGACATCACCGCGATGCCCCGGCACGAACTGCGGGCCAAGGTGGCCGTCGCGTTCGAGGAGCCGACGCTGTTCTCGGCGAGCGTCGGGGAGAACGTACTGATGGGAGCCGGGGAGGAGGCCGGGGACGCCGACCTGGAGCGGGCCCTTCGCGTGGCGCAGGCCGAGTTCGCGCACACGTTGCCGCAAGGAGTGCGGACCCAGGTCGGCGAGCAGGGACTGAGTCTCTCCGGCGGGCAGCGGCAGCGGCTCGCCCTCGCGCGGGCGGTCGTCGGCCGGCCCCGCTTCCTCGTCCTGGACGATCCGCTGTCCGCGCTGGACGTGCACACGGAGGCCGCCGTGGAGGCCGCGCTGCGGCAGGTGCTCGCGGACACGACCGCGCTGATCGTGGCCCACCGACCCTCCACCGTGCTGCTCGCCGACCGCGTCGCCCTGCTGTCGGGCGGCCGTATCACCGCCGTCGGCACCCATCACGACCTGCTGCGGGAGAACGCCGAGTACGCCCACCTCATGTCCGGAGAACGGCCCGGGGACCAGGAGGCCGACCGCCGATGACCACCTCCACGACCTCCACCGCTCCCGCCGACGACGAGGACGGCCTGCCGCGCCCCGAGGGCGGCGGCGACGGCGACCCCTTCGACCGGGACGTCCTGCCCTCCCCGCCGGGCGCCACGGCCGCGCTGCTGCGCTCACTGCTGGCGCCGATGCGGGCGCGTGTCGCCCTCACCACGATCCTGCTGCTCCTCCAGCAGGCGGCCGTGCAGGCCGGCCCGCTGCTGGTGGCGTACGCCATCGACCGCGCCGTACCGGCCCTGCGTTCCGGCGACAGCGGTCCGCTCGTCGTGGTGGGCGCCGGGTACCTGCTGTGCGCGCTGGCCTCCGGCGGGCTGCAGTACGCCTTCCTGGTCGCCGCCGCGCGCGTCAGCCAGGACGTGCTGCTCGATCTGCGGGGCCGGATCTTCCGGCACGCGCAGGCGCTGAGCATCGACTTCCACGAGCGCTACACCTCGGGCCGGCTCATCTCCCGCTCCACCACGGACGTCGAGTCGCTGCGCGAGCTCCTCGACGAGGGACTCCAGGAACTCGTCACCGTCGTGCTGTCCTTCCTCTTCATCTCCCTCCTGCTGCTGTGGCTGGACCTGGGGCTGGGGGCCGTCGCGGTGGCGTCGTTCGTGCCGCTGTACCTCCTCGTGCGGCTCTACCGGCGGCGCGCCGGACGGGTGTTCCGGTTGCGGTCCACGGCGATCGCGGCGGTGATCGTGAAGTTCGTGGAGACGATGAACGGCATCCGGCCGGTGCGCGCGTTCCGCCGCGAGGCCGTCAACGACGCCGATTTCCGGGTTCTGAACCGGCGGCACGAGCGGACCAACGGCGACGCGCTCCTGGAGATGGCCCGGTACGTCTTCAGCTCGCGGCTGGTCGCCAACACGGCGGTCGCGGCGATGGTGCTGTGGGGCGCCCACCGGGTGGCGGGCGGCTCGCTGGAGCTGGGCGTGCTGGCGGCGGCGGTGCTCTACCTGCGGCGGCTGTACGACCCGATCGACCGGCTCGCCATGTTCCTCAACTCCTACCAGTCGGCGGCCGCCTCGCTGGAGAAGATCGCGGGGCTGCTGGCCCTGACGCCGTCGGTGCCGGAGCCGTCGGTGCCGCGGGAGCTGCCGGCCCGGCGCGGCGGACGGCCGGGCCGCGAGGTCGTGTTCGACGGGGTCGGCTTCGGCTACCGCACCGGCGGCGAGGTGCTGCCCCCCTTCGACCTCACCCTGCCGGCCGGGCAGACGGTCGCGGTCGTCGGCTCCACCGGCGCGGGCAAGTCCACCCTGGCCAAGCTCCTCGCCCGCTTCTACGACCCCACCGCGGGCCGGGTCCTGCTCGACGGCGTCGACCTGCGCGAGCTCGCCGTGCCGGAGCTGCGGCGCGGGGTGGTCATGGTGACGCAGGAGGCGTTCCTGTTCTCCGGCACGGTCGCCGAGAACATCGCCTTCGGGCGGCCGGACGCCTCCCGGGAGGAGATCGAGCGGGCGGCGAAGGCGATCGGCGCGCACGAGTTCATCAGCGCCCTGCCCGAGGGCTACGACACCGACGTGCGCAGACGGGGTGGCCGCATCTCCGCCGGGCAGCGGCAACTCGTGTCGTTCGCACGGGCGTTGCTCGCCGACCCGGCGGTGCTGATCCTCGACGAGGCGACCAGCTCGCTCGACATCCCGGGCGAGCGGGCGGTGCAGGCGGCGATGGCGACGGTCCTGAAGGACCGGACGGCCGTGGTGATCGCACACCGCCTGTCGACGGTGGAGATCGCCGACCGGGTTCTGGTCATGGAGCGCGGCCGGATCGTGGAGGACGGCAGCCCGGCCGAGCTGATCGCGGGCGCGGGCCGTTTCGCTCAACTGCACCGGGCGTGGCGGGACAGTCTGGCCTGAGCGCTCCGAACGACAGGGGAGCCCGGCTCCCGACGCCCGGCCCGCACGCTCGCCGCGTTGCCGAGAGCCCCTGGTGGCTCCGGCACGAGGGGCTCTCGGCGCCTGGTGGCTCCGTCACGAGGGGCTCTCGGCGCCTTGCTTTCGGCAACGCGGCGAGTGCGGTGCCGGGCCGTACGGCCCGGGCGGGCGCAGTGCGGACCGCTGCGCCGCGCGCCCCTCGGGAGCCTCGCGTGCGCCCCATCTGAACGGTCCGTATATCGAACATGAACTCCCGGACAACGAACCGTTTCCGGCCAACTTTCTGACGCGCCCCTGACAGAAAGCGCCACCGCCTGCCACTCTTCCCTCTGCTACTTCACGGCAACCCCACAGCGCCACCGTTCTGCGTACCGCCACCCAGTCGTGCCCGGACGGCCCACCCGCCCTCCGGTCTCCCCAGGCCGCGTCACCTCGCGGCCGCGCAGAAGGAGTCAGTGTGAGCAGCAGTCCCTCTCGCAGACGCACCTCCCACACCCCGTACCGCAGAGCCGCGGCCGCCGCCCTCGTCGGCGTCTCCGCGCTCATCGCCGCCGCCGTGCAGTCCGGCGCCGCGACGGCCGCCCCGGAGAAGGCACCGCAGGCGGCCGGCCAGGCGATCCCGGGCTCGGAGTCGATCCGGCTCTCCCCCGCCCAGCGGGCCCAGCTGATACGCGAGGCGAACGCCGACAAGGCGCAGACCGCCAAGGAGCTGGGCCTGGGCGCCCAGGAGGCGCTCGTCGTCCGCGACGTCCTCAAGGACGCGGACGGCACGGTCCACACCCGCTACGAGCGCACCTACGCCGGCCTGCCCGTCCTCGGCGGCGACCTGGTCGTGGAGAGCACCCCGGCCGGCGCGACGCAGTCCGTCGTCAAGGCGACCCGGGCGGCCATCAAGCCGGCCACCACCACCGCCAAGCTGCCCGCCGCCCGGGCCGAGGCGCAGGCGCTGGCCGCCGCGAAGGCGGAGGAGGCCAAGAGCCCCGCCGTCAACCGCGAGCCCCGCAAGGTGATCTGGGCGGCGAACGGAACGCCGACGGTGGCGTACGAGACGGTCGTCGGCGGGTTCCAGCACGACGGCACCCCGCAGGAGCTGCACGTCGTCACCGACGCCACGACGGGCGCGAAGCTGTACGAGTGGGAGGCGATCGAGACCGGCACCGGCAACACGGTGTACAGCGGGACGGTCGACCTCACCACCACGCAGGCCGGGTCGGCGTACAACCTGACCGACGGCGCGCGCGGCGGCCACAAGACCTACAACCTCAACCGGGGCACCTCCGGCACCGGCACGCTCTTCTCGGGCGCCGACGACGTCTGGGGCAACGGCAGCCCGTCCAACCTGGAGTCGGCCGCCGCCGACGCCCACTACGGCGCCGCGTTGACCTGGGACTACTACAAGAACGTGCACGGCCGTTCCGGCATCCGCGGCGACGGCGTGGGCGCGTACTCGCGGGTCCACTACGGCAACAACTACGTCAACGCGTTCTGGTCGGACAGCTGCTTCTGCATGACGTACGGCGACGGGTCGGGCAACGCCAACCCGCTCACGTCGATCGACGTGGCCGCCCACGAGATGACGCACGGCCTGACGTCCAACACGGCCGGCCTCAACTACAGCGGCGAGTCCGGCGGTCTGAACGAGGCGACGTCCGACATCTTCGGCTCCACCGTCGAGTTCTACGCCAACAACGCCTCCGACGTCGGTGACTACCTCATCGGCGAGGAGATCAACATCAACGGCGACGGCACCCCGCTGCGCTACATGGACAAGCCGAGCAAGGACGGCTCGTCCAAGGACAGCTGGTACTCGGGCATCGGCTCGATCGACGTGCACTACTCGTCCGGCCCGGCGAACCACTTCTTCTACCTGCTCTCCGAGGGCAGCGGCAGCAAGACCATCAACGGGGTCACCTACAACTCGCCCACCGCGGACGGCCTCGCGGTCACCGGCATCGGCCGCGACAAGGCGGAGAAGATCTGGTTCCGCGCGCTGACCACGAAGTTCACCTCGACCACCAACTACGCGGGCGCCCGCACCGGCACCCTCGCGGCGGCCGGTGAGCTGTACGGCACGACGAGCCCCGAGTACGCGGCGGTGGCGCACGCCTGGGCGGGCGTCGCGGTCGGCTCCCGTCCCGGCGGCGGTGGTGGCGGCACCACCTTCGAGAACACCGCCGACGTGGCGATCCCGGACCGGGGAGCGGCGGTCACGTCCTCGATCACCGTCTCCGGGCGGACGGGCAACGCGCCGTCCAACCTCCAGGTCGGCGTGGACATCGTCCACACCTACGTCGGTGACCTCCAGGTGCAGCTGGTCGCCCCCGACGGCACGGCGTACACGCTGAAGGCGTACGGCGCCGGCGGCAGCGCGGACAACCTGAACACCACGTACACGGTGAACGCGTCGTCCGAGGTGGCCAACGGTGTCTGGCAGCTGCGGGTCCAGGACAACGCGGCCGTCGACACCGGCTACATCAACAGCTGGCGGCTGACCTTCCCGTAGCCGCACCCGGGTGAGCCTGCGCGGGGGCTCACCCCCACCGACAGGGCGCCGTCCCGGAGGTTCGACTCCTCCGGGACGGCGCCCTCATTTTGCCCGTCCCTTACCCCCGGCCTGTTGGCCCTTTACCGAGGTCAATCCGCTCCCCACGACGGCAGTTGTTCACCCGCTGATCGATTTCCGGCCAACATCACTTGAGGGTCCTGACATGTACGCGTCCGTGATGCCACTCTTCCTCTCACCCGCCGCACAACTTCACAGCAGTCCCGGCCGGCCACCCCACGCCGCCCGGGCTCCCCCACACCCAAGGAGCTTGTGTGACTCCCTTCTACGCGCGTCACCAGCGGACCACCCTGGCCATCGCCACCGCCGTGGCGGCCGGGGCCCTGCTCACCACCGGTCTGACCAGCGGCTCCGCCGTCGCCCAGACCCCGGCGGAGACCACCGCCGCCAAGCCGCTCGCCGTCCCGACCCCGCTCGCCCCCGCCGCGCGCACCGCCCTGATCCAGGACAAGCAGGCCGACGCCGGCGCGACCGCGCAGGAGATAGGCCTGGGCGCCCAGGAGAAGCTGGTCGTCCGTGACGTGGTCAAGGACGCGGACGGCACGGTCCACACCCGTTACGAGCGCACCTACGCCGGCCTGCCCGTCCTCGGCGGCGACCTGGTCGTCCACGAGTCGGCCACGGGCGCGCGACAGGGCGTCACCAAGGCGACGAACGCCGCCATCAAGGTCGCCTCGCTCACCCCGGCCGTGGGCGCGGCGAAGGCCGAGACCCAGGCGCTGTCACTGGCGAAGGCGGCGGGCTCCGAGGACACCACGGCCTCCCAGGCGCCCCGCAAGGTGGTCTGGGCGGGCAACGGCAGCAAGCCGACCCTCGCCTACGAGACGGTCGTCGGCGGCCTGCAGGAGGACGGCACCCCGAACGAGCTGCACGTCATCACCGACGCGGCCACCGGCCAGAAGCTGTACGAGTACCAGGGCATCGAGACCGGGACGGGCAAGAGCCTGTACTCCGGGACCGTCACGCTCGGCACCTTCCTCTCCGGCTCGGCGTACCAGCTGAACGACGCCGCGCGCGGCGGCCACAAGACGTACAACAAGGCCCGCTCCACCAGCGGCTCGGCGGGCACGCTGTTCACGGACGCCGACGACACGTGGGGCACCGGCACCGCCTCCAGCTCGTCGTCGGACCAGACCGCGGCGGTGGACGCGGCCTACGGCGCCCAGACGACCTGGGACTTCTTCAAGAACACCTTCGGCCGCAACGGCATCAAGAACAACGGCGTGGCCGCGTACTCCCGCGTCCACTACGGCAACGCCTACGTCAACGCGTTCTGGTCGGACAGCTGCTTCTGCATGACGTACGGCGACGGCGAGGGCAACGTGAAGCCCCTGACCTCGCTGGACGTGGCCGGCCACGAGATGACCCACGGCGTCACGTCGAACACGGCGGGCCTGAACTACTCGGGCGAGTCCGGCGGCCTGAACGAGGCGACCTCCGACATCTTCGGCACGGCCGTCGAGTTCTACGCGGCCAACTCCAAGGACGTCGGCGACTACCTCATCGGCGAGAAGATCGACATCAACGGCGACGGCACCCCGCTGCGCTACATGGACAAGCCGAGCAAGGACGGCTCGTCGGCCGACTCCTGGTCGTCGTCGCTGAAGAACCTGGACGTCCACTACTCGTCCGGTCCCGCGAACCACTTCTTCTTCCTGCTGTCCGAGGGCAGCGGCGCGAAGACGATCAACGGGGTCGGCTACAACTCCCCCACCTCCAACGGTTCGACGGTCACCGGCATCGGCCGCGCCAAGGCCGTCCAGATCTGGTACAAGGCCCTGACCGAGTACTTCACGTCCACCACCACGTACGCGGGCGCCCGCACCGGCACCCTGAGCGCGGCGGCGGCCCTGTACGGCTCCTCCAGCACCGAGTACAAGGCGGTCGCGGCTGCCTGGTCGGCGGTCAACGTCGGCTGACGCACGCCGGCCGGCCCACGGACGGCCCACGGACGGCCCCCGGGACGAAGGCATCCCCGGGGGCCGTCCTACGCTTGGGCCCCATGTCTTCGGAGGACTTCACGTACGGCGACGTCGGTGCGACGCGCGACCGGCCCGGCTTCTGCCCGCCCGGCTTCCACCCCCTGCACGTCCGCACCCGCCTGGGCGAGGGCGAGGGCGTCTTCCGCCGGGCGGCCGAGGCCGTCCTCACCTGGGAGATGCACCGCGCGCTGGGTGTGGGCATCTCCGCCACCGCCGACCGGGCCGCCCCCGGTGTCGACGTCACCGTCACCCTGGCCGGCATGGTCAAGGCCCCCTGCCGCGTCATCTGGACGGCGGAGGAGCGCCGCCACGCCGGCTGGGCCTACGGCACCCTCCCCGGCCACCCCGAGTCCGGCGAGGAGTCCTTCACGGTCGACCGCACGGGCGACGGCACGGTCTGGCTGACGGTGTCCGCCTTCAGCCGCCCGGCCAGGTGGTACACCCGGGCGGCCGGCCCGGCCACCCGGGGCCTGCAACACGCCTACGCCCGCCGGTGCGGTGCGGTACTGCGCGCGTTGGCGACCGGCGAGGACAAGGACTAGGGGCCTTCCCGGGCGCCGGGTTCGCCCGGCCCGCCCCGCGGCCGTGCCGGACACCGTTCCGGCACGGCCGCGGGGCGTCGGAGCGGGGTGACCCCCGCCCCCTCACCGCATCAGCAGCCCCGCCCCCGCGACCAGTTCCTCCGACGGGGTGGCCAGGAGGCCCACGTCCGCCGGTGAGGCCAGCAGACGGTGGTGGGGCAGGATGCGGACCGTGTAGCCGTAGGGGCCGGTACGGTCCAGGGAGAGGGGACCCTCGTAGGCCCAGCGGCCCTCCAGGTCGGGGCCGCCGACCGGTTTGAGGGGGACCGTCGTCGCGTCGGTGATGCGGTCCTCCGCGTCGACGCGGCCGGAGACCGCCTGGACCTCGACGTCGTCGGGTGCGAGGTCGCCGAGGCGGACGCGCACGCGCAGGGAGAGCGTCGTGCCGAGTTCGGCGGTCGGTGCGGCGGCGGAGGTCTCGACGTGGTCGACGGCGACGGCGTGCCAGGCCGCCCGCACCTTCGCCTTCCACACGGCGAGGTCGCGCGCCGCGTCCGGGCCCATCGCGCGGTGCGCCCGGGCGGCGGGCGTGTAGAGGCGTTCGACGTACTCGCGGACCATGCGCCCGGCCAGCACCTTGGGGCCGAGGTGGGTGAGGGTCTGGCGGACCATCTCGATCCAGCGGTCGGGCAGTCCGTGCTGGCCGCGTTCGTAGAAGCGCGGGGTGACCCGCTGTTCCAGCAGGTCGTAGAGCGCGGCCGCCTCGATGGCGTCCCGGCGGTCCGGGTCGGTGCCCGCGCCGTCCGCCGTGGGGATCGCCCAGCCGAAGTCGGGCTGGAACCACTCGTCCCACCAGCCGTCCAGGACGGAGAGGTTGAGGCAGCCGTTGAGAGCCGCCTTCATGCCGCTCGTCCCGCACGCCTCCAGGGGCCGCAGCGGGTTGTTCAGCCAGATGTCGCAGCCGGGGTACAGCTTCTGCGCCATCGCCATGCCGTAGTCGGGCAGGAACACGATCCGGTGGCGGACGCGCGGGTCGTCGGTGAAGCGCACCAGCTCCTGGACGAGCCTCTTGCCGCCGTCGTCGGCCGGGTGCGCCTTGCCGGCGACGACGATCTGGATCGGGCGTTCGGGGTGCAGCAGCAGTTCCATCAGACGGTCGCGGTCGCGCAGCATCAGCGTCAGACGCTTGTACGAGGGGACGCGGCGCGCGAAGCCGATCGTGAGGACGTCGGGGTCCAGCACGTCGTCGATCCAGCCCAGCTCGGCCGTCCCCGCGCCCCGCTGCCGCCAGGAGGCGCGCAGCCGGTCCCGTACCTCCAGGACCAGTTGTTCGCGCAGGTCCCGGCGGAGGTCGAAGATGTCCTGGTCGGGGATGTCGGCGACGGAGTCCCAGCGGTCGTCGCCGCCGACGCTCAGCGCGTCCTCGGCCCGCTGGGCGCCGATCTGGCGGGCACCGAGCCGCAGCACCTCGGGCGCGACCCACGTCGGGGCGTGCACCCCGTTGGTGACGGAGGTGATGGGCACCTCGTCGGCGTCGAAGCCCGGCCACAGACCGGCGAACATCTGGCGGCTGACCTGCCCGTGCAGCAGCGACACGCCGTTGGCGCGCTGGGCCAGGCGCAGCCCCATCACGGCCATGTTGAACAGGTTGGGCTCGCCCCGGGGGTAGGTCTCCATGCCGAGGTTCAGGATGCGGCCGACGTCCATGCGCGGGAGTTCGGCGTCGGGGCCGAAGTGGCGGGCGACCAGCTCGCGGTCGAAGCGGTCGATGCCGGCCGGGACGGGGGTGTGGGTGGTGAAGACGGTTCCCGCGCGGACCGCCTCCAGGCCGGAGTCGAAATCGAGGCCCTCGTCGCACAGTTCGGCGATCCGCTCCAGGCCGAGGAAGCCCGCGTGCCCCTCGTTGGTGTGGAACACCTCGGGCGGGGCGTGCCCGGTGAGGCGGCAGTACGTCCGCACCGCCCGGACACCTCCTATGCCGAGCAGCATCTCCTGGAGCAGCCGGTGTTCGCTGCCGCCGCCGTAGAGCCGGTCGGTCACCCCGCGTTCGCCGAGGTCGTTCTCCTCGACGTCGGAGTCGAGCATCAGCAGCGGGACACGGCCGACCTGGGCGAGCCAGACGCGGGCGTGCAGCTGCCGGCCGCCGGGGAGGGCGAGACGGACCCGGGCGGGGGTGCCGTCGTCCTCCTTCAGCAGCGTCACCGGCAGCTCGTTGGGGTCGAGGACGGGGTAGTGCTCCTGCTGCCAGCCGTCCCGCGACAGCGACTGGCGGAAGTATCCGTGGCGGTACAGCAGGCCCACCCCGATGAGCGGGACGCCCAGGTCGCTGGCGGCCTTGAGGTGGTCGCCGGCGAGGATGCCGAGGCCTCCGGAGTACTGGGGCAGTGCGGCGGTGATGCCGAACTCGGGAGAGAAGTAGGCGACGGCGGACGGCAGTTCGGCCGACTGGCCCTGGTACCAGCGGTCGCCGGTCAGATAGTCGTGCAGGTCGTCGGCGACGGCGGTCAGCCGGCGCAGGAAGCGGCGGTCCTCGGCCAGCTCGGCCAGACGCGCGGGGCGCACACTGCCGAGGAGCCGCACCGGGTCGCCGTTCGAGGCGGCCCAGCACTCGGGGTCGACGGACTGGAACAGGTCACGGGTTTCCGCGTGCCATGACCAGCGCAGGTTGCGGGCCAGGTCACTGAGCGGCCGGAGGGGTTCGGGGAGGAGGGGTCGGACGGTGAATCGACGGATCGCCTTCACATTCCACCTCGGCGTGCGTAAGGAGAGGCGCACAGCGCCGTGCGTCTTCGTCACCGAAGACGGTACCGGCGCCGGAGCGGACCTCGCTGGGGACTTCGATCTCAACCGTACGAGTCTGAAGCGTACGAGTCTGAACCGTACGACCTCCTGGTCCCTGTATGGCCGATTCCACCCCGTAGGCCACCTTGTGGCGCTCCGGCCCGCACGAGAGGCTGCGGGAGGCGTACCCGGCACGGCCGTACCTCGGCCGCCCGCCGCACGGCCGCCGGCCGTACCTCGGCCGTCCGTCGCACGGCCGCCGTACGCCGAGTCGAGGAGGGGACACGCGAGCCATGGCACGGACGCGCACACGGCGTCTGCGCCGGGCGGGGGGTCTGACGGCGGCCGTCACGGCCGTGGCGCTGTCGGCCGTCACCCTGCCCGCGCACGCCGCACCGGAGGGGACGATACGCGGCGCCGACGGACCCGGGTCCGTCGGCGGCAGCTATCTGGTGACGCTCAGGGAGGGGGTGAGGGCGCCGTCGGAGGCCGGGCGGGCCCTGGCCACCCGCTACGGGGCGAGAATCAGCCACACCTACGGCACGGTCCTCAACGGCTTCGCCGTACGGGCGAGCGACAGACAGGCCCGGCGTCTCGCGGCCGACCCGGGGGTCGCCTCGGTCGTCCGGGACACCCGGGTGACGCTCGACCGGGACCGGGCGAACGGCACGCGGACGGCCCCGCCCTCGTGGGGCCTGGACCGCGTCGACCAGGCGGACCTGCCGCTGGACGGCACCTACGCGCCGCCCAGGTCCCAGGGCGCCGGGGTGACGGTCTACGTCATCGACACCGGTGTGCGCACCACGCACCGGGACTTCGGCGGCCGTGCCCTGCACGGCTGGGACTTCGTCGGCGGCGACCGCTTCGCGGGGGACGGCAACGGCCACGGCACGCATGTCGCCGCGACCGCCGCGGGCACGACCCTCGGTGTCGCCGGGAAGGCGAGGGTGGTCTCCGTCCGGGTGCTCGACGACACCGGCGCGGGCACCACCGCGCGGGTCATCGCCGGCATCGACTGGGTCACCCGCCACGCCCGCGGGCCCGCGGTCGCCAACCTCAGTGTGGGCGGCCCTTACAACGCCCAGCTCGACGCCGCCGTCCGCGCCTCGATCCGCTCCGGCGTGACCTACACCGTGGCCGCGGGCAACGAGGGCCGCTCGGCCGCGCTCGGCTCCCCCGCCGGCGTCCGCCAGGCCGTCACCGTCGGGTCGACCGACCGCAGGGACGCGAAACCGGCCTCGTCCAACCACGGTTCGGCGCTAGACCTGTTCGCCCCGGGCGTGTCCATCACCTCGGCGTCCCACACCGGCGACAGCGCACGCGCGACCTGGTCGGGCACGTCGATGGCGGCACCGCACGCGGCGGGCGCGGCCGCGCTGTATCTGGCGTCCCACCGGAAGGCCACACCCGCGCAGGTCGAACGGGCGCTCGTCACGGGCGCGTCGAACGGCAAGGTCTCCGGGGCCGGGCCCGGTTCGCCGAACAAACTCCTGCGCGTGCCGCGTTCCTAGGGGCGGCTTCCGTCACCGGCCCCGTTCCCCGCGAACGGGGCCGAACTTGTACGCAGACATACGGAAGAGTAGTTAGCAATGGGTCGGATTGCTCACCCGAACAGTGTGGGAAGGCTCCTCCGGTACACACCCCAGGCACCACCCGAACACACCCGGCACGCCCGGGCAGCAGCGGCACCGAGCACCGAACCGGCGCGCACGCCCGGGCAGCACCGAGCACGACACCCGGCGCGCACGCCCCGCACCCCCAGCACGCCGCCCGGCCGGCACGCCCGGGCAGCACCGAGCACAACCCCGGCACACGGCCCGGGCACCGCCGAGCAGCACGTCGGCGCGTCCGGGCACCGAGCACCACGAGCACACGCCCTGCACACCCCGGAAACTCCCCCGCAGGACCCACCTCCCCACATCCATCCGCCCACCCTCGTTGATGCGGACAGGAGCGGTCATGCCCGCCACGCACCACTCGTCAGCACCCCCGACACCCCGTACCCGGCAGCCCGACACGGAGACCCCCGCCGTGCGCCCCGCCGACGCCGGGCCGCCGGCCGCGGAGCGATCCTCCGCGACCGCCGCGCCCGCCGCGCCCGCCGCGCCCGCCGTGGGGCGCATACCCGTCCTCGACGTCCGTCCGGTGGTCCAGCACGGTCGCCGGCCGGCGAAGGCGGTCACCGGGGAGACGTTCCAGGTCTCGGCCACCGTGTTCCGCGAGGGCCACGACGCCGTCGCCGCGAACGTCGTCCTGCGCGACCCCGACGGCCGCCCCGGCCCGTGGACGCCGATGCGCGAACTCGCCCCCGGCACCGACCGATGGGGTGCCGACGTCACCGCGGACAGGCCGGGCCGCTGGACGTACACCGTGGAGGCCTGGGGCGACCCGGTCGGCACCTGGCGTCACCACGCCCGGATCAAGATCCCGGCGGGGATCGACACGGACCTGGTCCTGGAGGAGGGCGCCCGCCTGTACGAGCGCGCGGCGGCCGGGGTGCCGCGCGAGGAGCCCGGCGAGCGTGACGTCCTGCTGGCCGCGGTGGACGCCCTGCGGGACGAGAGCCGCCCGGCCGCCTCCCGGCTGGCGGCGGCGCTCACCCCAGAGGTCGACGAGGTCCTCGCCCGCCGTCCCCTGCGCGAGCTGGTCACCGCCTCCGAGCCGCTGCCCCTGCTGGTGGAGCGGGAACGGGCCCTGTACGGCGCGTGGTACGAGTTCTTCCCGCGTTCGGAGGGCACCGCGGAGCGCCCGCACGGGACG
>NZ_JBVIAY010000043.1:0-12791 GCF_055573695.1 Streptomyces sp. NPDC030143
GGAGAGACGCGACGACATCCACGAAGCGTTCCTCGGCCTCGCCACATGTCTGATCACCCACCGCCACGTCCAACGCCTTTGTTAGGACCTCTAAGGGCACCCGCCCGGGCGTGAGCTGGTGTCATCGCTCGGCGTGACGTTCTCGGGCCTGCGGCCCCTTGGTCCCCTGAGTGACGGCGAAGCGGACCTTCTGACCCGAGACCGGGCCGATGGGCCGGTGTGGCGGGTCGTCGGCAACGGCCGCGGCGAGGATCGGGACGGCGTGGTCCTGACCACCGAGCTGCCCGGTGGCCGGAGGCCGCGCCCCGCGGGTCCCGCGCCCCGGCGAACCCCGCACACCCGGCCCCGATATGGGCTGCCCTTCTACTCCGGCGACCCGCCCTGACCCACGGTCCGCCGGCACCGCTGCCTACGGCCTGCCCTCAGTCAGCTGGTTGGCGGTGTGCTCGATCCACAGCAGCGTCCACTCGACACCGGCAGCGTCCACTCGACACCGGCCCGCCACCCGGGTTCCGCGCCGGCGTACCGGCCTTCGGCGTCGGCGCGGAATCGAGCACACCACCAGGTAGACCGACCGCACGCTGCCGCCGCCAGCCCCGACCATGCATCCGACCACGGCTGGTCAGCAGGGCGTGGCCGCCTCCCGCAGCGCTACGCGTCGGGCTCCTGGCGCAGGTCCAGGAAGCAGCGCAGCCGTGCACCGGGCTCGCCGGGCTCCCGAGTCGTACGGTCCGCCGGCGCGATGGTGCATCGCGTGGCGAGCAGTTCCTGGATGGCGAAGGCGGTCTTGGCGTCGGCCCGCCAGACCGGCATGAGCCAGAAGGCGGTGGCGCCTACGCTGTTCTACTTCGCGCCCAAGAAGATCTGGGTGCTGGCCTACCAGTGGGGTCCGTGGCCCTTCAGCTACCGCACCTCCAGCGACCCCACCGACCCGGGCGGCTGGTCCGCGTCGCAGCCGCTGTTCACCGGCAGCATCCCCCGCACCGACTCCCTCACCGGCCCGATCGACCAGACCCTGATCGCCGACGACAAGAACATCCACCTGTTCTTCGCCGGTGACAACGGCAAGATCTACAAGTCGACCATGCCGATCGGCAACTTCCCCGGCAGCTTCGGCTCGTCGTACACGACCGTCATGAGCGACACGGTCAAGAACCTCTTCGAGGCGCCGCAGGTCTACAAGGTTCAGGGCCAGAACCAGTACCTCATGATCGTCGAGGCTCGGGGGGCGACGGAGCAGCGCTACTTCCGCTCCTTCACCGCCACCAGCCTGAACGGTCCGTGGACCCCGCAGGCCGCCACCGAGTCCAATCCCTTCGCCGGCAAGGCCAACAGCGGCGCCACCTGGACCAACGACATCAGCCACGGCGACCTGGTCCGCAGCAACCCCGACCAGAACCATCGACCCCTGCAACCTGCAGTTCCTCTACCAGGGCAAGTCCCCCAACACCCCGCCGGGCACTTCCTACGACAACCTGCCGTACCGCCCCGGCATCCTCACCCTGAAGCGCTGACCCGCCTCCCGGAGAAGTCCCCGGCCCGACGAAGCTGACGAAATGCGCCCCCATCGAAGAGATGGGGGCGCATTTCGTTGGCTTTCACCTACTTGAGTAGTGCTGTACCGCTACTTGAGCGGTGTACCGCCCGAGTTGTGATAGGCGATCGTCTTGTTGATCAGGTTTCCGCCGTCGGACTCGACCGTGGTCTGTTCGTCCTGCCCCGGACCGAAGAACAGGCCGGCGATGTGGGCGTCCGCGACCTGGTCCATGTGGGCGAAGAGCCAGTCCACCTTGTCGTCCTTGTAGTGGTTGCGGGTGTTGTTCTGCGCCATGTTGCCCACGGGGATCTGCCACAGGACCACCGGCTTGCCGAAGGACTCGGCCATCGTCTTGTAGAACTTCAGCGCGGCAGCGGCCTTCTGGTCGGTCCAGAAAGTGTCACGGCCGCCGTGGGCCGGCTGTGCGTACCAGCCCGCGTCGCGGTCCGACACATCCCTGACCAGGAAGTCGGCGTTCTTCGCCCCGAGGCTCGCGTAGTCCTTGACGCAAGCCTGTGTGTTGGTCTCCCAGTCGAAGCAGGAAAGGTGCAGCCCCACGGCGGTGTTCGGCGCGTACTTGTGCGCCATCGAGATCAGGCACTGGGCGAGTCCGGTGGCGCTGTTCTCCTGCGATCCGCAATCCTTCGGATTCGCGCCCGAGACCTGTGCGGGAACCTGGTGCGGATCGCCGAGCGACCGGACGTAGCCCCAGAAGTCGGGCTCGAGGTCGATCGCGTCGTGCGACGTGCCGATCTTCTGGAGGAAGAAACGGTAGTCGTTCAGGTACCGGGTGAGCAGGTCGAGCCGGTTGATGGCCTTGACCTCGCCCGGACCGTCGCCCTCGCCTGCCGCATCCCCGAGGTCGCGCAACGAGTACCAGGTCCAGAGCATCTTCTGCGGACGCGGGCTGCCCTTGTACGTCGCCTTGGCCGCCACGTCGTCCCGCCAGGTCACGTAAGTGCCGGGCGCCGTGGTGCTGCCGTTCCAGCAGCCCCACCAGCTCGACCACGCATCCTTGCAGCGCGCTGCGGTGTAGTAGTCCGACGAGGGCGCGGGCTGGCTGTGCACATAGGCGTAGCGCGCGTCGAACGGCGCGGCGGTCGCCGAGGCGTCGGTCATCGAGCCGCCGATGATCACCTTGTCACTGCCCATGAACCGCTTCGCCGAGCTGCCGCCACCACCCGCGGGCGACGAAGGCGAAGACGAAGGCGAAGACGACGGTCGCGTGTCGCTCGGAGTCGGGCTCGCGGGAGCGCTGCTGCTCGGTGTGGTGGGCGTACCGCCGCCGCTGACGTTCCCGACCGCGACGAGCTTCCACTGCTGATCGGCGCCGCTCCGGTCGCGGTTCTGGACAACGTTGCCCCCGTTGGCCTTGACGGCCTTCTGGACACCGACAGCCATGCCGCTGAAGCGGTTGACCAGACGCAGGTAGCCGTTCGACGACTTGGCCAGTTTGAACTGCTGGTTGGCGGCGTTCAGGTCTTTCCACTGCACGATGGCGGAGCCGGCGGTCTTCGACCAGCCGAGGTCGTCCAGCACCTTGCCGGAGGTACGGTTCTTCAGCCGGTAGTACCCGTCTCCCGCGTCGATGAACCGCCACTGCTGGTTGGCCCCGCCGTGGCGCGCCCACTGCACCACCGCCGCGCCGTCGTTCTTGGCGGAGCCGCGGTCGTCCAGCACCTTGCCGCTGTTGCGGTTGACCAGCACGTACCACTTCTTCAGGTCCAGGGTTTTCTGCTCCGCCGAAGCCTGGCTGACCACGACAGCCGAGCCGGCCACGATCACCATGGCGAGACCTCCCCAGAGGCCCCGACGCGCGAGCAACCGACGACCACGATGCTTCGGACGACCACCGCGCGCGCCGCCGTCGGCACGGTGGCCGCCGCGGGACGCCACCGATGACGTGGGCGGACCGGGGACATGTCTGCGCTCTCGTTCCAGGGACATGCCTGTGCTCTCTTTCAACTGTTGCATGTGACCGGACCACTTGGCCGGACACCACTGAGTGGTCAGAGAGGCCGAAAAGGTTGCCGCGAAGATCCACAGAACCTTTTTTCTGTGGGCCGGACGGTCACCCTGAAGCTCAACGGCGTGGAGGAAGGCGGCGCCGCCCACCCGTCCACGAAAGATCAGCGAGCTGCAACGACTGGTCGCCGGCTCCAGGAGACCGTCCGCTCGTACACCGTGATCGACCAGGCGATCGGCGCGGTCATCGAGGTGTCGTCGATGCCGTAGGCGTCCCAGGCGGGGAACGGTCCGTGGGCGTCAGGCTCTCGCCGTCGGCCATGAGGCAGTCGGTCAGCGCCGCATGCAGTGCGTCCCGGGCTGTCGGCGGTCGCGTGCGGCTTGCGAGGGTAGAGGCTTCCCGTCCCTTGCCCGGCACACCCGACGCTTGGTGACCATGAGCTGACCGTAGGAAGCCACCAGGACCAAGAGGCCGGATGACCGAGAAGTTCCCGGGATTGACCGCCACCGACCACAGGTGTTGCTAACGCGACCCGGAAGATTGCTGGCCGACTGCTAGAGATCGACCGCCACTGCTAACGCGGACCCGGAACCTACAACCGCCGTACGCGCGACGCCCCGCCCACGAAGATCACTGTGTAGAGTGGCCTCACCGACGCGGGGTGGAGCAGCTCGGTAGCTCGCTGGGCTCATAACCCAGAGGTCGCAGGTTCAAATCCTGTCCCCGCTACTGACCGAAGGGCCCGGATCCGTCCGGGCCCTTCGCCGTATCCGTACCCCGCATAGCCCCGGGTGCCGACGCCGCCTCGTCTCCTCCTGGCGCAGCTGACCGGACTACCCAGAGTTTGGCGTCACTCCGGCATCGGCGGAGGCCACAGGAGCCGGGCCCGGCCGTACCGGGCCCTGGCCGCGTCCGCGCTCAGACCGTGCGGGCGCCCGATCTGCTCCCAGGTGGCGCTCACTTCCGGATCCGCGATCACCGCGCACCGCACCAGTTCTGTTCATAGACATGGCGGAGCTGCGGGGAAGGCGCCGTGACCGGACAGCCGTACGCGGTCCGCTTCTCCGCGCCGGCCGCGAAGGTCCTCGACACCCTGCCCGAGCACGCCGTTTCGAACGCCTCGAGCAGATCCGCTGGGCCCTGGTCCCCTCCCACGGCATCGTCCACGTCCGGCTGCCCTGCCCCACCTGCGGCTGGGCCGAAAAACGCGCGGAGCGCACCCGCCTGGACATCCACGGCGCCGGCGGCGCCGTGTTCACGGCCGTGTGCACCGACCACGGCCCCTACGAGGTCCTGGTCACCCCCGACCGGCCCGAACCGTACATCGACCTCGCCACCCTCTACCGCAACCTCGTCAAAGAACGCTTGCCCTCACCACCACGCACCCTCAACGTCATGGTCAAGGGCGGCGACTGGGCCTACGGCTGCCAGCTGGTCGACGAGGTCTTCGCCGCCCTGCCCGGCCCCGGCGCCCCGCCGCGCATCTTCACCCCGATGGTGCTCACCGACACCGGCGCCAAGCTGTCGAAATCGCTGATCCGAGAAGGCACCGTGCCGCCCCCGCCCGGCGCCCGCCCGTGGATGCTCGACGCCACCGCCTGGGACGGCAGCGTCGACGACTACGTCGACGCCATGGTCTGGCTGGTCGGCGTCATGCTCGCCGCCCCCAAGCACTTCTACCGCTCCTACACCGCCCAGGAGATCGACCGCCTCATGACCCGCCACACCGCAGCCCCCGCCCAGCCCCGCGCCCGGCACATGAACCTCTACCGGCGCTACTTCGACCTGGTCGCCTCCGGCCGCAAGAAGATCGAGGTCCGCGTCCAGTACGCCAACCTGCGCAACCTCACCGCCGGCCAGCACATCAAGTTCGCCTGCGGCCAGGACGAATGCCTGGTCCGCGTCGTCCGCGTCGCCCGCTACACCTCCTTCGAGGAGATGCTCGACACCGAAGGACCGGAAAACGTCAACCCCGACTCCCCACGCGAGCAGCAGCTGACGAACATCCGCCGCATCTACGGCCCCGAGAGGGAAGCCCTGGGCGTCCTCGCCATCGAGATCGAACGCGTCACAGCCTGACGGTGTGCACGAAGGCGCCCCGTCCCCGGCATTCCAGCTGCCGGGGACGGGGCGCCTCGCATCCCAGCCATGCCTGCTCACTGGGCTCAGCGGACTGCCTCCCCGGCCCGGCTCGCCGAAGCCCGGCGCTTGCTGGACCACCTTCACTGCCACGGCGGCCGCATCGCCGTCGACTCCCCGCGCCTCAACCTGCGGCCGGTCTCGCTGACGGCGATTCCCGGCTGGTGGGCGGCGGAGCCCACCCGGCTGGTCAGCACCTGGCGGCCCCCGACGGCCGCGGCGGGTCAGAAGGAGCCGGGCTCGATGATCTCCTCGCCCTCGTCGTGCGGGGCCTTGAACCGGGCGTAGAAGTCGTCCAGTGCCGACTCCGTGACGGTCAGCGCGTTGGCGTCCTCCCGGCGGTTGCGCTCCTCCAGGCGCCGCAGCAACTCCTCGCGGGGGACGGGGAAGTACAGCAGCCGCGGGTGCCTGCCAGCCTCCTCGACGAGCTTCTTCCACTCGCCCCGCGCGGCACGTGTCCACAGACCGTGGTCCAGCACCGCGTCAAGCCCGGCCGCGATCGTGTCCACCAGTTCCTCGCGGACCTCGGCGACCACTGGGGCCTCCAGGGCGAAGTAGTCCCGCTCCGGGTAGTCCACGCCGTAGCGGCCGTGCCGGGCGTGCACCCGCTCGTCCACCGACAGCCGCACCGCCCCGGCCGGCTCCAGCCGCCGCTTGGCGTGCGTGGTCTTGCCCGACCCGGTCAGCCCGACCAGCAGATACACCACCGGCCCGGCCGCTGCCGTCTTCACCCGCGCTCCTCCTTCGCCCGTGAGGACTCCTTGCGCCCAGCCTGCCACCCTCAGCCCTCGCCGTGCGGCCGGATCGGCCGCATCCTCACCCGGGAGGTCACCCCGTGATCCATCCGCCCCTGCTGCGTGCTCTGCACGCCTATGTGCGGTACGCGCCTGGCCGTCTCGGCAAACCGCAACTGGCCGCCCACCTGAGCGACTGTCTCAAGCGGCACCCGCTCACCGCGTCTGCCCGCGCCCGTGACGGCGCGGTCTTCCCTGTGGTGACCAGCGGCGTCATCCAGCGCTACCTGTGGCTGTTCGGCACGTGGGAGCCGTACCTGACCGCCTGGATGCGTGCCCGCCTCGCCCCCGGCGACACGGTGGTGGACGCGGGCGCGCACAACTTCACGGTGCTGGCCTCCCGGCTCGTCGGGCCCGCCGGCCGCGTCGTCGCCATCGAGCCGTCCCCCGTCTTCCACCGGGCGCTGACGGCGAACCTCGCGGCCAACGGGTGCGGCAACGTCCGTACCGTCAACGCCGCCGTCTCCGACGCTCCGGGGCGGATGACCTTCTACCTGGAGCGCTCCACCAACCTCGGCGGCACCACCGCCGTCCGCCCGCGCATCGTGGAAGCCTCCTTCGACGCCGACGCGGCACCGCTGCCGCACCTGCTCACCGAAGAGGAACTCGCCGCCGCCCGTCTGATCAAGCTCGACGTAGAGGGCGGCGAGGCCGCGGCCGTGCGCGGGCTCGCCCCGCTCCTTGACCGGCTGCGTCACGACGCCGAGCTGGCCATAGAGGTCACCCCCAGGCTGCTGGCCAAGCAGGGCCAGGCCGTCGACGACGTCCTCCGCTCCTTGCGCGAGCACGGCTTTCACGTGTACCGGCTGGCCAACGACTACGCCGCGGCCAGCTACCGGCCGCCCTCGCACGGCCCGCACCCGCGATCCGATGGCACGGGCCCGTCACCGAGATGAGCGACCTGGTCCTCTCCCGCACCGACGCCGCCACCCTGCCGTCCCGCTCCTGAACCGCACGTCCTATGCTCCAGATGCCCGGCCGGAGGATGTGCCGGACCTCCGGCCGGGCCCTGGCCACGCTCAACTGCTGCCCGCCTCGCAGACGCCGCGTACGGCGTCGCGGATGTCCAGGACCATCACGCCGTCGATCTTCTCGATGCCGCCGGAGCCGAAGCGGACCAACAGCGGGTAGGCGCCGGCGTGGCGGGCGAAGGCGAGTTCTGCGCGGACGCCGCGTTCGGGGCGGAGTCGATCTCCACCACGATGTCCGGGAGGCCGGGCATCCAGATCACCACGTCCAGACGTCCGTAGCGGCCCTTGCCGTCCGGCACCACCGGCAGCCGCAGCTCCCTGTAGGCGCGGGCGTAGGGCGTCAGCACGCTGTCCTCCAGCAGCTCCTCCGCCGCTGCCCGAAGCCATGCCACCTCCGCGCGGTAGATGACATCCGACCGGCCGGGCGCGGAACCAGCTACGCGCTCTGGGTCAGCAGACCGGCGTCGATGACCTCGGCGATAAGGGTGGCGCCGCGGCTGTTCTGGTGGATGTGGTCGGTCGTGAGCACGAGACCTCGCCGCCGCGAGATCGTGTCGAGGCTGCGGCGCAGCACCGCGTGCTGGACGAGGACGCCGACGACCGCTGCGGGCGTCACCTCCCGGTATGAAATCGGCGGCGGGTCCGCTTGGCGCAGTTCCTCGATCTGGCGTTCGTGGAGCGGAAGGTAGGCCACCTCGTTGGTGGCGGCGACCTCGGCGATCATCCGGCTGTACGCCTGCGATGCCTGTGCCGCTGCTCCGTCGAGTTGTTGGCCGAGTACCGGTAGCGACAGCAGACCGATCGTCGCGTCGGTCTCCGCTCGCAGCCGTGCGACGACGGCTCCCAGGCACTGTTGGAACCAGCCGGCCGACGGGCGATCGGGGAGCTGTTTGCGCTTCATGGCCTGCTCGACGGGGTAGCCGGCAAGGCTCGCTCGGGCGTCGTTGGTCCCGATCAACACGGTGATCACATCGGGTGGGTTCGTGACGACAGCATCGAGGCGCTGCAAGAGGTTGTAGGCGAAGTCGCCGTTGGCGCCGAAACGGGCAAGCTGCACGTCACCGGGAGGGTGGCGTCGTCCGAGAAGATCCAGGTAGTCGACGCTGAACTGCGCGCGGGTGAGGCTGTCGCCGAGGCACGCGATGCGTGTCGTCACGGCGCTTCCTCCGGGCTGGGCGTGCCGACGCGTTCGGTCGGGAGGGTGTCGGTCCGAGGACGGTGGTCGGTGCCGAGGGTCGCAGTGATGGCCAGGATGGACGTCGGCCCCTCCATGTCGACCACGTGCCATACCCCGGCCGGGTTGATGGTGGCCTCGCCCAGCCCGAGCAGAACGTGGTCGGGCACCCCGTCCACGTCGCGGGTGACCGTCACGGACCCGCTGAGGCAAACGACCAGTTCGTCGCCTGCAGGGTGGCTCTCCCAATGGTCGCCGAGCCCGTCGCCGTCGAAGATCATCACCATTCGGCCCTCGGCGCCGTCTGCCGCGACCGCGGCGCTGTAGGCCTGGAGCACCTCCGGGTCCCAGGTGAAACCCTCGACGGGTTTCGCTCTCGATCCCAGTCCGAGGTGCACGGGGGTGGTCCGCAGGTCCATGGCATTGCGTTCGTGATTGACGAGTCTCATGCCGACGATCGTCCAGGACAGCGATCGGGCGGTCTTGAAGAAAAGGGAAGAGAAGCCGACGCGAAGGGCAGACGGTTGGCGGCTACCCGGCTCCGAGGAGGACTTCGCTGCGACGCCAGGCCGTCGGCGATCGGCCCGTGAACTCGCGCCAGTCCCGAACGAGATGGGCTTGGTCGGCATAGCCAGAGACGGTTGCCACATCGGCCCACGGGAGCGGGTCCCGCGCCGCAGCCAGTTCGTGCGCGTGCTCGAAGCGCAAGACCCGGGCGAAGGTCTTCGGCGACAGGCCCACCTCACCGCGAAACCGCTCGGTGAGGTACCGACGGCTCCAGCCGAGTTCCGCGGCAACCGCACCAACCTGGACGCAACCCCGCGCGGCGACGAGGCGGCGCCATGCCTCGGCTACCTCGGGGCGCACCCAGCGCACAGGGTCGCCGCAGGCGCCACGGCCGACAGCTCGGAGGAGCAATTCGTCCAGCGCGGTGAACCGCGCCGCCCATGTTGTCGCCGATCGGAGCCGGTCGACCAGCTCGACGGCAAGCGCTCCGAGAAGCTCGTCAAGTGGGACCAGTCGGTGGGCGAGCTCGGCGGACGGCATGCCGTAGATGGCCCGGGCCCCGAGCGGTGTCAGCGATACCTGAACACCTTGCTGGCGTCCGTCGTGGTGAATCGCGACGGACCGGCACATCAGACCGCCGGCCACGCTGCCGAATCGGTTGACCGGTGACCCGTCGTCAACGCCCGCCGCCACCTCCAAAGGATCTGACAGGCTGATCACCGCAGTGAGCGCGCGGCTCGGCGGGCCGCAGTGCACCCCCGTCGGGAGCCCGCGGAGGTCGAAGCCGACATACGAGTCGACGTACTGCCGCAAGACGGGCGCCGGACGTGCACCGATCCCGGTGGCCGTGTGGTCCTCCATTTTCGCCAGTGTACGAGCCGCCCAGCCCAGGAAGATCACACTCCAACGACTGATCACCACCGTTTTGCGGCTGGTGACGATCCTGCTGGCGCTGTCACGTTGGCTGACTGGTGGGATGATCTTCGCTGTCGTACAAGGGGCACCGGTACCCGGTCGAGGTCATCTCCCACTGTGTGTGGCTGTACTTCCGCTTCCCGCTGTCGTTCCGCGAGGTGGAGGAGCTGATGCTGGAGCGCGGGATCGTGGTCTCGTACGAGACGGTGCGCCGCTGGTGCGGCAAGTTCGGGCAGACCTACGCAGGCGCGCTGCGCCGCCGGCAGCCTCGGCCTGGGGACACGTGGCACCTGGACGAGGTCTTCATCAGGATCAACGGGGTGCAGCGGTACCTGTGGCGGGCCGTCGACCAGGACGGCAACGTCCTCGAAATCCTCCTGCAGAACCGCCGGGAGAAGGCCGCGGCCAGGCGCTTCTTCCGCAGACTATTGAAGAGGACCGGTGCGGTGCCTCGGGTGATCGTCACCGACAAGCTCCGCTCCTACGGTGCCGCCCACCGCGAGGTCATGCCCTGCGTCGAGCACCGGCAGTCGAAGTTCCTGAACAACCGGGCGGAGAACAGCCACCAGCCCACCAGGCAGCGCGAACGGGCGATGAAAGGCTTTCCGCTCGGTGGGCGGAGCACAGCGGTTCCTGTCCGCGTTCAGCGGCATCTCGCCCCACTTCCGGCCCCGCCGCCATCGGATGCCCGCTGGCGCCCACCGCGCCGAGATGACCGTCCGCTTCGCAATCCGGGAGCAGATCACCGGCGTCGCCAGCCCTGCCGCCACGGCCTGACCACAGCCCGGAACCGGGCTCCACCAGGCCACGACATGCCATCAGACACCTACCCACCCAACAGCGTGACAGCGCCCTCTGACGGCCAGAAGTGCGGTCGGTGACGGGCGAATCGGCTACTCGACCAGATGTCGGTGCGCCTTGCTCCAGTTGATTCTGTGGTCAAGTTCGGTCAGCAGCCCGTCGGCGGCCCACGTGGCCTGGGGCTCGTGCCCCTGCTCGGCCAGCCGGCGCACGAGGTCGGCATTGTCCTGCTGTCTGGCTATGACGGCGTCGACGATTCCCACGGTCGAGTCAAGGCCGTACGCACTGCAGAAGTGCTCCAGCCGCAGACGGCGGTTGGGCGGCGCCGGGTAGTGCAGCCAGCGCAGGCACTCGGCGTCGTCGCGGAACGGGGCAACGTACTCCAACGCGTAGGCGACGTCGTGCAAGCGTGGCGCCGGGCGAGCAAAGTCCCAGTCGATGATTCCCACCGGTTGGTTGCCCTGCCAGACGACGTTCCAGGGGCCGAAGTCCCCATGGCAGATAACCTCGTCGTCCCCGGAGACACCTGCGTCCGTGGACCAGGTCGCGCCTGGCGGAGGTGAAAAGCTCTCGCAGGCATCGTGGCAGTCGCGCAGAAGTCGGGCGAAATTGCTCAGGCCTAGGTCGTCCACGACCTTGGCCCAGCCCGACGCTCCGGAGTCACCGTCGATGTAGGTAAGGACTTCGCGACCCTCGTCGTCGAGTCCCAGCGGTCGGGGCGCATAGGCGAACCCCACATTCTCCAGGTGCCGCAGCAACGCGTGGACGGTGGGCGTCCAGGGCTGGGCGGGCCTGCGGACGGTGTCACCGATCCGCACCACCCGACGGTGGGCACCGTCCTGCATCACTTCCTCGCTCGACACCCGGTTCACGCTACCCAGCTGTCGAACAGGCGTCACCTCGATTACCGTCAGCGACGATGGAGGCCAGTCACCTCCCCACCCAACGAGGCGCCACTGGGGGTTCCCCACTGGCCCCGAGTACAGGAGAAGCCCGGCCTTCGCACGGCGGCGAACTGGGGTTGAGAAACTCCAGCTATGGGATCTTGGGGAACGTTGGGGCCGGCGCTGTTGTCTCTGGCGGGTGTTGCGCTCGGTGCGGGCGGATCGCTGTTTGGCCAGTACCTCGTCTCGCGAGTAAGCACTCGGCAGCTCGAAGTGCAGGAGTCAGCCGCGCATCGCGCGGAGCTCAAGAACGCGGTCTTGAAGTTCCTGGGCATTGCGTCGCAGGTGGAGAAGGCGGCACTCGCCCGCTCGGGCAGTGGCGACACCTCGGCCGATCCCGTGCTCGACCACCTTGTCGACGACCTGTGGTTGGCTCATGCGGAGATCGACCTGGCGGCCAGAAGCGAGCCCCTGCGGGGCGCCGCCTATCGTTATGCAGCCCGCCTCGCCGAGGCCGCCCGGGGTGAGATAGCCGGCGGGGCCGCGCTGCGCGGGCCGCAGGCGCAGTTCTTCGACGCGGCGTATAGCGATATGTGGCCTGGCCAGCGACGGGCGGCCGGGGATTTCGTGGCACCTCAGTGAGACGGTGCTGAGGGTGGGACGATCTTGTCGTGGCTGGTGTGATCACGGCGTCAGAGCCGATCGCGGCCGTCTGACCGCTCCACCTCAACACCAAGGCCCGCACCGATCGGTGCGGGCCTTCTTCGCGTATGCGGCCTGCCGCCTGAATAGAGCGGCCGGTGCCCAATCCGCAGAGCGGGTGGCAAGGGCACCGGCCAACCAAGACCCCACTCAAAACGGTGCTGTTCCTTCACCGATGAAAGGCACTGATGCTGACTCGTCGGAAGTGGCGAGGGGACGGATCCGACGCTTCCGGCCGTTCCGCAGAAGCAAGCAGGTCTCGGTAGGAGCGTGTGTCAGTAACCGGCAAGCAGGCCACGCCTGGAGCTCGACACAATGCGGCGGGGGGGGGGGGGGGGGGGGGGGGGGAGGGGGGGGAGGAGGGGGGGGGGGTGGGGGGGGGGGAGGGTGGGTGGGGGGGG
>NZ_JBVIAY010000043.1:12801-20844 GCF_055573695.1 Streptomyces sp. NPDC030143
CAAAAAAACGACCCCCCCCCACCCCCACACCCCCCCCCCCCCCGCCCCCCCCCCCCCCCCCCCCCCCCCCCCCCCCCCCCCCCCGCCGTTGTGGCTACGCGTCCCCGGTGGGCCCTGAGGAGCTCGGTCATCGCAGGGCGTCGTTGGTGCGGGCGGTCCAGATCGCCAGGGCGGCGAGCAGTGCGCAGGCGCCGCCGAGCCACAGCACGCCCTGGAGGGTGAGCGTGTCGACGATGACGCCGCCGGCCAGCGCGCCGAGGCCGATGGCCAGGTTGAACACCGCCACCCACAGCGAGGAGGCCGCTTCCACGGCCCGCGGGGCGGACTTGATCATCCAGGTCTGGAGGCCCACGGACACACCGCCGTAGGACAGACCCCAGACGATCAGCAGGATGGCGCCGCCGACCGCGGTCTGGCCCAGCAGCAGGAAGAGCGGCATCGCGATCGCGAGGGCCACGGAGATGATCAGCACGCTCCGGTGCACCCGGCGGGAGAGCGCCGAGCCGGCGACGAAGTTGCCGATCATGCCGGCCGCGCCGAACCCGAACAGCAGCGGACCGACGTAGCGCTCGTCGATCCCCGACAGCTTCTGCAGTGCCGGGCTCACGAAGGTGTAGGCGGCGAAGTGCCCGAACACGATGAGCACCGTCGCGATGATGCCGACGCGCACGCCCGGGTTGCGGAACTGCTCCGTCAGCAGCTTCGGCCGGATGGCCTGGGATGCGGCCAGCCCCGGCAGCACCGCCAGCAGGGCGATCAGGGTGACGAGCGCCAGGGCGCTCAGCGAGGAGAAGGCGATGCGCCAGCCGGTGAGGTCACCGACCAGGGTGCCGAGCGGGACACCGAACACGTTCGCGGCTCCGACGCCGCCGAAGATGACCGCGGTGGCTCGCGGCACGTCGGCGGGGGCGACGAGCCGGACGGCCAGGCCACTGGCGGCCGCCCAGAAGCCGCCGATCGCGATACCGACCAGCACCCGGGAGCCCACCAGCACGGCGAAGTTCGGTGCCAGGGCGGAGGTCAGGTTGGAGACGGTCATCAGGGCCATCAGTCCGAGCAGCAGAATGCGCCGGTCCAGCGACCCCACGAGCATCGGAACCAGCGGTGCCGCGAACGCGGCGACGATGCTGGGCACCGTCACCATCAGCCCGGCCGTCCCCTCGGAGACCGACAGCGCGGACCCCACGGAGGTCAGCAGACCGATCGGCAGTTGCTCAGCGGTCACCAGCAGGAAGGTGCCCAAAGCCACCACGGAGACCGCCATCCAGCGACTTTTCTCCGGGACCTCTGGTTCCTGTGTCTGGGTGGGGGTCTGTTCTGCGGTCGACAACTGAGCCTCCTTCAACAGTTCGGGAGCGATCGCTCCCATATTGGCGAGACTAGTATGGGAGCACTCGCTCCACAAGTTGGGTAAGGTGAATACATGGCACGCCCCCGACAGTTCGACGAGAACAACGCGGTCACGTCGGCGACCGAGCTGTTCTGGCGACGCGGTTACCACGCCACGTCGGTGCGCGACCTGGGCGACGAGCTGAAGCTCACGCCCAGCAGCCTTTACCGGACGTTCACGGACAAGCACACGCTGTTCCTGCGCGCGCTCGACCACTACCGGGCCACCGAGTCGGCTCAGGCGCGGCAGCGGCTGGACGCGGCGGACCGTCCGGTCCGGGAGGTACTGCGGGAATGGATGCTGTGGCTGGTCACCTGTCCGGCCGAGGGCAAGTCCGGCCGCGGTTGCTTCGTGGTCAACACCGCCACCGAACTCGGCACCACCGACGAGAAGGTCCGTCAGCGGACCGAGGCCGCGTTCGAGGTCACGCGGCAGGCCCTGCGCTCGACACTGGCCGAGGGCAGTGACCGTGGCGAACTGTCCGCCGGCCTCGACATCGACGACGCCGTGGAACTGCTGTTCACCACGGTTCTCGGTCTGAGGGTGCGGGAACGCGCCGGCCACGACCTCGAGCGTCTGACCACCGCGATCGAGCTCGCGATCCGGACCCTGGGACCCACGCCCGCGGAACCTGCCTGACGGCACCGGGATGTGCCAGGAGCGTGTCGCAGTGACCGGCAACCCGCGTGTGTCTGGTGATCACTCGTACGGGGTGATCCCGGTATGCGTGATCAGGAGGGGCTGTTCGAGGCCGAGCCGGCCGAGGGCAAACAGCCGCCACGTCGTGCGGCAGCGGTGGACAAGACGTTCCGGGCGTTCGACCCGCACCAGGTCCTGCTGCTGCCGCCGTCACTGGACGACTGGCTCCCCGGGGATCATCTGGCCCGGTTCGTCACCGACCCGGTCGACGAGGTGCTCGAACAAAGAACGCCGCCACCAGGACCGCACCGGCGTCCGCGACGAGCAGGCCGTCACCGACGCGGGAGAGCAGGCCGCCGCGAAAGCGAGGCCCAAGCCGAAGGCCCAGGCCAACTTCACCGACCCCGACTCGCGGATCATGAAGAACAGCGACGGCGCCTACATCCAGGCATACAACGCGGGCAGGTTTCCTACACCGGTTGGCCTGGAAACGCCCGGGACTCGCACACGGCGTTGGGAGTCGTCAGAGGTTGTCCGGGGCCACCCGGGGGATCGTGACCGGCCCTGCCCAGTCCATGCCCAGTTCCCGCAGCGCTTGAAGCTGGTCGGCGTTGAGCTTGTCGCGCCTGGACTTGGTGTTGGAGACCCATACGCCCAGCTTGACGGACACCGGCTCCGTCTCGCCGTCGACCACGATCTCTTCGCTGTGGCCCCTCGGCACCGGCCGGTGCAGGAGGCGCTCTCATGGGCCAGCAACGCCACTAGGTGCGACGTGCCGGGCGGGGATCAGGTCGTTGAGCACCGCAGTCGTCCAGCACCGCAGTCGTCCGTTCGTCGTTTCGGACCGTCTCCAGGGACATTTGGGTCGTCGCGATGGGCGCGGCTGCGTTGAGACCGCGTACCGCATAACACCGGCATACCGCGGGAACTCCCCAACGTCACCGCCCGACGGCAACCCGAAAGGTCAGTAGCTGTCGAGCGGGATCCAGGCTCGCTCTCCCGCGTCGTTCCTGCCGTACCAGTAGTGCGGCATGCCCTTGATGCTGGTGGTGTGGAACGGGCGGCCGTCGTCGTCGATGCGGATCGTGCCGGTGCGGCCCTGGGAGGACCAGTCGAGTTCGAGGTACCAGCGGGTGTCGTAGGCCTGTGTCGTCGCGTGGACCTCCAGCACCTCCGGGTCTTCGGCGGAGACACGGTACGGGAAGCGTACGGCCGGGATGGTGTGCCCGCTGTCGGCACCGTTCGCGCCGTCCTTCGGCTGGGCCAGGGGGCGGTCCTGGTCAAGGTTCACGGTGAAGCGACGGGGAGTGAGATCGCTGCCGCAGCCCTGGCCCATGGAGTAGGCGTTCCCGCCGGCGGGAGTGCCGCGGCTGACGACCCGGACGTGGATCGCCTTCAGGACCACGGCCGTGGACGACCGCCCCTGCACCGAGATCTGCACCTTCGTCTGTCGCCCGTGCACCGCGCCCTGCGTTGCCGCCCACATATCGGCGTCCTGCGGGAACGGCGGTGGAGGCACCTGCGCGGACGGCTTGTCGAGGACGTAGTCACGGTCGCAGCCCTTGTCCCAGACCAGGGGGTCGACGCTCCAGGTGAGGGGCTGGCCGGCGGCGGGTGCGGTGGCCGACGGTAGCGCCGAGCGGCCGGATGCGCCGGCGGCGGTTGGCCCGGTGGTCCCCCCGGGGCTCATGGAGCGGGACGACGTGTCCGTCCCGGAGGAGTGGCCGCCCGAGAGGGCGGACAGACCCGCGACGGTGATGACGAGCAGTGCGCAGACGGCGATGACGGACGCGAAGACCCGTCGACGGCGGTGGGCGCAGCCCGCGCGGTCGCCGTACCTGTCCCGGTCCCTGCCGCCGTCCCCATCCTCGTCCCCGTCTGCGTCCGTGTCCCTGTCCCTGTCCCTACCCCTGTCCGGGTCCGTTTCCGTTTCCGTGTCTGGTGCTGGTGCTGGTGCTGGTGCTGGTGCCGGCATTGCTGCCTCCGGTGAGTCGGCCGTACGCACCCGCTGCCGGGCCGCCACCGCCGACAGCCACAGTCGGTGCAGTCCGAGCCGCTCCTGAGGCGTCGCCCCGCAGAAGGTCGCTAGCCGCTCGACGGGCGCGAAGTCCTGAGGAACGCCCTCGCCCGCGCAGTACCGGTGCAGTGTGGAGGCGTTCATGTCGAGCTGGCGGGCGAGGGAGCCGTAACTCCGGCCGGTGCGGTCTTTGAGCTGACGCAGCAACGCCGCGAACTCCTCGGCATCGTCCCGAACCGACATCGTTCCCCCCCTCGTCCGCCCGCGATTCCGCATCCCAGGCCTTGATATCACTGCACGTCAGGTGGGCGTGGCATGGATCCTTGTTGCCCGAAGGACGGCAGTCGTCGCGCCGGCCCCCGATGGTCGACGACGTCCGATACGCAGACGCCGACGGTCGCGTTCATGGCCGCCGCGCGCCGGCCTTGGCCTTGCCCAGCCGGACGGGCACCCGCCCCGTCCGGCTGGGCAAGGCGGGCTCCGCCGTCAGTGGGCTCTCGTGGTCGCGATGTCGCTGATGTGGTTGTACCGCTCCACCAGTACGAAGAGCTTGGTCTCTTGCGCGTTCCTCCCGCTGCCGAAGGTCAGTGTGACGGTGACCTCGTGAGCATGCCCCAGGGTGCCGTTGTCCGTCACCGTCCACCGCGTGGGGATGTTCTGGGCACGCAGAACACCGTCCGCCCCGTTCTCCTTCTCCCAGGCCGCCAGCCGCTTGGCGAAATCGGGCGTCAGGTAGTGCGTGCGGAGCGCCCTGGCCAGCGTGGCGTCCGGGTTCTCGTAGTCGCCCTTCGCATCGATGTACGCGCCGTAGAAGTCGGCGACCCGGGTCACCACGTGTCCGGACATACCGGTGACCGACTTCGGTGCGGCGGCGGCCGGCTTCGCGACCGTGGCCGACTCCGAGGCGGCGGGCACCTTCACGGCGGTATGGACAAACGCCTGCGCCGACCCCTGCGCCGACACGCCGAGCCCGACGGCCAGGACGAGGCCGACGGCAGCCACGCGGAGGCTGCTCGGACGACAGCGTGCCAAGGACATTCTGTTCATGTGCGTCTTCTCTCTGATCCGTGAGTGATTGCTCGCGGCAGGCTCCGGCTTTCGCCCCGAAGACGTCTGCCGCCCTTCACCACCTCGTCCGCGCCCGATGCCGATCCCGGTTGCCGAACTCCGCACCTCCGGTGCCCGGACACACAGATGCCCGGTGCGAAGCTGCGGGGTGGATGCCGTCGCCGTGCCACTGCCGGGACGGTGCTTGCGCCTCGGCCAGTGCGACACCCAGAGCTTCGAGGACGCCCGGGGCCCCCCGCAACAGCAGCCCCCGCATCCCCGGCGCCGGAACGGTCCCACCCCAGTTGACCTGCGGAAAAGGGAGTATCGGGAATGTCTTGGGACACGTGGTCAGTCCGCTGCGGGACCGCTTGAAGGCATCGCCGTTCGGCTCACGAGCCGGGGGCCCTTCTCGCGGGGCCCTTTCGCTGCCACCAGACGCGTGCTGATCGGCGCGCATGATCACACAAAGGGACGCAACACCGCTCGGACAATGGGTCTCGGAACAACGAAGGGGCGTACGAAGCCGGAACAGGGACCGGCCAAGCGGGCGAGGCGGCTGGAGAAGTTGGGGCATGACCCGGTCTCCGGCCGGTGAGCAGATGCAGCGGGCCGAGGCTGGGGTCGTCGTGCTCCGCGACTGGACCCGGCCGTTCAGCATCTGCTCATCGCCGTTCATCCGCCCAAGCCCTGCAGCCGCCCGCCGACAACGCGGGCTTGCCCAGGGCCACCGTGGGCCTGCCACCGTGGGCCTGCCCGCGTGGTCGGTCGCCGCAGCTTGCCCGGGTCAGGTGCGCAAGTGAGGAGCCAGCCGCCGGCTTCTGCGCGGCGGCCTGTTCCTCTGCCTCCAGGCGGCGGCGCTCCTGCTCCTGACGCCTGTTGCGGGTCTTCCTGCGCTCGGACGAGGACATCCGCCGGCAGGTGACCGACGAGGTCCTGGTCGGCGCGCTCGGCCTGCCCTGCGACGCGGTCGCCGTGTCTGTCCGGGACGGCGTGGTCACGCTGAAGGGATGCCTGGAACGCCGGAGCGACGTCCCCCTGGCGATCCGGTCGGCCTGACGGGTCGAAGACCCCACACCGGGGCGCTGTCACGTTGTCGGGCGGGTAGGTGTCTGATGGCGCGTCGTGGCCTGGTGGAGCCCGGGTTCCGGGCTGTGCTCAGGCCGCAGCGGCGAGGCCGGCGACGCCGGTGATCTGGTCCCAGATCGCGAAGCGGACGGTCATCTCGGCGCGGTAGTCGTGTGCGGGCATCAGATGGCGGCGGCACCGGAAGTGGGGTGAGATGCCGCTGAACGCGGACAGGAACCGCTGGGCTGCGCCGGTGCTGTGGAGGCCCTTCATCGCCCGGTCGCGCTGTTTGGTTGGCTGATGACTGTTCTCCGCCCGGTTGTTCAGGTACTTCGACTGCCGGTGCTCGACGCAGGGCATGACCTCGCGGAGGGCCGCGCCGTACGAGTGGAGCTGCGCCCTCCACCAGGCGGTGACCGCCTCAGCGACCTCGAATGCCGAAGCAGCGACGGGGGAGCGGCGCAGCAGCGTGCGGTGATCCTCCTGCGCCTGGACCACCTCCGGGCATCCGGCCAGCCCGACGACAGTGCCCCCGCTGCCGGGCACGTTCATCAGCCAGCACTGGTGGCGTGGGCAGAATCGCTGGTGCGCCGCCAGGTACACCCGGGCTGGTGCCACGCGGCCGGTCCGCGCAGCCACACAGCCCGGGCAGGCCGGACCCCAGGCGGCAACCGTCTCGGCCCCGTTGTGGAGCCGCGCCGCCGGCCTCTCCTTCGCGGGGCCCAGCGGCTCCTCCCGCGTCCAGGCCGGCAACGCACGGTGTAAGCCCGCCTGCGGCACACGACACAGCGCCGCGACCCGGTCCCGGGCCGCGGCGTTCAAGAACACCTCACTGTCGCCCTGGACAGCCCCGGTGACGCCCTGCTGGCCGGCCACCTCGGTAACCGCCGACAGCAGACTCGGCACCGTCAGGCCGTACGTGTCCGCGATCCGTCCCAGGAAAGACAGCGTCATCTCACCCTGCAGGGGAGCCATCCGAAAGGCACCCTCAGCCAGCAACAGCTTCCCCACCCATCCCGTGGCTTGTGACAACTACCGTGCTTCGGCTCAACGAGCTGTGACTGAGTGCTTCAGTTGGCCGCTCTGAGTGTCACAGTTGCCATGTCCCGTGCCCTCAGCCAGAAAGAGTGTTCTTGGTGAACTCGATCGTGCAACCGGACGGAGTCGCAGGCGAGTGGCCGGATCGAGTGGCCGCTGTACGCCGCGAGCTCACCGAGCACGGGCCGCCGCGGAGTCCCGATGGTGGTCCGGACTTCGCCACAGTCACGCTGCCGGAGCGTGACTGTGATCAGGTACGTGACCTCCTGGTGGAAGAGCGAGTCGGCACGCTCGTCGAGATCGGGCTCGCCTATGCCAGCTCGGCGCTGGCGATCAGCGAGGCGCTGCTGTGCACCGGTTCACGGAACCCGCGGCATCTGGTGATCGACCCGTTCCAGTACACGGCGTACGACGGTGTCGGGTGGGAGCTGCTGCGCAGCGCCGGCCTGGACGACATCGCCGAGCTGGTGACCGAACCATCGCAGCGGTTCCTTCCTCGGTTGGCCGACGCGGGTTTCGCCGCGGACGCGGCGTTCGTCGACGGCAGCCACCAGTTCCACAACGTGTTCGTCGACCTTCACTTCCTGGGCGAGATCGTCCGACCTGGCGGCATCGTGCTGCTCGACGATGTCTGGTGGCCATCGGTCGGCGCTGCCGTGGCGTACTTCGAGACCAATTTGGGGTGGCGTCCGATACCGGGCGCTCTGGCCGACGGGACCGCCGCCCCGGCCAGCGGTCGGGGGGGGGGGGGGGGGGGGGGGGGGGGGGGGGGGGGGGGGGGGGGGGGGGGGGGGGGGGGGGGGGGGGGGGGGTGGTGGGTGTGTGGGGGGGGTGGGGGGGCGCA
>NZ_JBVIAY010000043.1:20853-28947 GCF_055573695.1 Streptomyces sp. NPDC030143
CCCCGCCCCCTCCCCCCCCCCCCCCCCCCCCCCCCCCCCTTCCCCACCCCCCCCCCCCCCCCCCCCCCCCCCCCCCCCCCCCCCCGACGCCGGACTTCAAGGAGTTCCGACCGTTCTGCTGATTCGGATGGGCTTGCGAGGCCCACCCGAATCGGGCCGCCGCGCGTCAGTCACAGCGATGGCACCACGTTGATCTTGGAGTGTCCAACTCGAGTGCTCACTGGCCAACTGAAGCGCTCAGTCACACAAGTGAGCCGAAGCACGACATCTGTTGGCTCTGTCCGCGAGAACGGGCAGCGGCTGTACACCGGTTTGGGAGGCAGCCGCCGCCCGAGAGGGATTCGAAATGTTCACGAGTTTGGACAGCAGCACTGGCACCGAGACCGTGCCGGTCCACCAGTCCGGTTGATCAGGTGCGTGCCAGAGGACGTCGAGCCGGCGGTGGGTGAGTTCCTCCGGCTTCTGGACCAGGGCCGCCTGCGCGATGTCCGGCTCGGACGAGGGCGGAGGATCGGCGAGCGCGCCGTCGGCGATGCCGGGCCGGCCCCGTGAAGTGGACGGCGTACCTCCATCCGTCCGGGGTCCGGTACAGGACGAGGCTGGTCGGCGTCCCGAAGGTGCGCCAGTACGGCCGCCGTTTGCTCGCCATGACGGCACGGTACTGCGGACTCACAGCCCGTGCGGCGCGTCCGGCGTCAACGGGGACGTACGCGCCCCCGACCGTCCGGATAAACGGATGGTCGAGGGCGGGCGTGACGCGGCAGGATGCTCCGCATGACCTTGCCCACCCCCGAGCTGCACACCGCCCGCCTGCGACTGCGGCCGTTCACCGACGCCGACGCGGCGCCGCTCTACGCGCTGCACAGCAGCGCCAACGTGCTGCGCTACTGGGACTCCCCGCCTTGGACCGAACCGGCCCGCGCCCAGCGCTTCATCGCGACCTGCCGGACGATCGAGGAGGAAGGCACGGGAGCGCGGGTGGCCGTCGACCGCCTCTCCGACGGCGCGTTTATCGGCTGGTGCGGCCTGACCAGCTGGAACCCGGACTTCCGCAGCGCGTCCCTGGGCTACGTCTTCGGCGCCGCCGCGTGGGGCCTCGGCTACGCCACAGAGACGGCGCACGCCGTCCTGCGGTGGGCGTTTGACACCCTGGACCTGAACCGCGTCCAGGCCGAGACCGACACCCGCAACGTGGCGTCCGCCCGAGTCCTGGAGAAGCTCGGCTTCGTCCGCGAAGGCACCCTCCGCGAGGACTGCGTCGTCAACGGCGACGTCTCTGACTCCTGGGTCTTCGGCCTCCTCCGCCGCGAGTGGCACCCGACGGCCGGCCGCTAGGACCGAGACCTGCCCGCCTTTCGGTCCGCAACCCCCTGAAGTCACCGTGGGCCGCTCCGTCGAGTTCAACGTGTTTGCTTGCCCCACCGATCCCGACCATCCGCACCGCTGGAGCATCCCCGTAGCTCGTAGGGTCTGCCTGGAGCGGCAACAGCCTCATCGGCGTGCGCGGGTGCTGTCGCTTCTCGCGAACATCGAACACGCCGCAGCCCGGGTGCCTCCCGAAGCACTGAACAACTGCTGTCGAAACCGGTGAACAAAGCCAACATCTGTCACGGCAAGGCCGAATGGGCTGGTAAAAGTGCTAGGGCCTGTCGTCAAACCCCCCTCGCGGGGGTGCGTGCGCCGCCGAGGAAGGCCGCGAGCCCCGTGTCGAAGTCCGTGGAGGACGGGACGAACAGGACGGTCCGGTCCGGTGCGACGTACACCTTGCCGCCACCACGTCCAGCCTGTACTACACACACGCCCGCGCCGCCCGCCAGCTCGACGACGTTCGCCCCCGCGCCCGGTGCGAGGCCGAGGAACGCCCTGCCGGCCTCGGCCAGTTGTACCGTACCGGCCCTCGACGGCGAGGGCGGAGGAGGCGGGTCTGTCGTGAATGCCTTCAACTCCGGGGCCTTGCAGCCGCACCCGCCGGGCGGCCAGGCGCGTGAGCTCGCCGCCCCCTGCTCGGGGAAGCAAACCTCCTCGTTGCTGTGCACGTGGATCTGCCCCAGGCAGGGTGGACCGCCGAGCGCCGACTGCCGGCACACGACCTCACGCCGGCAGTACGCACACCTCATGCCTTCCCCTCGTCCCCCGGTCACTCCCCCGCCCGCCTCTCAGCTCGCCTCGATGCCGCGGGCCGCGAAGATCTCCCACTTGCCCGGTGCGACCAGCGTGCCGTCGTCCACGGCAGTGACGCGCTTCAGGTTCGGCAGCAACGCGAGGTCGTCGAGAGAGCGGATGTCAAAGAGGTCGTCCTCGCCGCCCCAGGCCGGGGCGCAGTGCCGGTAGATCTCCTGGCCGGCGTCGAAGCAGAGCGTCTCAACTTCGGCCAAGAGCTCGTCGCCGATCTCCAGTTCCTTGAAGAAGGTGCGCGACTCGTCGAGGACCTCGTCGTCGATGTCGTTCTCCAACACGTACACCGCGGGTATGTCGATGCCCCGCTCCCGCATGCGGGCACCGAGATCGAAGGCAGGCGTCAGGAGAGCTTGCTCGTACATGAGCACGTCGATCACGACAAGCTTGAAGTTGAAGTCTTTGAATGTGGCCACGCGACAGATCTATCACGCGGCTCCGACACGCTGGCGGTACGGCCCGCGCCCGCCGTCCAGGTGCCGGCCCACCGTGACAGCGCATGCCCAGCCGCTTGTGGGTCGGCTTCAAAGGTGATCAAGTGATGGGAAATTATGGTCGGGTGATACGTCGCCATGAACTGTCCGATGCCGAGTGGGCTTTCGTGCAGCCGTTGCTGCCCCGGTCCGAGCGGGGCCGCAGGCGGCTGGACGACCGGACGGTCCTGAACGGGATCGTGTGGAAGTTCCAGACCGGAACGGCCTGGCGGGACGTGCCCGAGCGGTACGGTTCCTGGGCCACGCTGCACACCCGCTTCCGCCGGTGGGCCAAAGACGGCACCTTCGAGCGAATGCTCCGAGCCGCCCAGGCCAGGGCCGACGCGGCCGGGGACATCGAGTGGCTGGTGTCTGTCGATTCCACGATCGTCCGAGCCCACCAGCACGCGGCCGGAGCGTGAAAAAGGGGCTTTGCACCTCGGGACTCGGCCGGTCCAGAGGCGGTCTGACCAGCAAGATCCACCTGGCCTGCGACGGCTTGGGGCGGCCGCTCGCCTTCACCGTCACTGGTGGGAACACCAACGACTGCACGCAGTTCACCGCCGTGATGAAGGCCATCCGGGTGCCCCGGCTGGGGCCGGGACGGCCCCGGGTCCGACCCGAGCACGTCATCGGCGACAAGGGCTACAGCTCCAAGGCCATACGCACCTGGCTGCGGCGACGGAACATCCGGCACACCATCCCGGAACGGTCCGACCAGATTCGCAACCGGCTCCGACGCGGCAGCCGTGGCGGACGCCCGCCGGCCTTCGACAAGCAGGTCTACAAGCGGCGCAACGTCGTCGAACGGTGCTTCAACCGCCTCAAGCAGTGGCGCGGCATCGCCACCCGCTACGACAAGACCGCCGAGTCCTACCAAGCAGCCGTCACCCTCGCATCGCTGCTGATGTGGGCGTGACATTTGACGACAACTCCTAGGCCGAAGCAGCGTGCTTGTCACCCAGAAGGCAGGCTACTTGTCACAGACGTTCAATCCGCAGCCTCCTGTCACCAGGTCGAGGCGTGACGCTCATCCAGTCGGTCGGCTACGGGCTGCCTTGCGGAAGAGAGACAGCAGGGTCCGGGCCGGCAGGGCGCCCGGGTCGAAGAACTGCGTGGCCAGAGCGGGCGGCACCGCCGTTCCCTGCATGCGGACCTCGTGGCAGGTGAAGCAGAACGCCGCCTCGAACAGCGCCAGATCGAGAGAGTCCTCGTATGCCCGGACGCTCCAGCCCGGCGAGAAGCCGCAGCGGTGCTGTTCACTGCCCGGCAGGCTCTCGATCAAGGCCAGGGCAGCGGCGGCCTCGCTCCCGGCCCAGTGAGCAACCGCCGTGCCGGGGTACGGAACGTCCCCACTGGTGGGAAGGGCGGAGATCCGTACGACCTCGATCAGCACGGTGGCGGTAACGGCTTCGGCGGGGAGCTGCATGAACGCAGTCTGCCCGCCAGGTCGGCGGCCGGGTAAGGGGCACAGACGCCTTCGGCAGGCGCAGGCCGGTGTCAGTTCGATCGACCCGATGCCATCCACCACGGAAGGTCGCACCGAGGCAGCCGCGGACGCGAAGTGACAACAAGCCTGCCTATGTGACAACGATCGTGCTTCGGCTCAACAATGAGCCGAAGCAAGGTAGTTGTCACCGGAAGAGCCAGTTGAGCTGGTGATTGAGACCGGGCGAAGCAGGCTGGTTGTCACCAGTGAGGCACGCGGCTTGTCACAAGTGCTCGTTCGGCAGCCTTCCTGTCACCAGTGGCGAAGCTCGCAAGCCTCGCTCTGTCCGGGGCGATGGACAATCTGGTGGGGGGCTGATGGGGACGAGGCGTCCGGCTCGGTACAGGACCTCGTACACGAGGTGGCGCTGTCGGGTGATCCGATGCGTCACTTCAGGCTGTCGGGTCCGGCTGCCGCCCCGCGCTCAGAAGGCGTGTCGGACCGGTTCTGCTCCGTTTTGGATCAGGAAGTCGATGAGTACCTGGGCGAGTCGTTCGGGCTGGTCCTCGGGGATGAGGGTGGACGAGTCGGTGATCTCGATCAGCCGGCCCTGCGGGTACAGCTCGGCCAGCCGGGGCCCGTGCTCACGTGGCATCAACCGGTCCTCGGTCGCCCAGACGACCAGTACCGGGCGGTCGAAGTCGCGCAGTCGCTCGCTCCAGGCCAACAAGGTCGTACGGTCGGGTGCCCCGGTGGCGAATTTGGCGAAGTCCCTGCGAATGGCCCTGCTGCGGGTGGCGGGAGCGAACCAGTCGTCCATGATCTCGTCGGGGATCCCACGCAGGCTCATCCCGCCGTATCCGCCCCGGTTGTGGCGGAACGCGGGGATGCGCATGAGCCGCGTCAGGAGCCAGACGCCGCCGGGAACCCTGCACACCTGGGCCATGGCTTTGGCCGGCCCAGGGGGGAAGTTGTCGAAGGCCTCGCAGGCCACCAGCACCAGGCGCGCGATGTGCTGGTCCTGCCCTTCCGACACCAGGAATTGGCCCCCGCCCCAGTCGTTGAGTACGAGGGTCACCTGGCCCAGACCGAGCCCGTCGATGAACTCGCCCAGGAGCCGGGCGACACCGCGCTGAGACAGGTCGGCATCCCGGTTCATCGGCTGACGGTGACCACCCAGGGGCAGCGTGGGCAGGACGCAGCGGTATCCGTCCAGCAGCGGCACCACCTTGCGCCACTGCGTCTCGTTCATCGGCAGACCGTGCCCAAACACCAGCACAGGCCCCTCACCACCGGTGTCCTGGTAGTCGATCGGTCCGGACGATAACTCGATCCTCGGCATCCCAACCTCCTGCTTGATAGATCGTTCTACTGTAATCTTGGAGGAGGAAGGGGTGGAAGGCAATGGGACAGTCGGACACACGAGCCAGGATCCGGAGTGCCGCCACGGTACTGTTCCGCCGACACGGCTACTCGGCCACCGGCCTGAAGCGGATCGCGGCAGAGGCGGACGCACCCTTCGGCTCGATCTACCACTTCTTCCCCGGCGGCAAGCAGCAACTGGCCGAGGACATGATCCGCACATCCGGAACCGAGTACGGCCGCATGGTCCTGGCTCTGCTGGACAGCGTGCCAGATCCGGTGGAATCCCTCGTGCACGCATTCGAAGCAGCTGCGGACGACCTTGCAGCGGCCGACTACGCCGACGCGTGCCCAATCGGGACGGTGGCCCTGGAGGTCGCCAGCAGCAATGAGGTGCTGCGGATCGCGACCGCGGAGGTCTTTGAGGAGTGGGTCGGCACCGCGACGCGATGGTTCGGCCGCTGGGTGGCCGAACCGAAGGTGGCGCAGTCCCTCGCGTACTCGATGGTCATGATGCTGGAGGGGGCTTTTATGCTCAGCAGGGCTACCCGTGAGCCGGAACCACTGCGGCTGGCCGGCCGATCGATGGCCAAGTTGTTGCTCACGGCCACGACTCTGGCCAGCGAGGACTGATCTCGAACAGCGGAAAAGACAGCCCGTGCGTGACCGGCGCGCAGGTTCACTGCCGGCTCCACGGGCTTGAGGACCACCGCACCACCGCACGGACGTCGCCGCCACTGTCCGGGCCGGCAAGCGCTGGGTGGCCGAGCGCACACACGCGTAGATGAGCGCCTACGGCACGACGAGCCGCTGCCGCCGGGATGGCCGCCCCACCACCCGATGCCTCAAGTGATCCATTTACCGGTCAACGTCACACCGGTCGGTGACAACAAGCCTGCCTTGGTGACAACTATCGCGCTTCGGCTCACCCCACTGTGACTGAGCACTTCAGTTGGCGGGTTGAGCGAGGCCGCGCCTTGGTCCGGCACAGCGGCTGTACCGAGGTGTGATTGGTCGCGGCAAGTACGAACTTGCTACACCTCGCCGCCCTCCTCCCAACGGCACTCAGTGCAGCGCACCCCGGCGTAGTGGTTCCCGCGGTCGTAGTCGGTCGCACCCCACTGTTCGAGCTTGGCTGGCGGAGCGCCGCAGTTGGGGCAGATCACGTAGACGCCGGCTCCGCGAAAGGACACGGCCTCGATGGTCACCTCGTCCAGGAGCTGTTGGACGCCCTGGAGGAATCCGGTGGTATCGACGCCCAAGATCTTGTTGACGGCGGTCTGGTCGTCGTCTTCAGTCACGGAGACCCAGTACAGGGGGCGGAGGAGCGCCGGGAGTGGCGTGTCGTCCAGGCAGACTGGGATGATCCTGAGTCCGTCTTCCAGTCGCCGGATGATCGCAGTCTCCAACTCGGACTTGACCCACTCCGACGTGCTGGCGTGCTCCGACCAGCAGACGAGCACGGTGTCGACCGTGTCCAAGGCAACCCCGACTTTGCCAGGGATGGAGTCGCCGGGGCTCAGTTCCCACTCATCGAGCCAGATGTCCACGCCGCCCAACCGCAGCTTCGTGGCGAAGGAGCGAACGGCAGGCTTGTCCTTGATGGTTGTGGGAAACGAATGCGCGCACTGCTGCTCCTTGTCATCCCAAAGACCTAGTGGCAGGTTATCGTCAAGATGACACATTCGCATCCGTATTCAGGCACTCCGACTCGCAGGATGCACAAGGCGCCGTCGTGGGATCGCAGTTGCCAGAAGGCAGGGAAGGCGCACCCGAAGGTGCGCCTTCCCTGCCGCCTTCCCGGACCGCAAGCGCTCACCTCGCCAAGTACAGCGCTCACCCGCCAACTGAAACGCTCAGTCACAACAAGCAGGTTCCGGGCTCCCGGTCGCTGCCGGGGTCAGTAGTCGAGGTCGATGTAGTCGATGTCGTTGAGGGTGACGTCGGAGAGTCCCATGGCGCGGGCTCCGCCGTCTTGGAAGTAGATGTCTTTGAGTCCTTCGGCGATGATCTGGCACATCTGCTGGTCGCTGGCTCCGGCGTCACGGGCGTTGAACAGGCGCTGTGCGTAGGCGGGGGGCAGGTGGACGGTGAGCCGTCGGAAGCGTCCGTCGTCGGTGGTGCCGACGGGTGCGGTGTAGCCGAACCGGGCCCGTGTCTCCACAGTGATGCCGCGTGTGGTGGCCGCCTGCTTCTGGCGGCGTTTGCGGACCTGCGGCTGCCAGCGCTGCCGTACCGCGTCGTCGATCCGGTCCGCGATCGCCTTGGGCGGGTGGGGACGACGACGCGCCGGAGGGCGAGCGGAATCGGCGGCTGGAGCTACCCCCGCGCCCGCGGGGGTAGCTCGCATGCGATCGGCTTGGGAACGAGCTGCCGTCGCCGACGGTGACCAGGAGGACTGCGGCGGTCCTGACGCCGACGCCGGGCAGCGACGTCAGGACCTGGAAAGAGGGTGGGCCTCCAGCAGGGCCTGGGTCTGGGCTTCGAGAGCCTTGCGTTGTTCGTGGACGGCGGCCAGCGACTTGGCCAGGGACGGCACGATCACGTCGAGGGTGCCAGCCCCTGGGACCACGACCGTCTGTTCATCGAGCGCGTCGAAGATGTCGTTGACCAGGCGTTCGGCCATGCGCGGGGCTCTGGGGCGGATGACTTCCA
>NZ_JBVIAY010000044.1:0-27774 GCF_055573695.1 Streptomyces sp. NPDC030143
GCCGACGGCGCCGGCATCGTCCAGTACCGCTGCCATGCCGGCGCGAACCAGCAGTTCGCCTGGGTCGCCACCGACGGATACTTCCAGCTCAGGGCCCGCCACAGCGGCAAGTGCGTCAACGTCGCCGGCGCCTCGACCGAGAACCTCGCCCTGCTCGAACAGCGCACCTGCGGCACAGCAGCCAGCTTCCAGTGGTCGCGTTCCTGACGACCCGCTTCCCCTGCCCGTCACGACACCCGCGAAGAGACAGGAAACACACCCAGGGTCTTGACCCGGCTGGCGGCGACACTGCTCGCCGCCAGCCTGTTCTTCGCCTTTCCAACCTTGGGGGGCGGCAGCGCGTGAAGCGGTAGCAGAGCGCCTGCCAGGCACAGAATGGCCCGGGCATCTCCCGCCACTGGCACGACCGGTGTGGAGCTGCCAGACAACCCCCTCGAACTGCTAACGCAGCCGCTCCCGGTACGGGCCGTTCCTGCCGACCGGCAGGAACGGCCCCATGAACTCCACACGCCGGCGGTGAGTCGCGCACGCGTCACACCTCAGTCCCCGACCCCGGGTTTGATCCAAAGACAGGCCGCAGGTGTCAAGCCCTGTGGCTGCTCCGAACACCGCCGGGTGCGTCGCACCGCCCGGTACTCAGGACCAGGCCGTGACGGGTTGGAAGCTCCGGTCGGCGCGGAACAGGTCGGTGGCCGTGTAGCGGTCGACCCACAGCTCGCCGTTCCGGTGGCGGACGTAGTAGCCCGGGAAGTTGTACGACTCCAGGGCGACCGAGCTCGCCGCCGTGCCCGGGTGGGCGTTGAACGTGGCGTCCTTGGCGAAGGTGGCCGTGCCGTCGTTGGCGTCGACGCGGACACGGAACGCCGAATGACGCAGGTAGAGGCCGCTGGCGGTGCGGAAGGAGTAGCAGTTGGCGTCTGCCAGGCCGGGGACTACGGCGAAGGTGGCGTCCTGCTTGGTCTGGCTCGTGCTGGAGGCGTCCACGGGGTCGGTGTAGCCGAGGAAGTTGCGGTGGCGCATGTATCGGTCGGGGAGGTTCACCGACCGGAAGGAGCGGGTGGTGTCGAGCGGCAGGGTCACGCCTCCGGTGACGGTCTCCTTGACCACCGTGAGGTGTTTGACGGTGCCGGACAGGCCGGGCAGTTCGGCCGGTGTCGTCCAGGTCTTGAAGGTGTCGTAGCTGTCGACGTAGTAGAACCTGCGCCGCATGTAGTCCTCGAAGAAGATGCGCCAGCCGCCGTTGTCCAGCTGCACCAGGACCGGGCCCTCACCGTCGAGGTCGACCCAGTTGCCGGTTTTGGTGATCGTCCAGGGGCCGGTCAGGCTGCTGGAGGTGGCGAAGTCGATGGACCTGGTGGAGGTGCTCTTCAGAAACGCGTGGTACGTCGAGCCGATCTTCACGACGGTGGTGTCGATGTAACCCCCCCTGACGCCGCCGGTCATCGGGGTCGCGGTGCTCCACGAAGTCAGGGTGCTGTTGGTCGCCGTGATGACGTACGGGTTGAAGACGCCCCTGGCCTCGGGGTTCAGGTGCAGGGAGACCAGGATGTTGACGCTGCCGTTGTCCGGGTCGATGAACCACTCCGGGGCCCAGGCGTTCCCGACGTCGGGGAGGTTGATGGTGATGTTGCCGAGGAAGGTCCAGTTCTGCCGGTCCGAGCTGCGGGCCAAGCCGATGGTGTTGCCCGTCCAGCTGCTGGTGTAGGTGACGTAGTAGAACCCGTCCGTGTGCCGGAAGACGCTGGGGTCGCGCACCAGCCCGGACGGCGGTGTGTAGGCGGGCCCCTTCACGAGGTCGAAGCCCGTGGCGTCCACGGAGTCGTACACGTACATGTTCCGCTCGCTGGAGTACGTGAACGCGGTCATCGTGTACCGCGAGGTCCGGCCGGCGGGCGGGGCGGCCGCGTGTGCCGTGCCGCTGAGCAGGGGTGCCAGCGGGGAGGCGAGGACCGCGGGGGTCGCGCCGAGGGCGAGGAGCGCTTTCATCGCGCTTCTTCGACTGGGGACCGGCAACGTCATGATGGCTCCTTGATGTGGTGCGGTCACTGAAGGTGGGGGCAGAGCGGGGACTGCTCGGTCGCTGCTCCGCCGCTGTGTCGCGTAGTAGGCGGCGTGCTGCTGGTCGAGTGCCGTGCCGGCCGGCTGGACGTAGAGCAGGTTGTTCAAGTGGCGTGAGTAGCGGCCGGGGAAGTTGAGCGACTCGGAGGAGACGTCGTTGATGGACTCGGCGAGGCCGACGCTTCGAAAGAAGGATGCGTCGTCGTGGAAGACGGCTCTGCCGCGGGCGGGGGTGGTGCGGCCGTTGCCGCAGCCGCCGCGTTCGCGGTGTTGTCGGCGCGGTAGACGATCCACTTCTCCGTGCCGTCGTGCGAGGTGAGAAGCAGCGGTTGTGGCCGTGGCGTACATCCAGGGGCTCGTCCCGGCACAGCCCAAGCCGACGGCTCCGAGCGGCCGTCCGGTCGAGGGAAGGGCAATCCTTGAACGGAAAAATGCTACTTCTTGCCATATTTCGGGGAGAACAACAGCTCGAATCGACTGCCGGAGGGCCTTTCCCCTGCCTCCCGCGCCCAGTCCTACGGTTCAACCCTTCACCTCACAGGATGAGGCGCGGGTCGAACGGGCTGGGCGGGAGGTGGAGCCGGTCGGTCCAGTTGGTCGCTGCCGCGGAGGGAGAGGGGCTTCGGCTACTGGGTGTAGAAGGTGGCGTCTGCCCGGGCGGTCGTCGTGCTGACGGCCTGGACGTACAGCAGGTAGTTGTAGTGGCGGATGTAGCGGCCCGGGAGGTTGTACGACTCGTAGGAGACCCCGGCGGAGTCGGAGAGGCCGGCGCGGGCGGTGAAGGATGCGTCACCGGCGAACAGCGACGTCCCGTCGTTCTTCTCCACCCACACCTCGTTGTTCTTGTGGCGCAGGAAGTAGCCGGGGAAGTTGGCCGACTCCAGGGAGACGGTGCCGGTGCCGGCGAGACCGGTGACCACGCGGAACTGCGAGTCTGCCAGCGGCGCGACGTTCGCCTCGATCCTGGCGCGGTACTCCCAGTGCCGGATGAACCGGTCGGGGAAGTTGTAGGAGGAGAGCCGGATCGGGGTGAGGCCGTCGGCGACGGGGATGCCGAAGTCGGGGGTGCCGTCGGCCTTCCAGTAGATCTTCTGGACGCGGGTGCGGCGGTTGGGGTCGTTGAGCGGGGCGCCGCTGATGTCCCTGTAGCTGCGGTCGTGGTAGACGAGGATGTCGGACTTGCCGTCCTCGGAGACCGTGAACTGGTTGTGCCCGGGGCCGTACTGGCTGGTGGCGGCGTTGCTGACGAAGACGGGGCCGGCGTTCTTGGTCCATGACGAGGCGTCCAGCAGGTCGTCCGAGGCGGAGGCGGTCAGCAGGCCCATGCAGTAGTTGGCGTCGGTGGCGCTGGCCGAGAAGGTCATGAAGACCTTGCCGTTCTTCTCGAGTACGGCCGGGCCCTCGTTGACCGTCGCGCCTCCGGCCTTCTCCCACGCGGCGGTCGGCCGGCTGAGCAGGACCGGTGTGCCGGTGATGGTCCACGGGTTGACCATCTGGGCGATGTAGATGTTGGTGCCGAGGCCGAACACGGGCGGGTTGTCCTGCGCCCAGGCGAGGTAGCGCGTCCCGTTCACGGCGAAGGTGGTCGGGTCCAGGGAGAAGGTGTCCAGCGGCAGCGCGATACGGCCCTTCTCCGTCCAGGTGCCCGTGATCGGGTTCGCGTCCGCGCACTCCAGGACGTAGGGCCGGATCCTCCATCTGTCGTTCGCGGCACCGGCGGAGAAGTAGATGTACCACCTGCCGTCGATGAAGTGGATCTCGGGGGCCCAGATGTAGCCGCCCATCTCACCGGTGGTGTGCTTGGTCCAGATGGTCGTCTCGGGGGCGGACGTGAGCCCCTGGATCGTGGTGGCCCGGCGCAGCACGATGCGGTCGTATGCCGGCACGGTGGCGGTGAAGTAGTAGAAGCCGTCGGTGTGCTTGAAGATGTGCGGGTCGGCCCGCTGCTCGGCGATGGTGTTCGTGTAGGTCACACCGGGGGATGCGGGCACGGCGGCGTGGGCGGTGCCGGTTGAGACACCGGTGACGGTGGCGGCGGCCGAGCCGGCGATCATGCCGAGGACCGTCCGGCGGGTGAGCTCAGGTCTCACAGGGTGCTCCCTCTGGTGCTGGCGGTGCGGTGATACCGTCGATGTCGGTATATCGAACGCGGTTCGTGGAATCGGTCAGAAGATAGGTTCTGGGCCTACTCCGGTCAACGCTTCCGTCACATAAAGTCTCCCTATGCACAGCTGCTCAGGTACTTTCGCCCGACCGTCGGCTGCTTGAGAGTCCGTGGTCGCCGCTGCGGCAACGTCCTCGACTCTGGCCAGGGAATGGACCGCGGTGGGTCTTCTCCAGCCGGGTGACGGGCTTGACGACCTGCGGACCGACCCGGCGATTGGCTCCGGCGTCCACCGATCTTGTGGAGGGTGAAGGGCACCCCGGCACCCGGCTGTCCTTCTGCCACTTCGACGCGGCCCGCCTCGCGGACCTTGAGAGTGATGTGGTCGTTCTGTAGGGAGGAGAGGCGTGCGATAAGCCGTCAGCAGGGCGTCGACCTGCCGACCGGGCCCACCGGTGTGTCGTCCGCCCGCTTCGATCTGGGACCAAATCACCGGCGCTGCCGACCGGCCCAACACGGCCTGACCACAGGCCCGGTCCCCAACCCCTACCCCACACCCTGACCACCGATCCACGCGGACGTATCGACGGGCGCGAGCCCCTCGCCTCCGCCGACAACTGCACCAGACGATCTCCGCACTCGGCAGTGGGAGACGAGCCGCAGATGCCCCGCGTGCAGGCCCCGGGAGCGCTGCTGTTCTGCGTCGAGATGCTGACGATGTTCGAGGTTCAAAAGCGGGTCCTGAAGCAGGGCCGGGCTACGCCGGTTCCTGTTCCGGAGGTTCTGCCGTTGCACACGGGGGTGCTGCGGGAAGTCGGCTATCCCCGCCGTAGAGGTTCAGGGCGTCTCCGTACGTTCGGCGTAGACCTTCGACGTGAGCTGGATCGAATCGCTGGCCCGTGGCTTCCTCAAGGAGGCGGTGGTATCGGCTTAGATGCTCCAAACGGGTGCTCAGCCTGACGGCGGAATGAACGGGACGCCGCAGCCACCAGGAGCGAATCCACTCGGCCGGACGGGCCATCAGCGCCTCGGCATAGCCACCCACATCAAGGGGATTGGCGGCCGCGTTGACTACGCCGGGCACGATGTCGATGAGCTGGTCGACTGTGCCGACTGCAGCTTGGTCGTGAGGGCCAAGATCGGTGCGCAGGGCATCCAGAGCTGCGTTGAGCCGACGACGGGCAGCCTTGACCTCCCCCAGAGTCGAGCCAGTCTCGAGAGACTGTTGGAGTTCGGTCAAGGTCCGGCGGAGTTTGCGGTGCTGGTGACGCAAGTCTTCTACGGCCATTGCGATGTCGCCGTGTGTACGGAGGTGGTCGAGGAAGAGAGCCAGCGCGGGCGGGAGGTACAGCGGAACCGGGTACTCGTCCTCGTAAACCTCGCCTACGGTCGTTCGGAAGGCGTCGGCGACGATCTCGTAGACACGGTCCTGGACGGTGCGGCGTACGTAATCCGTGATGAGGTGGTAGGCGGGTAGGCGATACAAAGAAGGCAGGAACGGAATACGGAGATGGGCAGAAATGCGCCAGTAGATGAAGGTACGGAGGTGTGAAACGCCTCTGTAGACTGCGCCGCTACGGAAATAACCAATATTCCCGAGCGTTGCCGAGCCGAGCGTGCGCAGCGGATCGGACCGAAGCTCGGAGCGCGCGCCCTGGAGACGGCCATAGACGAGGTCACCTTCCACCTCGCTATGCATGACCGAAGCGAGTTCCAGGTCACGACGAGTCGCGGTTTCCCCGATCTCGCGTTGGTGGGCAAGTAGGCGGCGGACACCGTTGGCCACTTCTTCTCCGGAAGCGAGCCGGGGCGAGGCCCCCAGGGGTCCTGCGACGGTCTCTGCATCGCGCAAGAACCCAGTGAGCTCGTCCGCCACGTCCGTTGACAATGTGCGCGTGTCAACGTGTCGGAGGATGTGACGATCGAGCAGGACTTGTCGCAGGGGCAGCGCGTCCGCATCGTGCGGAAGCTGTGCGTCAAGGACGTAGAGCTCGTCGTAGAGCAACAGCGCGTCAAGCAGCGTTGCCAAGTGAACGAGACGCTCGGCCGGGTTGGGTATTTCCCATCCTAGTGGTGAGATACGCCGATCAGGCCAGGGTGTGTTGGTGCCCTCCAAGAGCCGCGCTGCCTCACACAGCATTGTCTGGTCGATCAGCACTCGACTGGGCTTCAAGGCTGCCACGTCGCCTCCCCTGCGATTGACCGGCCAGGCTCCGCACCCAGCCCCCTACTGATGATGCACGCAGCCTTCCCACTCGGCTCACGAATTCGCGGAGCGCGGCTGTTATGCGCGCTGTCTCATAGGTAGGGCCGATCCACGTTGTTCAACCGGTGTCATCGGCGGCTCGGGCTTCCGGGCGTGGCCCGGCGTTGCGGAGGTTGTATTCGATGAGGCCTTCTTGGTCGACGGTGGCGGTGTAGCGCAGGGCTGCGCCGACGGAGAGGTCGAACAGGTCGCACATGCGGCGCAGATCGCGTCGGGTGGCCTCGGCTTCGTGTAGGAGGCGGTCCTCGCGGAGGCGGCGGGCGGGTATGCCGAGTACGTCGTTGATCCAGACGTGGCTGACGGGTTGGACGCCGCAGGCCGTGGTCTGGGAGACGAACATGTGGGGCTTGGCGGTGCGGGACCACCGGCTGTTGCGGTAATCCAGGTAGGCCGCGAGCCGGTCGCGTACCAGGTCGGCGAGCAGGACTGTGCGGTTGGCCAGGAACAGCCTGCCGTCGCGCAGGTACGTGGTCATCAGAGTGCGCAGTTCTCCCGAGGTGGGTGCGTGGAAGATGACCAGGGTCGACAGGGCCGCCTTCGGCTCCGCCTGGTCCTGGAGGACCTGGCGGAGGTCGGTGACCTCGACCGGCAGAGGGATGGTAGCGGTCGGCATACCGCAGAAGATCCGGGTGGTGGGGTCCGTGAAGATGATCCTCCGGCGCTTCAGGGGCCGGAGGATGTGCCGCAGGCCCTGGAGCATTGTGGCCCGTGGGGTTCCGTTGTCGGGCAGGACGTCCAGGACGTCGTCCCGGGTGATGGAGCGCAGAAAGCCCTTGCCCTGGTCCGCCCACGTGCGCAGGGCGGGCAGCGAGGCTCTCACCATGCGCCGGATCCACCGGGACGAACGTGCCTTCACTCGTGGTGCGGTGGTACTGCCCGCGAGCATGAGCTCGAACCAGGTGTTCAGCTCGCCGGCCATCGGTTCTGGGAAGTCCGCGATGAGCTCGCGGAACCAGGGCACCACCGGCGGGATGCGGTCATCCTCGAGCATGTCGAGCTGGGACGACAGCTTCAACAGGGGCCTGGCCGGAAGGTCCCAGTCTCACAGGAGCAGGACGGCGGACGCCCGGAACGGAGCGCCGGGGGTGTCGTGGACGGCCAGGAGGACGCGCAGGCTGCGGTCCAGCCCCATGCGGTGCAGTACTCCAGCCCGTGCCGTCGCGCGTAGTCGTCGGCGGCGGCCGCCCGCCACCTCGGGCGCATCCGCCTCGGGGAATCCGTGCTGCTGCCCACGCCGCAGGTCCCTGCCGTGCGGCGGGAAGAGCATCAACTGCCGGTGCTTGACCGGCAGCAGCACAGGCGGGGGCATCGCAGGCAGTTCGGGGCCGCAGCGGACCGGCCCCAGCGTCAGCAGCCCGGACGCGCCGTTCCATGTCGGCGAAGAACAGCTGCTGCCCGTGCCGGTTCCCCTCCTCCTGATTCAGGGCGTAGTGAGGGGCGCCACAGCAACTGGCCTGCTTGGTGCACAGACGGCAGGCGCCCTCAGGCAGGGACAACTCCCGGCCGCAGACCTGGCACGGGCCGACGACTGGGTAGAGCCGGCGCCAGCCTCGGCAGCCCAAACACATCCTGCCGTAGCGCCGCAGTATCCCCCATGCGAAGCAGTCCGGGCAGGACGCCGGGCGCTCTGCTGACGAATCGCGGTAACAGTTACGACACTTGTGCGGGTTCGGGGAACCGCGCCCGGGCCCGCCGGATCCGGTGAGCGGCCCCTGTCGCTGACCAGTAGTCCTCGGTCGAACCGCACTGTCGGCACGGCGGCGGATCGCACGGCTGCGGCCGGCATCGGTGGCAGTACTTCGCCCCGTAGGTGGACGGCAAGATCACGCCCGAGGGCATGCCCCGGCTGCTGCAGCAGGCGGTGGCCACGCTGGAGTTCGGTGACGTGGTGCGGTTTGCTTCGCCGCCTTGGGCGCTGCAGCGCGCCCTGTTCACCGCGCTGGCCCCGATCGCCCGGCTGCTAGGGCACCAGGAGTGCGACCCGCGGTACATGGACCGCAAGCCGTCCGAGATCGCGCAGCTGGAGGAGCTTCCGGAGGAGGTCATGCGCTGGCACCGCTGATCCCGCGGGCCCGGTGGACATCGCCTGCAACACCTTCGGGCACGGCGGTGTTTCCCATGACGAGAGCACACCGCACCGCGCTCCTCCCCCACCTCAGGGCGGGGCCGACCATCGAGAAGGAACCTTATGGATCTGCAGCTTTCCGGCCGGGTCGCCGTCGTCACCGGCGCCTCCAAGGGCATCGGCCTGGCCATCGTCCGCACGCTCCTCGAAGAGGGCGCCAGGGTCGTGGCCACGTCCCGCAAGAGCACCCCCGAGCTGGATGCGCTGGCCGGCCCGAACCTCGTGCACGTTCCGGCCGACTTCATGGACGAGGACGCGCCGGCGCAGGTCGTCGACCGCGCCGTGGAGCAGTTCGGCGGGCTCGACATCCTGGTGAACAACGCGGGTGGCCCGCCGCCCGGCGTGACCCTGCCCCGCGGCTCGTTCCTGCACGCCTCCGACGAGGAGTGGCGTGCCATGTTCGAGTTCAACCTGTTCTCGGCCGTGCGTGCCATCCGTGCCGCCATCCCGCACCTGCAGCAGCGCGGCGGCGGCGCGATCGTGAACATCTCCTCCGGCAACGCCCGGCAGCCCTCGCCGATCAACGTCGACTACGGTGCCGCGAAGGCCGCCCTGAGCAACATCACCAAGGTGCTCTCGGGCGAGTTCCCCCCCAGGGCATCCGCGTGAACACGGTGTCCCCCGGTGTGGTGCGCACGCCGTGGTGGACCGACGAGGGCGGCGTCGCCGACATGATCGCCTCCCAGGCCGGCACCGACAAGGACAACGTCATCAACAGCGTCGTCCCGGAGATGCTGAACCTGGCCACGGGCCGCTTCGTCGAGCCGCAGGAGGTGGCCGACGCCGTCGTGCTGCTGGCGTCGCCGCGCTCCGGCAGCACCACGGGTGCCGAGTTCGTCGTCGACGGCGGGCTCCTCAAGGAGCTCTGAGCACCACCGTGCGGGAGGGCCGGCGAAGCCCCGCCCCTGCGTCCTTGCCCGGCCGCCGCACTGCGGCCGGGCGTACGACGCACCACGCCCGCCGGTGGCGTGCGGTGACCTGATCGCGCGGGCCGGCGGCGGTGCTGTGCGCGGCGGTTGCCCCGTGGGGCCACCCGCCGCCGGCCCGCCGGTGCCCCTGGAAGACCGCAGGAGTTGCGTCCACTCCCGGGCCCGGTTCCGCGACGGCACCGCCGGAGGTGGCCCGTGCCGTCCGCGGCGGCACGGGCCACCTCCGGCGGAACACCGCGTCCGGCCTTCGTCCGCGCGCCTTCGCCGCGTCCCGCTCGCTCCCGCGTGCCGCCGCAGCACCCGGCCTCCGCCGGCGCCCTGGCGCGGGTGCCTGCTCCGCGCCCCACCCGCCTCGCCCCTTTCCCTGTCCTCCCCGCCCCGCCTCGCCCCTTTCCCTGTCCTCCCCGCCGTGGCGTCTCGCGGTCCCAGGGCCGCCACTTGTTCGGATCGCCGGGCTCGCACGCCCCTGCCGTGTCACCGCCGGCCGCCACCACGTCGTGTGGCCTTTCGCGGTGCCCGCCCGCACCAGGCCCCGCCGCCTGATCCGCGCCGATCCGAACGGCAGGCCACGGGCTGCTTCTTCCCGCTCGCCCCGCTGCCGGGCCGGCGCGGCGGCATCGATGCCAACTCCCTGGAGCCGTCATGGCCTTGGCCGCTCCTGCACGCCCACGCGACCGCGCAGCGCCCCCGCTGGACCGCCGGCTGCTCGCGCTGGCCGTCCTCGCTCCGCTGCTCGCCAACGCCGACTCCGACATCGTGACGCTCGCCCTCAGCGACATCCGGCGCGACCTGTCGATGTCGCTGGACGCCGTGCAATGGGTGACCAACATCTACGTGCTGCTGGTGGGCGGGCTCCAGTTGCTGGGCGGCCGGCTGGCGGATCTGGCCCGGTCCCGGCGTCTCTTCCTGCACGGCATAGGAGCCTTCGCCGTGGCCTCGGCCCTGTGCGGTGCCGCCCCCAGCGGCCCGCTGCTCGTCACCGACCGCGCCGGGCAGGCGCTGGCGGCGGCCGTGCTCGTGCCCGCCGCGATGTCGCTCCTGGTGGCGGCGACGGCACCGCAGCAGCGTGCCCGGGCCCTGGCGCTGTGGGCGGGCGCGGGCGGTGTCGGCTCGGTGGCCGGGGTGGTGTGCGGCGGTCTCGTGGTCAGCGGCCTCGACTGGCGCTGGGCCTTCTGGCTCAACGTCCCCGTGATCGCCGTCGCCCTCATGGTGTCCCGCCGCACCCCGCTGCCCGATCCGTCCCGCACCCGCGGTGTCCGCCTGGACCTGGCCGGGGCCGCCGCGCTCACCGGCAGGTGGTGCATGGCCCCAGGGATGGAGCGGTGGGGCCCGGGCGTGCGCTACGTCAGCACGCGTCTAGCCGCGCGCCCGGCGGCGTACCCGGTCGGGTGAAGACGTGGCGGCAGGAGAACCTCTTCGGACATCGGCGCCTGGTGCCAGGCATGAGGCAGATCAACGAGGCACATGTAGCAGCGCCGGGCCTGGCCGGAGTCGAGGTCGCGGCCGCAGATGACGAGACCGCCTTCGCCATCCAGGAACTGCTCGCCACGCGATGCACCATCGCGCCGGCGGACCGTACGACTCGGGAGCCCGGCGAGCCCGGTGTACGGCTGCGCTGCTTCCTGGACCTACGCCAAGAGCCCGCCTCGTAGTGCTGCGAGGCGGCGACCACGCCCCGCTGACATCAAGGCAGGCGCTCAGGCGCACGCGAGAGGCGTTCACCGTCCATAAGCGCTCGCAGACCATGCGCTGCTGCGCCCCGCGTGTGGTCAGGTCTCGCGTTCCTGGTCGGCGAGTCGATCGCGGAACCTGTCCATCAGGCCGCCCCCCCCGGGGCCAGGAGCTGGTTGACCTGCGGCTTGTCCGGAGAATACGGCTGTGGTCGGGTTGGGGCGCTCTTCTTCGCAGCTCTGACCTTCTCCCCCAGATCGGTCAGGACTTCGGGGGGGGCACGCTTCACGCAGGGCAGGAAGAAGAATTTCCTCCTCATCCTGGAAGTGTGCGTGGACCTCCCGCATCAGCTGGGTGAGCAGGCTGTCGAACCGTGAGTCGTCTACTGAAACGCGCTCCAGATCCTTCAGCAGCTGCTCGATCACCATGTGATCTTCGATCTCTGCGTCCGCGAGTGCCTCACCGCCCTCCAGGTACTCGCGGACTGCTGGATAGAGGTAATACTCGTCAGCGACCGAGTGGCGCACCAGCTCCACCGTGATGACCTCCGCAACATTGCGCCGTTGGTCGTCATCACTGGGCAGAGACTCAAGCTGGCGGAAAAGCTCCACCACTTCCTGGTGATCACTCGCTGTTCGTCAATGAGGTCAGCGGGGCCCGACCCCAAACCCGAGCGGCGTCCGGCGCCGTCGGCAGCTCCTGGTTGTAGCGGGAGACGACCGCCTGCCAGTCGTAGACGTCGCTGACCGACTCATGGCCCTCCCCGCTGATGAGGGTCGGGTGGGTAACCCGCGCATCGGCGATCACCTGCGGACCTCTCCCCCGCCGCCAACCCGGCCCGACGGTGCCGCCGCACTGACGGCGGCACGGGCGCGGCGGCCCCGCCGACGCGCGACCGGCTGAGCGAGCGCCCCGATCCGCTCGCGTGTCTACGACGTCCATGGGGGCAGGAGCATGGAAATGCCGCGCCAGCTTTGGAGTGGCCGACGGAGAGTGTTGGCCGGCTCAGCCTGCCGGCCCGGCGGCCCCTGGCGGGACTGTCCGCGGCCTGCGGGCGCGGCGGGCAGTGTGGCAACAAGGCCGCCTCCAAGCGTCGGTGAAAGGCGCTGAAGGCGCCGACTGCACCCGCGTCGAGCTCGTGCCCGTCCAAACGGCCCGCTCGGTGAACTTCCCGAACCAGCAGTCTGGCTCGGACGCGAAACCGTGTCTTGAGGCTGCGCAGGGACGGCGTCTTTGAGAACTTACGCGCGGGTTTGCTCCCCGGCGCGCGGGAGCGGTAAGCGCGCCTGCGCCCTCTCGTCTGCCAGTGCGCCCCGGACGCGGAGAGCTCGGCCCTGCTGGGCGTCGGTGCAGCTACCCCTTCTTGATTTTATTCGCTTTTTCCGCGCTCTGTGCGTTGCCCTGACCTGTGGACGCCTTCTTCTTTCCTTGATCGGTCGATTCGCTCGCGGTCTTCGTCTCGGGGCGCTCTGAGACGTCGGTTGTGTCCTGCCGAGGGGCGGCGCTGCCTGGTGTCGGGGCCGCGTCGGTGACCGATTGCCCGCTCAGGTTTCCCGGTGCCGGGCTGACGCTGTGTGCAGGGGCGGAGATGGTGTGGCTGACGGACGGCTGTGGCGCGGGGGTGTCGTTGCCGTCTTCTGAGGTGCCGGGGGAAGAGGAGGTCACGGCTGGACCGCTGCTGGGAGGGGCCGCCTTGCTCTCAGCGCTCTGATGCGAGGAACCGTCAGCGACGGCGAGGGTGGCGGCCATGGCGGCGGCGAGTGCGGCAGTTGCCCCGGCCATCAGAACGCGGCTCCGGGGACGAGCAGGTGTGGAACTGGCCCGGGAAGCCGCTTCGGAAACGGGCCGCTCCGGGCCGGACAGCGGCGCCCTGTGGGTGCTGGTGCTGTCACCTGCGGGGCGCCGGCTCGCAGCGACGCCCGTGGCACGGGCTGCGGACCGGTGGGACGTGAGGTCCGTGCCGGTGGACAGAGCAGCCAGCGTCCGGGCGCAGTCGTGTGCCGTCGGGCGCGCCTGCTCGTCGAGTGCGGTCATGTCGCTCAGCAGGGCGGCGAGTTCCGCAGGGAGGTAGTCCGGGAGGCTGGGCGGGCGGTGAAGCCGTGCTATCGCGGCTTCCAAGGGGCCACCGTCGTATTCGATCCTGCCGGTGAGGCATTCGAGAAGCACCAAACCCAGGGCGTAGACGTCGGCAGGCCGTCCGACGGGCCGGCCCAGGACCTGTTCGGGCGACAGGTAGGCCGCCGTGCCGATGAGGGTGCCGGTGGCGGTGCGTGTGGTGGCATCGAGCAACCGAGATATACCGAAGTCGGTGAGATGGGGGTGATGGAATACGTCGAGGATGACATTGGACGGCTTGACGTCACGGTGGACGACTCCAGCGTCGTGCGCGTGGGCCAGGGCATCGGCGAGGCCGGCACCGAGTGCGGCGGTGGCTTCGGGAGCCAGGGGGCTCTCGGCGATGCGCGCCTTGAGGGTGTGGCCTTCGATCAGTTGCATGACCAGATAGGCGTCACCGTCGTGCCGTCCGGCGTCGTAGGCGGTCACCAGCCCGGGATGCTGCATGCGGGCCAGGATCATGGCCTCGCTCAGAAAGGCTTCCTCTGCGTCGAAGCCGGTGTTGGGCCGGAACAGTTTGACTGCCACCGGCCGACGCAGCCGCAAGTCAAAGCCGCGGTGGACGTCCGCAGCACCCCCCGAACCGATGAGCGCGTCCAGACGGTATCGGCCGGCCAGTATCCGGGCGGAGTACCGGGAAGCCAGTGCGAAACCCGACTCGCGGAACCCCATGCTCTCTCCCACTTCCGGCGTACGCCCGCTGGTGGCGAGCTCCGCACGCAGGTACCCACAAGGCACCGGACTACCCATAGCACCTCCCTTGCAGCACCGACTCAGGCTGCTGAGTATGGCCTGGGCAGACCACCCCAGCCCCACTGGCTCTGCCCGTCACAAGGGATCCGGCCGCCGGAGCACGCGTGGGTGTGCCCCGGCATGCGACGCGCCTCAGCGAGTGGGCATCAGGACGGTGTCGATGATGGATGCGCGCCTAGCTGTAGGGCTGGGCTGGGCCAGGCAAGCCCGCTGATGCCACTCCTGCGAGCGAGGGTGTTCAGGCGGTGGTGGGAGTGCCCTGGCGGGCGGCGAGCGCGGCCTCGGCGCTGGGGTAGGCGGGCAGGAAGGTGTCCATCCCGGTGACGCTGAGCAGGCGGCTCAGCCGGTCGGGGATGGCCGCCAGGGTCAGGGAGCCGTCGGCGTCCTTGGCGCAGCGCCAGATGCCGACGAGGGCTCCCAGCCCTGAGGAGTCGACGTGACGGCCTTCGTGGTCCGGACCACAAGCTGCTCACGACCTGAGCTCGAACTCCGACGGGACGTTGCCCCTGGCCAGGTCGACCAGGTCTTCCGCCGCGAGGACCTGGCGGACCTGGTCGCGCGGCGGCACCACGCTCGGACCGGAGCAGGAGCCGCGCGACTCGGTGTGCGCAGGATTGGAGTTCGATTGGATGGCGCGGCTCGGTTGGATCCGCTCGCCGCAGTCGATCGAGGTCCGCTTCGGCACTTCGCGGGTGCGGGGCCGTCGATATCACGGAAGGAGTAGGCATGAAGGTGGGGAGAAGGGGTACGCGCGGCAGGGCGAGTCGAGGTAGGCCGGTGTCGGCATGGCCGACAAGGGGAGGGACACATGGTTACGGATACCGCAGCGGCGACGGCGGATGTGAAGTGCGCTGAACTGCCGGCAGTCCCGGACCCGTCGAAGGTCGCCCCCAAGGACGCCCGTGAGCTCACCCGCCTGTTCTTCCAGCAGCTAGACCGGCTGGAAGAGGGCACGCCGGAGTACCAGTACGCGCGCAACACGCTGATCGAGATGAACATCTCCCTGGTCCGCTACGCGGCCTCCCGTTTCCGCAGCCGGGACGCGGAGGAGATGGAGGACATCGTCCAGGTCGGCGTGATCGGTCTCATCAAGGCCATCGACCGCTTCGAGCTCTCCCGTGAGGTGGAGTTCACCTCCTTCTCGATCCCCTACATCGTGGGAGAGATCAAGCGGTTCTTCCGTGACACCACCTGGGCCGTGCACGTTCCGCGCCGTCTGCAGGAGGCCCGCGTCCAACTGGCGCGCGCCACCGAGGAGCTGAGCAGCCGACTGGGCCGCACACCGACCGTGGCGGAACTGGCCCAGCTGATGAACCTGGACGAGAAGGAAGTCATCGAGGCACGGGTGGCCTCCAACGGCTACCGCTCCTCCTCCCTGAACGCCGCCATCGGCAACAGCGAGGACGGCGAGACGGCCCTGGCCGACTTCATCGGCAACGAGGACGGCGCGCTGGAACTGGTGGAGGACTTCCACGCCCTCGCCCCGATGATCGCCGACCTCGACGAGCGCTCGCGCAGGATCCTGCACTGGAGATTCGTGGAGGAACTGACCCAGGCCCAGATCGGCGAACGGCTCGGTGTCTCCCAGATGCACGTCTCCCGGCTGCTGTCACGCACCCTGGCCCAGCTCCGCGAGGGTATGCTCACCACCCACTGACACCGCCACCTCGCAACGGCACCCCGCGGCCGCGGTGAACCTGTACACCACGCCACCCCACCCTGTGCGCGGTCGGTTTGGAACGGCCCCGCTCAGGCCGTTCTCCACTCGTGTGGGCGGCCTCCGCGCCATTCCACCCAGCGTGGATCGTCCAATACTCCCTCGGGTTCGTCGACGCCCGCCGCTTGAAGGAACACCACCAAGTCGTGGTCGCTGTATGCGGTGCCGAGGATCTCGTCCCGACCGTGCGAGTGCACGGTGACACTCCGGCCACCGGTACGGGAGGGCTGGTGTACGACGATCGGCGCGCTCATCACGCCTCCCAGCGTGCTCCCGGCAGGGCCGTGCGGCGAGTCGGCTGCCCAGTCGGGAGGTGTCGCCGGACCAGTCGAAACGGCGCGGGCCTCCGGCACGCGGGTCCTACATCGCCCCTCCCGCCGGCGTTCGAACTGCCCCGCGCACAGGGGGCGACGCGGGTGTCGATCCCGTGGCCCGGGGTCACGCAAGCAGCCTGACCCGCACCTCACCGCTCGCGCGGTCCACCTGCACGGCATGACCGGCCTGCGTGAGGATCGCCAGCAGTGCCGATCGTAGAGCAGCACGAATGCCCTCGAACTCGGCATCTTCCCGGCCCGCAGGATCTAACTCGCTGCCGGGCACCCATCCCACCAGCACCGAGTCCGTCTCTCGCCGCACCCGCAGGCCAGGGCTGCCCTCATCACCGGCCGACGCCACATCGAAGCCAGCACGGGCCAACGTCCCGCACACATCAGCGAGCAGCTTCTCCACGGCATCAGCGGTCACCGCCAAAGCCTATCCACACACATCCTGACTGTTTTGGACACAGGTGCTTCACCTACGGAAGAAGGGGCGCCGGCCACTGGTCTTCTGCGGTGCCTGTGCCGTCCAGCTTCTGGCGCTCGCGCTCGCAGTGGCGCGCGGACGTCCGACCACGCGGCGCTTGCAGGGGGCCTATGCGCTGGAGCGCCAGCCAAATTTGGCGGTGGTCCTTTCTTTGGGAGTGGGCAGTGCAGCGGTCGTACCCCCGACGCCTTGATCCGTCACGGGCCCATGCCCAAAGGGGCGTTACGGGATCAGAGCGTTGTATACCTCGACCACCTTCGACTCGAACGGCGGTGCCCCAAGTTCCTGCGCGGCCGGCTTGACCTGCTCTTCCATGAAGCGCCGGAACGCGTCTTCTGACTCCCACACGTCAATGACCTGCCAGCCGCCCGTCTCGCCGGGTGCCCCGAAGTGGGCGATAAGCCCGGCGGGCGGACTCGTACGGTCCGGGATCGCCCGGTCGAAGGTCGCCTGGTAGAGCTCCTGATTCCAGCCCGCGGCCTGGTTGAGCACCAGAATCGCCATCTCGGTTCCTCGTTTCACATGCGGAGACAGATGTGAACGACGCTAGATCCGAGTGCGGGCGACCGCGAGCAGTCGGGATGGCTGCTGCGCCATCCGAGGGCCGGTGCCACCACTCGGCCAGTCCGTTCCCCCAGCGCTTGGTTGCGCAGGTAGAGGCCCACCAGAAGCGTGCGCCCTCGTCGGTGTCGGTCAGTTGCAAGATGCAGGCGAGGACCAGGGCGCTGCATGGTTCGGGGACCTGGTCGGTGCGAACGTGGTGACAGTGGCGGGCGGCGCCTCCCGACCACGGCCGGACCAGCGTGGTGACCTGCGGATTCGCGGGCGAGTGCGGGAGTGAGTGCGGCCGGTTGTCGGAGAGGATTACGATCTGGTCCACGGAGGCGTTGTCGCTTGTGACCGTGGTCGCGCCTTCACCGTCGGGGCTCTGGTCCGGGCCGCTGCTGCCGTGACCGGTACACGCGGTGCTGGACAGCCCGTCGCACCGAGCGGTGAGCGAGCAGATCCGTGATGATCGGCGTGGACGCGGGCAGCGCAGACCGGCTGGCGCTGGGCGTGCTGACGCGGTACCGAATGGCTACCACCGAGCAGATGCACCGGGTGATCGCCGCCTCGGTGCGCACCGAACAGACCGGGCGCAGACTGTGCGCCGAGGGGCTGGTCGGCCGCATCACCCTGCCGCAGGCCGGACGAACCAGGGCGTGGTTCCCCACCCCGTACGGCGTGCAGCTCGCCTCCGAGTGGTCCGAGATGCGCGGGCGGCGTGGCGTGTCACGGACCCGGAGGGAAAGCACCGCTACGGACCGCCGGACGTCGTCCATCGCCTCGCCCTCGCGCAGGCCGGCGGTCGCTTCCCGGGCCTGCGCGGTCGTCAGCGGCGTTCACGCAGGCCCGGCGACGTCACCCTGGTCCTGGTCGTACTCGCCCATCCTCCGGGTCAGCGGGCCGGGACGCCTGCACCGCGCACATTGCCTCGTTTGTCCGAAGCAGCCGTCCCGGCTCGGAACCCCGTCGCCTCAGTCACCGCGCACGTCGGCGAGGACGACCTCGAACTCCTCCAGCCCGGTCACGGTGACATGCGCCTTGGCGGCCCCCTCTGCGCGGGCCGCCGCCTGGCCGGCGCGGGACGTGTCAAGGGACTCGCGGTCGGTGAACACGGCGCCGACCAGTCCGCGTCCCCGGTCCCGGTCGATGAGCAGGGACGCCCTGGCCAGTCCCGGGAGCGTTTCGAGCCTTGGGATCACCGACGCCCGGAACGTCTCGGCGAACAGATCCGCGTCCGAGGGATCGAACTCCACCCTGGTGACGCGCAGCCCCGCTCCCGCCTCCGACTGCCGGACCGAGTGGAAGACCGCCGCCTCGTAATTGTCGATCGCTGTTGTCGCCGCGAACCGCTCCAGGAGCGCCGTTCGCCGCTCGCGCAATGCCTCGTCGCTGTTACTGCGTGCCTCCTCCGACTCCCACCAGGTCACCGCCAGCAGCTTTCCGAGCTCCCGGTCCACGAAGATCCCGAAGCCCCGGAATCCAGGCTGCTGCCCGAGCAGTTCACGGCCTTCAGTGCTGAGTCCCTCGATGGCCGTGCCGATGTTTGCCGGATCGCCGGTCGCGTAAAGCGTGCGTACGAACATGACGCCTCCCAGAAGTAACGCGCACATCCGAAACCTCTGACATGGCCAGTCTTCTACCTGGGGCGAACCCGGGCAAACCACACCAAGCGAGCTGTCCCAACAACTCCATGATCACCTGCTGGCACCCGGAAACACGGGCGCGACCACCACCCCGTCGGGCGAGGTGTCCAGGATGTCGCAGCGGCGTATCGTCTCCAGCCGGGCGGCTTCATCCGCCACGCCGAGCACTGACTGCTGCTGGGAGATGTCACCCCCACGTGGACGCGTGTCCTGCTTGCGGCATGACTTCCCCGCTCCTCGCTGGCCGGCCCCGGCGCCGCCTGGAATCGTAGATCGCTGCGGCGTGAAAGCAGAAGCGGGGCGGGCGGCCATCCGGACAGGTGGCCGCCCGCGCGTTGTCACAAGCTGAGGTAGAAGCGCACGGTCGTGCCGTCGTCGCCGGTGTGCACGCGCACCAGGTCGGCCACGTAGTGGACCAGCATCAGGCCCCGGCCGCCCAACTGGTCGCGCTCCGGCGGGCGCCGGCCGGCCAGCGGATCGGCCAGTCGGCCAGCATCGCGGACCTCACACACCATCTGCCCGTGCTCCGCCCAGACCGCGAGCGTCCCGGCGCCTCCGCCGTGCACCACGCTGTTGGTCGTCAGCTCCGCGACTGCCAGCTCCACGTCCATCAGCCGGTCCCCGGCCATGCCCAGCCGCATCGCCTGAGCGAGAGCGAACTGGCGGACCGCCGGAAGGTCCTCACCCCCGTAGGAGAAGGCCGCGGCGTCCGGTGCAGGCACGAGCGCCTGGTTGTACCGGTCGACGACCGCCTGCCAGTCGTAGACGTGGCTGACCGACTCACGGCCCTCCCCGCTGATGAGGACCGGGTGGGTGACCTTCGCATCGGCGATCACCTGCGGATCCAGCCGCACCTCGTCGTAGGGGCACAGGATCGTCACCGCCCGGCCCTCGAACGCGGCGTTGATCAGCGCCTCGTGCTGCGCGCACGCCGGGTACTCCACCTCGCTGCGTCCTGCCCAGATCGGCTCGCCGATGATCCGCACACGCCCCTGCGGGTGGGCGTCGGCGAATCCGCGCAGCACCTTGGGGATGATCCGCCCCGGGTTGCGGCCGGCCTCGGTCATGTCCAGGAACAGGATGCCCTCGGCATCCTCGCCCAGACCTGCTTGGATCAGCTCCAGGTTGGGTCCGGGCACCGCCACGGCCATCGGCTCGCCGTTGGTCACGCCCTCGCGCAGGAAGGCCACGGTCTGCTGGGTGTACTCCTGCTCGGTGCGGTAGAAGAGGGCAGGGTGCACGAACGCCTCGTCGGTGGTCACCGTGCTCATCACGAAGCCACCTCGATCCGGTCCAGGCCCGGCCAGAACATCTCCAGAACCCGCGGCAGCTGCGGCGGGGGATTCTCGACCACCACCCTGCCCTCGGGCAGGTTCATGGCCGTGATGGCCAGCGCGGTCACCCCGGCCACGTCGACGAACGCCACATCCGACAGCTCCACGTACGACACGCCCGCGTGCCGCCGGGCCAGCTCGGACAGGGCCTGCTCCCAGGACGGGCAAGTGAGGACGCTGATCTCACCGCAGGCTCGTATCCCGGAACGACCGGGCAACGGGCTCACCTCCAACGCGGCCCTCCCGGGCTCCGCCGGGGCCCGCCTGCCCACCGCATGTGGGACATCCACGCTCGGGCTCCTTCACATCAAGCCGCCTGCTGACCATCCCGGCCTCTTACTGCGACGGAACCCTTGCCGTGATCGTCGCGACCTGCGGCGGTCCGTTCCGGCCGCCAGGGCGAGGTGCACGCATTTACTACGGCTTCATTGGCTGGCGCGTCGCCTCGGACGGCTCCGCCGTCAAGCTCGGGCCGACCTCACCGACGGACATCTGCCGGATCAGCCACCTCTGTGTCTGCCGGGGACGTGGCGCCTGAGCCGGGCCCGAACCCCCTGACGATCAGCCACCCGGCCAGCCCCAGCTCCCAGGCGAACACCGGGAGCGCGGCGGCCGACCCCGCCACGGAGAGCTGCGCGTAGGCCCCGAACATCACGGCGACGGCCGAGGCGCAGATCAGCGGCCCGCCGACCAGCCCGAGCACGGCGATGAAGCGCGGCACGAGCCGTGCGCGGTACGCCAGGTAGGCAAGCAGGACGGTGTTCAGGCCGAGGGCGATGTTGGGCCCGAGCAGGAACGTCCAGTCGTGCACGGCCACCAGCGCGATGTCGGCGCCTGCCGCCGCCCCCGCGTCCCGCCGTAGGGTGACGAGCGCCAGGACGGCGATGATCCCGAGGGCGATGACGGCCGCCTCCAGCAGCCGCCCGAAGGCGTACCCGAACGCGAGCCCCTCGCCGTGGCGCCGCAGGACGGGGAACAGCGCCGCCCCGGTACCGGCCACCGCCACCACCAGCACCACCTCGCACAGCACCCCGAGCAGCGCCTGCGTGTCGGCGCCCTGCGCGAGCCGGCCGTCTGCCGCCCCCAGCAGGGGGCGGTACAGAACGGCCCCGGCTATCGCGGCGGCTTCGGTCAGCAGGAACAGCGACCCGGCGGCCACCGCGGTTCTCCGGTCCGGACTCATCTTCTCGGTACTCCTCACTCGGTGGTGGTGTACGCCGTACACCTCGCGGCGAGGATAGGTGTACGGCGTACACTCGTCAAGGAGGGGGCGCTGTCGAGGAGGGAAAGGGCCGAACCGCAATGACCCGGCAGGAAGCCACACACACGCATCGGATCCCCCTGAACAGGGACCGCGTCCTGCGCGCCGCCGTCGCGCTCGCCGACGCCACCGGCATCGACGCGCTCAGCATGCGCAGGCTCGCGCAGGAGCTGGACGTCGTACCGATGGCCCTCTACAAGCACGTGGCCAACAAGGAGGAGCTGCTCGACGGCATGGTCGACACCGTGGTCGGCGAGATCGACCCGCCGACTGCGGGCCCCGACTGGCAGAGCGTGGTCCGCGGGCGGATCCTCTCGGCCCGGCGGGTCCTGCTGCGCCACCCCTGGGCGGCCCGGGTCATCGAGTCGCGGACCGGCCCCACCCCGGCCGTGCTGGCCTACCTGGACTCGATGGCCGGGAGCTTCCGGGACGGCGGCCTCTCCGCCGACCTTACGCACCACGTCATGCACGCGATGGGCAGCCGCCTGCTCGGCTTCAGCCAGGAACTGTTCGACACCTCGGGCCCCTCCGGACCACCGGACCCCGGGCTGGCGGCTCGCTACCCGCACATCGCGGAACTGGCCGCGACGGCCGCACACGACGGGAGTTCCACGGTCGGTGGCGGCTGCGACGACCAGTTCGAGTTCGAATTCGCCCTGGACCTCCTCCTGGACGGCTTCGAAAGCCTCCGCCGCCAAGGCTGGACGTCCGCGCGGAAGGCGTAGCGGGTGCGGGGGGCTGATCTAGCGTCAGGGGGGAGGGAAGCCCGGCCGAGCCTAGAACTCGACGGCGATCCCTCGGATGAAGCGGAGCAGGCCCACGCTGACAGCCGCGCAACGAGCTGCGACAGACTGCGCGCCCGCCGGCAACGCCACACCTGCCACCGCACCGCTCTGCCCCACCGGCACGCCCCCGGCCGCCTCTGGTACGAGACGCGGGGGCGCGGACGTCTTCGCCGCGCCGCCCTCACGGCTTGTCGCAGCGGAAGCAGTCGCCTTCCGCACGGTCGCCTACTGCCCCGCCGATACGACGCTGGACGAGCTGATCCGCATCGCGGGCAGCCGGTGGGCGGTTGAGGAATGCTCCAGACCGCGAAGCAGGAGTGCGCCTGGACGACTACCAGGTCCGCCGCTACCCCGGCTGGCACCGCCACATGACCCTGGCCATGGCCGCCCACGCCTGCCTGACCGTCCTGCGGGCCCGACAGCTGGACACGGACAAAGCAGACGCGGATCCTCCCGGCTCATCCACCTCAGCCTCGCCGAGATCCGACGCCTGATCACCCGCCTCACCGACCGCCGCCCCACCCCGGTCGACCACATCTTGCACTGGTCCCACTGGCGCCGACGACGCCAGCACCGGGCCCGCATCAGCCACTACAAACGACGCGGACACAGCCCCTGAAAACCGCCCAGCACTCAGAACAAGCACCGTTGCAGTACTAGGAAGGGCAGGTCCCCACATGACTGGGCCAATGCCGGTGACTCAGCGGCTGCCGTGAACGGCGAAGCGTGCCCCTACCGAGCGGCCGCCGCTACCGTCGTCCGCGCGGGACCGGCCTCACCGGATCATCCCGGCTCAAGGTCGCGGCGTCCGGGGGGTGCATCGCAAGGCCGGGGCATCGCAAGGCGGAGCATCATCCGCGTACGGGGCGCTATCGGATGGTGCTTCAGCGCGGTGAGATTCCGTGCCGGGCGTGGCCCCATCGATGGTGGTGCAGCGACGCTCCTGCGGCTTCATGCGCGGCTTTCCCCGTCGTAGGTGGAGGCATCGCGTTCGGCGGTGGTGAGGTAGTCGTGCAGGGCGCGGCGGGAACGCTGGAGAGTGTCGATGCGTTCGTCGAGGCCGTCGAGGCGGGAGCGCAGGAGCGAGATGACTTCGGGGCAGGGCTCGAGGTCGGGGGCCCCTCCGGTCGCGCAGGGCAGGATGTAGGCAATCTCCTGGGTGGACAGTCCGGCGTCCAGCAGCTTGCGGATCTGGGTCACGACCAGGACGGCGTCGTCGCGGTAGTCACGGTAGCCGCTGAGTCTGCGGGTGGGCTCGAGTAATCCCTGGCTCTCGTAGTAGCGCAACAGGTGGGCGGGGACTCCGGTCCGCCGGCTCAACTCTCCGATCAGCACGAGCGGTTCTCCTTGACCTTCATACCGGTGTGAACGTTGATGATCCTGCCATGACCGACGCACGGTTCGACCCCCACGCGCTGCTCGCGGAAAGCCGCCTGGGCGTTCTCGCCACCCTCAAGGCGGACGGCCGCCCGCAGCTCTCGCCCGTCCTGCCGCACTACGACCGCGAGGCCGGCCTCATCCGCGTCTCGACGACCGACCGCACCGCCAAGGCCGCCAACCTGCGCCGCGATCCGCGCGCCGCCCTGGAGGTGACCAGCCGCGACGGCATGGCCTGGGCCACCGCCGAGGGCATCGCGCGGCTCACCGGGCCCGGCACGGACCCGTACGGACCCGAGGTCGAGGCGTTGGTCGAGTACTACCGGATCGCCGCCGGGGAGCACCCGGACTGGAACGAGTACCGGTCGGTGATGGTCTCCGACCGCAGGGTGCTCATCACGCTCACCGTCGACCACGTGTACGGCGCAGACCTGCGCTGACCAGCACGGCGTGCGCCCGGCGGGCCGAGCGGCGAGGCGCCCACCCCGGTCGCCTGGCACACCGGCGTGGAACGGTGCGTATCGGTGCGCGTGTCGCAGCGCCCGCGCAGGAGCGTCGCGTCAACACCCAACGGTCGGTGTTGACGCGCTCCTTCGGGATTCCGTGACTCTCAACGACATACCTTGGACTGGAGCAAGCATGGCTGGAGACAACCCCACACCCGTGACCGTCGTCGGACTGGGTTCGATGGGCCGGGCGCTGGCCGAGGCATTCCTCGACGCCGGTCATCCGACAACGGTGTGGAACCGCACGGCGGGCAAGACCGTGCCGCTCGTGGCCAGGAGAGCAGTCCCCGCCGGGACGGTGAGGGCCGCGGTCGAGGCGAGCCCGTTGGTCATCACATGCCTGACCACGTTCGAGGACACCCGCTCCGTGCTGGAGCCGGCCTCGGCGGCGTTGTCCGGGCGTGCCCTTGTCACGTTGAACAGCGGTTCGCCCGCCGGTGCCCGCGCCACGGCCGCCTGGGCGACCGGCCACGGCGCCCGCTTCCTCGCCGGGGCGGTCAAGAACGTGCCGGCGGCCGTGGGCGCACCGGACACGCTGTTGTACTACGGCGGCGACAGGACGGTCTTCGACCAGTACCAGGAAGCGTTGAAGGTGCTGGGCGGCGATACCGTCCACCTGGGCGACGAGAGCGACCTCGCCGCTCTGTACGAGATGGCGGTGGGTGCCACCCTGCTGCCCGCGCTCGTCGGCTTCTTCCAGGGAGCCGCCGCCCTCCAGGCGCGCGGGCTGGAGGCGAGCAGCATGGTGCGGTTCGCCGGCAAGTGGCTGGACATGATCAAGACGTTGCTGCCGATCTACGCGAGGGAGATCGACAACGGCGACTACACCGATGCCGCCTCCTCGGTGAACCTCTTTCTCGCGAGTGCCGCCCACGACGCGGATCTGGCCCAGGAGACGAACGTGGACACCTCCTGGCTCGCTCCCCTGCACGACCTGGTACGGCGGGCGGCCGAGGCGGGCCACGGCGACCACAGCGTCTCGGCCCTGACCGAAGTGCTCAGGAAGCCGGAGCAGAAGGCGTAGTGCCGCTTGGGTTCCGCTCGTTCAGGGCTCACCGGAAAGGGCGTTCAGGACATGAGGGGTGTCACATGAGGGGTTTCATGGGAAAGCAAGACGTCACAGTCATCGGCGCCGGCCCGATGGGACGCGCGATGGCGAGAGCGTTCATCGGCAAGGGCTACCGGGTCACCGTGTGGAACCGGACCGCAAGCAAGGCGGAGGAGTTGGCGGCCGCGGGAGCCGAGCGGGCCGCCACTGTCCACGACGCGCTGGCCGCGAGCGAGCTGGTCATCCTTAGCCTGACGGACCACAACGCGATGTATTCCGTCCTTGAGCCGGCCACCGAGGCGTTGTCCGGCCGGGTCCTCGTGAATCTGACCTCGCTCACGCCGGAGAGTGCCCGCAGCGCTGCGCGGTGGGCGTCCGAGCACGGTGCCGCGTACCTCACCGGAGGCGTGCTTGCCTCCCCTCCGAACATCGGGCAGCCCGGGTCTTCCACCTTCTACAGCGGGTCCCAGGAGGTCTTCGATGCGCACCGGGAGGCCCTGGAAGTGCTCACCAGCACGGACTATCGCGGCGAGGACCCGGGGACGGCGGCGTTGTACTACCAGGTCGTGATGGACCTGTTCTGGACGACGGTGCTCGGCTGGCTGCACGCCCTCGCGGTGGCGGACGCCCACGGCGTCTCGGCGGAGGAACTCCTGCCGTCCGCCTCGTCCGTACTATCCGATATGCCGGACTTCCTGGCCTTCTACACCCCCAGGATCGATGCGGGAGCGCACCAGGGCGACGTCGACAGGCTCGCCATGGGCGCGGCGAGCGTCGACCACGTCCTGCAGACCGCCAGGGACGCCGGCGTCGACACCTCGCTGCCCAAGGCGGTCCTGGACGTTTTCCGCCGAGGCGTGGCGGCAGGCCATGCCGGCGACAGTGTGACCAGCTTGACGGACATCATGAAACCGCTCACCGAATAGCCACTCCGGGCCCGCGCCGACCAGCAGCTTGACGATCTGCTCGACGACGGGTTCGGCCGCGCCGGACTGACTCCCCAAGCAGCCCCGTACGCGGCGCGCACCTCGGCGCGTCCGCCGAGCCGATGAGCGGGGAGGAACTCCGTCGTGTATCTGGATGACGCAGGCCAGGCCCATGCGTGCGGACGCCCGGCGCAACTAGGGTCCGTCTTCAAACGGATCTTGCCCAGAGCAGGAACGACGCGAGAGAGACCGCTGCCTCGTAGGAGGTGGCGGTCTTGTCGTATCTGGTCGCGATGCCGCGGAAGCCCTTGAGCCGGTTGAAGCAGCGCTCGACGGGGCGCTGTCACGTTGTTGGGCACGTGGGTATCTGACGTGGTGCCAGGGTGTGGGTGGCCCAGGCCTTCAGTAATCAGGTGCCGTCGGGGGCGGAAGTGGGGCGAGATGCCGCTGAAGGCGGACAGGAACCGCTGGGCTGTGCCGACGCTGCGGAAGCCCTTCATCGCGCGTTCGCGTTGCCTGGTGGGCTGGTGGCTGTTCTCGGCCCGGTTGTTCAGGTACTTCGACTGCCGGTGCTCGACGGAGGACATGACCTCGCGGTGGGCCGCGCCGTAGGAGCGCAGCTTGTCGGTGACGATCACCCTCGGCACCGTGCGGGTTCTTGTGAGAAGACGGCGGAAGGAGCGCCTGGTCGCAGCCTTGTCCCGCCGGTTCTGCACGAGGATGTCGAGGACGTTCCCGTCTTGGTCGACGGCCCGCCACAGGTACTGCAACCGCCCGTTGATCTTGATGAAGACCTCGTCCAGGTGCCACTTGTCTCCTGCCTGGGCTGCCTGCGGCGCAGCGCGTTGGCGTAGGTCTGCCCGAACTTGGCGCACCAGCGGCGGATCGTCTCGTGGGAGACGACGATCCCGCGCTCGAGCTCCTCAACCTCGCGGAAGCTGAGCGAGAATCGGTGATACAGGCACACGCAGTGGGAGATGACCTCGACCGGGTACCGGTGGCCCTTGTACGACGGCGGCGTGCTCTCCACGTACGGCCCCTCCAGCGTGATCAACCCGAAGATCATCCCACGCCAACAGTCAACGTGACAGCGCCTTCCCGTCCGTTGCTGTGTCACGTAGCGGCACGGCAACGGACGGGAAGGCCGGAATTCTCGGGCTTCAGCCCGAGGAGCACGTCAGCGCGGTGCGGTTACGCGGCGCGGGTGAACTGCCACCAGTTGACATTGAACAAGTAGCCGCTGCCGCCGCTGAACGTCAGGTAGAGGTCACGGGTTCCCGTCACGCCGCTCACTGGGCAGGTCACCGTTCTCCAGGACTGCCAGCCACCGGTGTTCGGCACACCGCACCGGCCCACGATCGGCCCGCTCGGACTGTCCAGGCGCACTTCGAGGGTGCCGCCGCTGGTGGCCGAAGCGACGCGTGCGGCGAAGGAGGAAGCGCCGGCCCCGAACGCCACTCCCTTGACCTTGATGTAATCGCCGTTCTCGATCCAGCCGACGTCCATTCCGCCTTCACTGTTCCATTCGGTCTCGATCCCGGAACCCCAGGCGATCGTCTCGGCCTCCTGGCGGACGTACGGATCGAGTGAGCCGGCCTGCGGGGCACCCGCACTCGTCATGTTGATCGTCGGAATGCTGCCGTCGGCGTTGTAGGAGAACTTCTCCACCGCAACCGAGCGGGTGAAGCCGCCTCCGCCCGGGAGGGCGCCATTGTGGTAGAAGAAGTACGAACCGCCCTTGAAGTCCACGATGCCCGCGTGGTTGGTGAAGCTGTTGCCCTGGGCGGGCATGACTGTTCCACGGTA
>NZ_JBVIAY010000045.1:0-26106 GCF_055573695.1 Streptomyces sp. NPDC030143
GCCATGGTGCTCGACGGGATGTCCGTCCGGGAGACCGCCGTACTGCTCGGGCTGCCCGAGGGCACGGTCAAGACCAGGGCCCGCCGGGCCAGGATCGCGATGCGGAAGGCGCTGGCATGAGCGTGGAACACGCGTCGATGCGGATCATCGACGGTTACGCGCGCGGCGACACGGACATCGCCGCCGACGAGGTGTGGGCGCTGGAGGCCCACATGGAGACGTGCGGGGTCTGCCGTGATCGGCTGTCGGCCGCCGTCACGGCCCAGGCGCCCGCCGTGGCGGCGCTGGTCGACACGGTGTGGTCCGGCCTCGAGCCGCAGCTGGTCACCGCCGCCACGAGTCCCCGCAGGCGGCGCTGGTCGGCGCCGCTGTCGCGGTGGACGACGCCCACGATGGTGCCGTGGCTGGCCATGGTCGCGAGCGTGGCACTGGTCGCGCTCCTGCTCGACCTGGTCGCAACCGGCCCCGGCTCGGGCGAGGTGTCGGTGGTGCTGCTCCTCGCCCCGGTCCTGCCCGTGCTCGGCGTCGCGGCGTCGTGGTCGCGCGGTCTCGACCCGGCGTACGAGCTGACGGCCTCCGTGCCCAGGTCCGGGCTCCACCTGGTGCTGCGGCGCACCGCCTCCGTGCTCGCCGTGGTCGTCCCCGCGCTGCTGGTGGCCGGATGGGCGACAGGAGTGACGGCCGCGCAGTGGCTGCTGCCCTGTCTGGCCTTCACCTCGACGACCCTGGCGCTCGGCGGTGTCGTCGGGGTGACCCGTGCCGCCGTCGCGCTGGCGGCCGTGTGGGCCGCCGTGATCCTGGCGCCCACGCTGGCCACCCACCGTACGGCCTTCGCCCTGCGGACGGACGGTCTGCCCGTATGGGGGCTGGTCCTCGCTCTCGGCATCGGTGTCGTGATCGCCCGCAGAGGCTCCTACTCCCTGCTGGGAGCCCATCGATGACCACCGGAAGGGAACTCCGCATGACCCGAGCGACGAGCGGGGCCGACATCGCACCGACGGCCTACGCCTGGCAGATCCAGGCCACCGGGCTGAAGGTCAGGGTCGCCAGGAAACGGATGGCCGTCGACGGGCTCGACCTGTCGCTCGGCACCGGCGTCCACGGTCTCCTCGGACCCAACGGGGCGGGCAAGACCACGCTCATCCGGGCGCTGGCCACCGTGCTGCGCCCCGCCGACGGCACCCTGGAGCTGCTCGGCGAGTCTGTGGGCGGCCTGGGCGAGCACCGTGCGGTGCGCCGCCGGATCGGCTATCTGCCGCAGGAGTTCGGCTACTACAAGCGCTTCACGGTGCGCGAGTTCGTCGAGTACATGGCGTGGCTGAAGGAGGTTCCCAAGGCGGACATCCCGGCGGCGGTGCAACGCGCCGTGGAGCGGGTCGGCTTGGCGGACCGCGCCGACGAGAAGATGAAGGCACTGTCGGGCGGCATGGTGCGGCGGGTCGGCATCGCCCAGGCCATCGTCAACGACCCGGCGATCCTGCTGCTGGACGAGCCGACGGTCGGCCTGGACCCGGCACAGCGGCTGCGGTTCCGCGAACTGCTGCAGGAGCTGGGCCAGGACACCTGCGTGCTCGTCTCGACCCATCTGGTGGAGGACGTCGCCGCCGCCTGCACCGACGTGGTGCTTCTCGCCGATGGCCGGCTGGTCTTCCAGGGCACCCCGGACGACCTGGCAGCGGCGGGCGACCCCGAGCACGTGGGCGACAGCCCGCTGGAGCGCGGCTACTCGGCGCTGCTGGCCAACCCCGCGCAGGGAAAGGGCAACTGGTGAACTTCCGTGTCCTGCGCATCGAGCTGAGGCGCTCCGTCGCCCCGTGGGCCGGAGCCGTGGTCCTGGTGTCCGCGCTGGCGTTCCTGTACCTGGTGGACGCCGCCTTCTGGAGGGGTACCACGGCATGGACGGTCCAGTGGACGTCCATGGCCCTGACGACCCGCAGCCTTCTGTTCTTCCTGTGGCCGCTGGCTGTGGGGCTCGGGGCGCTGCAGGGCCTGCGCGACCACCGCTCGAAGATGTCCGAGCTGCTGACGACCACACCGCGGCCCGCCTGGCACCGCGCGGCCACGCTGGCGGGCACGACGGCGATCACCCTGGTCTCGGCCTTTGCGCTCCTCGTCCTCGTGGGCGCGGTCCAGGTGCTCGCCAACACCGAGTACGCGCACCTCGGGTGGCTGCCGATCTCGCTGGTGGGGGCACTCTCGCTCGTCGCGGGGGCCATGCTGGGCATGGGAGTCGGGCGGGCCCTGCCGTCCCCGCTCATCCCGCCCGCGCTGGCCGTGGGCGCCCTCGTGTTCACGACCCTCGTACACATGTCGTCGGGCACGGAGCCGAACCAGGTCTCGTTGCTGTCACCGGCGGTGCAAGAGGTGCGCAACGTGCTCGTCACGCTCTCCGTCCCCGTGCACCTCGGGCAGACGATCTGGCAGCTGGGCACGGCCGCGACCGGCTTCGCGCTGCTGGTCGCCGCGACCCCGCGCGTCCGGCTGATCGCCCTGACGCCCGTCCTGGCGGGCGCGGCGCTCGCCCTGCTCGTCCTCCCCTCCGACCCGCGCCGGATCCATGTCGTCGACGAGGGCGCGGCGGAGTTGGTGTGCGACGGCCCGGTGTGCGTGACGAAGACGCACCAGGCACGACTCGCCGACCTGGCGGGTCCCGGTAAGGAGGCGCTGCGCCTGCTGCACGGCGCCCTGGGCGGCCAGGCGCCGGTCTCGGTCCGGGAGAACACCGCCGTACCGCGGGAGGGCTCCACGCCGCAGTGGTCCCGCAAGACCGTGCTCTTCGACTTCGACGACGACATCATCGCCGCCGCGAAGGGCGAGGAGCTGACCTGGGCCCTGATCGCCAAGGGCATGGTGCCGGGGTGCACCCCCGTGGGCTGGAGCAGCTTCGGGAAAGACGAAGTCCCGCAGACCGTCGCGGTGGGCTGGGTCCTCGGAGATCTCAGGTCACTGCCCGCGGGGTCGGCGAGTTTGCGCCACATGGTCGACGCCGAGGCCCGCCCGGTGTGGAGAGAGCTCAGGTCGCTGCCGCGAGCCGAGCAGCTCTCCCGGATCAACGCGATGCGCGCCGCCGCGCTCTCCTGCAAGGGCGACGCTTCCGACGCGCTGAACGGCGGTGCGTCCCGGTGAGGTGGCTGACGTTGTACGCGCGCTCGCGGCAGGTGCCCGCTTCGCTCGCCGCGGTGGTGATCGGCGCGCTGATGGTGTGGGCGCTTGCCCCGGACGGCAGCGGCGGGCCCGGCGATCCGCGGCTGTCCGCGCTCGTCCTCGCCGCAGGGGCGACCGCGGCCTCGATCGGGCTCGGCGGACAGGACACCGCGCTGGACCGGACGGCCGCGATCCGCTGGGTGTTCCGCAGGGCGGCGCACGTGCTGCTCATCGGCACGGTCGTCGGCGCGGTGCTGCTGGCGGTGCAGACCATGGGCGAGGACCTGGCCGCCACCGCGTTCGTCGTCCGCGACAGCGCGGGGCTGATGGGGCTGGTCGCCGTGGGGGCGACGGTGTTCGGGGCGCAGTACGCGTGGACGCTGCCGATCTCCTGGCTGGCGTTCTCGCTCTTCGCCCCGCCCCCGACGGATACGCCGATGCAGGTGGCGACCTGGATGCTGCTGCCGCCCGGCACGACGGCGGGGACCTGGACGGCCCTCGTCCTCGCGGTCGCCGGCACCACGGCCTACGCCGTCGCGGGACCGCGACGGTAGGTCCACGCGGCGGCGTGCCGTTCCTCTACGAGGACCCTCTGCACAAGTCCATCGGCCCCGACCGCAGGCCGCTGTCCGACGCCGAGCTGGGCAAGGGTCGGGCGACGAACATCGGCCCCGACCGCAGGCCTCTGTCCGATGCCGAGCTGGGCCAGGGTCGGGCGACGCCGCAGGTCATCGACCGCGCGCCCACATGTCCAGCGGGGGAACGCCTTTCGTGCGTGTACAGAGCCCGGGTGAAGTCCGTTTCAGCGCGTGCCTGCGCACCTCGGAGGCGCTGGTCGGAGAACTGACAGCCGACGGGCTCGGCGACGCGACCCCGCCGAGGTTCCCCGGCCATGGCGGGGCCGCGGGCGGTCGTGCCTGCGGCCCCGTCGGGTGTCGGGGTCAGGACGGGTCGCCGTACTGCAGGCCGCGTCCGTTGGTGCCGACGTAGACGCGGCCGTAGGTGTCGGGGTCGCCGGTGATGACGCCGACGCCGCCGATGGCGCCCCACTGGTGGGCCTTGTCGTTGACGCGGAGCCAGGTGGCGCCCTTGTCGGTGGAGCGGAAGACTCCGGTGACGTCCTTGACGGTACCGATCAGGTACAGGGCCTGGTAGGAGGCGCCCGGCTTGGCCTTGCCGAAGCCGAGGGCGGAGGCGGACTGCACCGTCTTCAGCGTGGTGAAGGTGCGGCCACCGTCGGTGGAGTGCAGCAGTCCCTTGCCGTGGCCGGCGATCCACAGGTCACCGGCGATGCCGGGGACGGCCGTGAGCCGGCCGTCGGGCAGGCCCGTGGCGCGGGCGGTGAAGGTCGCGCCGCCGTCGGTGCTGGCGTAGAGCGTGCCGCCGGACAGGGAGTAGAAGGTCCTGGCCGAGGAGCGGTCCGCGACGACCACGGCGCCGGTGCCCAGGCCGCTGACCCTGGACCAGCTCGCCCCCTTGTCGGCCGAGCGGTACGGGGCCTGGCCGGCCTGGGTCCAGACGATGGTGGAGCCGTCCGCCGAGAGCGCGACATGACCGTCCTGGGCATCGGCCACCGGCTCTGCCTTGAAGCCGGTCCACTTGCTGCCGCCGTCGGTGGAGTATGCGCCGTCCTGCGTGCCGCCGCGGCCGACGCGGACCATCATCGTGGGCTTGGACTGGGCGAAGTCGATGTCGGTGCTGTTGGTCATCATCGGGTTCGCCAGCCGACCGGAGGGCACCTTGGTCAGGGAGTCGTGCCGGAAGCCGCCCTGGTCGCCCATGGAGGTGATGACGGTGGCGCCGCCGGGCGGGGCGATCGCGTCCAGCAGGGCGGTCTCCTCCAGCCCCCGGGCGCCCATGCTCCACTGGCTGGTGCCGCCGCTGTCGGAGGCGTTGGCGTTCTTGCTGCGCAGGATGCCGTTGCCGGTGCCGTACAGCACGTGCCCGGAGTCGAAGGGATCGATGGCCAGGGCGGTCATCCAGTGCCCGGTGTGGGTGCCGACGTAAGGAGCGGCGGAGGCGCTGCGCACCGACTTGTCGGCCAGTGCCTTCCAGCTGGCGCCGCCGTCGGTGGTCCGGTAGATCTCGTCCTCGGGCCACCAGCGGCCGAGGGTGGTGACCATCACCGTGGACGGCTTGCGCGGGTCGACGGCCAGACCGGAGAACCCGTAGCTGCCACTGGACGGGGAGACGTTCTTCCACGCCCCGCGGGCCGGCGTGTACTTCCACACCGAGCCCGCCGTCACGCCGTTGGGCCCGAGGTTGTTGGTGTACGTCAGGTACAGCGAGCCGTCACCGGAGAGGACGCCGTGCTGTGGCAGCTGGCCGGTGGGCTGCCCGGAGACGGCCTGCCAGGTGCTGCCGCCGTCGGTGGAGCGGTACAGGGAGGTGGACTTGTCGTTGACGCCGACGTAGACCGTCTTGCTGCCGGCCGGGCCGTACGTCACGAAGGAGATGCCCCCGCCGCTGCTCGCTCCGTCCTTGACGGGGAACGAGGAGACCTGGCGCCATGTCACACCGTGGTCGGTGCTGCGCCACAGGCCGTTCTTGCGGGTGCCCAGCAGCAGGGTGCCGTTGTCCGCGGGGTCCACGACGAGCCGTTCACCCGCGCCGCGGCCGTCCTCGTTGCCGCCCAGCTTGAAGGGCAGATCGGTGCGCTGGAAGGTGCGGCCCCGGTCGGTGGAGCGCAGGATCGCACCGTTGCCCGCCCAGTCGTTGGTGTAGGTGCCCGCCCCGAGGTAGAGCCGCTTGGGGTCGACGGGGTCGGTGGCCACCGAGTCGATGCCCAGGAGGTTCCAGTCCTTCTCGCCGATCCAGTCGGTCAGCGGGATCCACTGCTCGGCCGCGGTGTCCCAGCGGTAGGCGCCGCCCATGTCGGTGCGCGCGTACAGCAGGCCCTTCTCCTTCTGATTGAACACCAGCCCGGTGACGTAACCGCCGCCCACCACCTGGGCGTTCTTCCACCTGTACGGTCCCGCCGCGGCCGTGGTCTGCGCACTGGCGGTACCGGCCGCCTGGGCCTCGCCCGTCTTCACCAGCTTCCACTGCTGGTTGGCACTGCCCCGGCTCGGATACTGGATGAGCGCCGCGCCCTCGGCAGTGGAGCCTCCGGAGACGTCCAGGACCTGGCCGCTCCTGCGGGAGGTGAGGGTGACGACGTCGGAGCCGCTCACATCGTCGATCCGCCACTCCTGCGAGGTGGCGGAACTGTCGGTCTGCTGCTCGGCGGCGGCCCCCTGAGCGGTCGAGTCGCCCGCTATGCCCAGGACCTTGCCGCTGTTGCGGTTCACCAGCTCGTAGTAGCCGTCACCGACGGACCTCAGCTTCCACTGCTGGTTGGCGGTGTTCTGGTCGGTCCACTGCTGGATACGGGTGCCGTCGGCGGTGGAGAAGCCGTTGACGTCCAGCACCTTGCCGCTCTGCACGGAAACCAGCCGGTAGTAGGCATTGCCGTCGACCGTCGCTGCCTGCGACTCCTCCTGCGCGAACAGCAGATACGGCACGACGACGGCGGGGACACCGAGCAGCAGACCGGTGGCGGTCCAGCGGCGGCGGTGCCGACCGCGGCGCGAGCCGCTCGTGGGGTTTTTCATGGGGGGCGTTCTCCTTGCATACCGTTCACCAGGAAGGAGAATCCGGGCACCGCGGTGACCGGATCCAACCCCTTGTGGTCACCGACCCTTCACAAGGTTGCCGCGGGCCGGGAACTTGTTCTGCGGCCTGCACGCGGCCGACCTGACGACGCACGGCATCCGCGCCACCGCCTGAGGCGCTCTTGCCGTGCCGACGTCAGAGCGTGAGCATCCCGGCACCGCTGAGGCGGGTTCTGACTGTCGGGCAGGTCGCTCCCTGTGGAGGTCGGTGTCGTGGCTGACGGGCCGCCCGCCCCGGCTGCCTCTCTTCCTGCGGTCGGCGGCCTGGTCCTTCTTCTCCGGGATGACTGCCTTCGCGCTGCGGTCCCTCCGGAGGCGCGGTCGTCAACAACGCCGACCGCAAGGGCGGCCACCTGCTGACGCCCGGAGCATCTGCTGCCCTCTTGTGTTCGATTCATTCGACTCCTAAGGTCGTCGTCGCTCCCCAAGACCCCCACTGATCTGCGGCGTTGGCGCGGAAGCGCTTCGACAACCGTGTGCCGACCGGGCCCGCCGACTACCCCACACGTCCTCGCCGCGCCTCCCTGATGGTCCACTGAAGCCTGGAGATCTCATGCAGATGTCACGTCGTGGCGTTCTGATCCTCGGCGCCGCCGGCGCGGCCATCGCCGGTGGCCTGCCCGCGGGCTCGGCCCGGGCTGCCGAGGCCGGGACGGCCGACGCAGTGGACGCCTCCGCGCGCACCGAGCGCCTGTACCTGTCCGGACAGGACGCCGACCACCCGGTCGACTGGGACTTCCTGTGCACCAGCGGGCGGCGCAGCGGCGGTTGGGGCAGCATCCCGGTTCCGTCCAACTGGGAGTTCCACGGATACGGCACCTACAACTACGGGTGGAATCTGCGCCCGGAGGAGAAGGGCCGCTACCGGCACACCTTCACGCCGCCCGCCCACTGGCGTGACAGACGTGTCTTCCTCGTCTTCGAAGGGTCGATGACCGAGACCGAGGCGTGGATCAACGGCGGGTCGGCAGGGCCCGTCCACCGCGGCGGCTTCTACCGGTTCCGGCACGAGGTGACCGGAAAGCTGCGTCCGGGGCAGGACAACCTCCTGGAGGTGACGGTCAGCAAGGAGTCCACCGACGACTCCGTCAACCGGGCCGAACGCCTGGGCGACTACTGGAACTTCGGTGGCATCTACCGCCCCGTTCACCTCGAGGCGTTCCCGCTTCAGCACATCGAACGCATCGCCGTGGACGCCCGTGCCGACGGCACGCTGCGGATCGACGCCCATCTGTCGGGTACCGGTTCCGCCGACCGTCTCGTCGCCCGGGTCACCGACCTCTCCGGGCGCCCGGTCGGCGCCCCGTTCACCGCGGCCGTCGCTCCCGGCGACACGACGGTGACCCTCAGGACCACTGTCGACTCCCCCCGCCAGTGGACCGCTGAGACCCCGCACCTCTACCGCGTCGAGGTCGCGCTCCGCGACGGCGACCGCCGCACCGTCCACCGCGTCGACGAGAGGTTCGGCTTCCGCACCGTCGAGGTGCGCCCCGGCGACGGCGTGTACGTCAACGGCGTCAAGATCCTCCTCAAGGGAGCCAACCGGCACACCATCTGGCCCACGTCCGGCCGGGCGACCAGCGCCCGCATCAGCCGCAAGGACATCCTCCTGATGCGGGAGATGAACATGAACGCGGTCCGGATGTCCCACTACCCGCCGGATGCGCACTTCCTCGACCTCGCCGACGAACTCGGGCTGTACGTGCTCGACGAACTGGCCGGCTGGCAGAAGTCCTATGACGAAGCGGCGGGCAGGCCACTCGTCGCCGAGATGGTCACCCGTGATGTCAACCACCCGTCGATCCTCTTCTGGTGCAACGGCAACGAAGGCGGCTGGAACACCGCCCTCGACGGCGACTACGCCCGCCACGACCCCCAGCAGCGCACCGTTCTCCACCCCTGGGCGAACTTCGGCGGCATCAACACCGACCACTACGAGGCGTACGACAGCACGCGCCGCATCCTCCAGGAACAGCGCGACGTCTTCATGCCCACCGAGTTCCTCCACGGCCTCTACGACGGCGGCGCCGGGGCGGGGCTCGACGACTACTGGAAGCTGATGGGCCGTGAACGGCTCTCCGCCGGAGGCTTCCTGTGGTCACTGATCGACGAGGGCATCGTGCGGGACGACCTCGGCGGCGCCATCGATGTGGCGGGCAACGCCGCACCCGACGGCATCCTCGGCCCCTTCCGCGAGAAGGAGGCCAGCTTCTACACGATCAAGGACATCTGGTCTCCCGTACAGCTCGCCGAGCCGGAGCGGTTCGCCGCCGGCCTGCCGGACGACTTCGACGGGCGGATCGGCCTCACCAACCACTACGCCTTCACCAACACCCGCACCTGCCGGTTCACTTGGCGGCTCCTGGACTTCCGCACCCCGTCGCAGCGGCGGGACGGCCACACCGTGCGCGCCCAGGGCACCGCCTCCGCTCCGGACATCGAGCCCGGCGCGCAAGGAGTGGTGCGCCTGCCCCTGCCGTCCGGCTGGCGACGCGCCGACGCCATGGCGCTCACCGTCACCGATGCCGACGGCCGCGAGATCCGCAGCTGGACATGGACCATCACATCCGCCGCCGACCAGGCCCTACGGCTGGTACGGACGGGCCCGGGACCAGCCGTACGTGGCTCCCTCCAGGACAACGCGCTCACCCTCGCATCCCGCCACACCACGGTCACGCTCGACGCCACGACGGGCCTGCTGGCCGGCGTCACCCACCGGGGGAGGGACTTCGCGCTGTCCCGCGGCCCGCTGCCCACCACCGGAACGGCCGACCTCACCCGCCTGACGCACGGGCCCGACGGCAACGGCTACACGGTGGAGGCCGAGTACTCCGGCGTCCTGCGCCACGTCCGGTGGCAACTGCACCCCAGCGGCTGGCTGCAGGTGGACTACCGCTACCACCTCACCGGCGAGCACGACTTCTTCGGCGTCGGCTTCGACCACCCCGAATCGCAGGTGACCGGCGTGACCTGGCTCGGCCACGGACCCCACAGGGTGTGGAAGAACCGGCTGCGCGGCGTCGCGACGGACGTCTGGACGAAGCAGCACAACGACACCGCGACGGGTGCCGACGGCTGGGTGTACCCGGAGTTCAAGGGCTACCACGCGGGCGTCCGCTGGGCGTCCCTGCACACCACCGCCGGACGACTCACCGTGGTCGGCGAGGACGACGACCTCTACCTGCGCCTCTTCACCCCCCGGTTCGGACCCGACCCCCGCCACACCGCGCCGCCCTTCCCGCAGGGCGATCTCTCCTTCCTCGACGCCATCCCGGCGATCGGCACCAAGTTCGACCCACCGGCCTCGCTCGGCCCCAGCGGCGGCCCCACCACGGCGACGGGCGACTACGGTCGAACCCTGTACTTCTCGTTCTCCCACTGAGGGCTGTCCCGCAAGTGATCTTGATTGCGACATCTCGGATTGTGCTTGGTGTGATCACGGCACCGGAGCCGTGCTGGAGTCCGTGCACCGTGGTGGGCCCGCGCGCCTTCGGCAACCGGCTCACGCCGACCTGGGTGGTCAGCCGGTGAAGGACTCGGGGCCGAAACGGCCCCACGCCAGGAAGAGGGCCAGGGCGAGGTAGACCAGGTCGCCCGCGATCGTGACTCTCTCGCCACGGCGGAGGCGCATGGTCAGCGCGCCGGCGAACAGCAGCACCAGTCCGGTGGCGGCCAGCGGTACCAGGACCGGTGCGATGTCGAGCGCGGCGGGCAGGATCAGGCCCGCCGCGGCCAGGAGCTCGATGGCGCCGATGATTTTGAGGGCACCGGGGCTGAAGTCCTCGACCCATCGGGTGGCGGTGCCGCCCATGGCGGCCAGCTTCTCCTTGGGCACGAACATTTTGGAGCTGCCGGTCAGGCAGACGGCGGCCATCAGTCCGGCGATGATCCAGAGTGCGAGGTTCACAGCAGCTCCTTGATCGAGGATTACCTGCCTCCCCTGGGACGAGACAGCGCCCCCGCATGTGACATCTCCGAACATCCGATTTCGGGGAGACGTGGATCACACGCGTCCGTGTCACAGGGCGTTGGGCTGTCTCGTCCCAGGGGGTGTAGCCACCGACGAGCACGGAGGAGCACACCATGGACGCGCGACTGAACTACTTCGCCAGCCCGACCGCCGCAAAAGCCCTCAAGCACCTCATGTCGGCGGGCAAGACGCTCAAGGACTCGCCGCTGGCGGCCGCGACACAGGAACTCGTGGCCCTGCGCGTGAGCCAGATCAACGGCTGCGCCGTCTGCATCGACATGCACACCAAGGAGGCCGCCGCGGCCGGCGAGAACTCGGTGCGGCTGAACCTGGTGTCGGCGTGGCGAGAGGCCACGGTCTTCACAGAGGCCGAGCGTGCCGCGCTGGAGCTGGCGGAGCAGGGGACCCGGGTCGCGGACGCCGCCGGCGGGGTCAGCGACGAGGTCTGGGCGCGTGCCGCGAAGCACTACGACGAGGAGCAGCTCACCGCCCTGGCGGTCCTGGTCTCTTTCATGAACACGGCGAACCGGCTGAACATCATCGCCCAGCAGCCGGCCGGCGACTACGAGGTCGGGCAGTTCCACTGATCTGGCCATCGATGAGCCGCCCGGGGCACTGTCACCCCGGGCGCGGGGGCGTTGCACAGCCCCGCTGACGGACCGCAGGATCACCAGAACTGGCCCGCGCCGGGAGATGCGGCCGGGCGGGAAGACCTCAAGGGGGACGCGGCGTGAACAAGGTCGACGAGTTCGAGGAGCTGCGGCCACTGCTTTTCTCGATCGCTTACCGGATTCTGGGCAGCGTGAGCGAGGCCGAGGACGCGGTGCAGGAGACATGGCTGCGCTTCGATGGCTCGACGACCCTTCCCACGTCGGTCAAGGCGTTTCTGTCCGCCACGGTGACGCGGATCTCGATCGACGTGCTGCGCTCCGCGCGGGTGCGGCGGGAGGAGTACGTGGGCCCGTGGTTCCCCGAGCCACTGCTGAGTGATCCGTATCAGGATCCGGCGCGCTCGGCGGAGCTGGCCGACTCGGTGTCGATGGCGGCGCTGCTGCTTCTGGAGCGGCTGAGCCCGCTGGAGCGGTCGGTGTTCGTGCTGCGGGAGGTGTTCGGTTTCGGGTTCGACGACGTCGCCTCGGCGGTGGGGCGTTCGGAGGCGGCGTGCCGGCAGCTGCTGGTACGGGCGCGGCGGCACATGGAGGCCGGGCGGCCGCGGTTCGAAGCGGACCGTCAGGAGCGGCAGGAGCTGGCGACGCGGTTCTTCGACGCCCTCCGCGAAGGCGATGTCGCCGGTCTGCGGGATCTGCTGGCCGCCGACGTGCAGATGGTCGGGGACGGCGGCGGCAAGGCCCCGCAGCTGGCCAGGGCCGTCATCGGCGCCGAGAACGTGGCCCGGCTGCTGGCCTCCGTTTTCCCGCTGCTGGCCCGGATCGACGTGACGTTCGAGCCGCACGAGGTCAACGGCCAGCCCGGCGCCATTTTCCGGGACAGGGACGGCAGGGTCCTCCATGCCCTGGCCCTCGACGTGCTCGACGGGCAGATCCAGACCATCCGCTCGGTGATCAACCCCGACAAGCTCGGCCACCTCGGACCGGTGGCCGACGCCTGGGCCATCGACGGCGAGGTGAAACAAGCCCGCCGGCAGATGAAGTGACCCCGGGACCGGCCGTGGGCCGGCTCGTTCGCCTATCCGGTGACGTTGAGGTTGTGCAGGCGGGCGATGCCGCGCATCGCGTGGTGCACGCCGTCGCCGCGGAGACGGCAGTCACGCAAGATCTTCCAGGTCTTCATGCGGGCGAATACGTGCTCGACGCGGGGCCCGGACCTGTTTGTGGCTTTTGTTGTGCGCCTGCTTCCAGTCGGGGAGTTCTTCGTCCGCGCTGCGGCGGTGAGGGATGACCAGTCCCGTTCCGCGGTAGCCGCCGTCGGCGATCGTTACGGTCTTCCCGACGGCGTCCTTCGCGCCGGACTCGGCCCAGGCACGGCAGTCGTTGCGGTTGCCCGGCAGTGGCCGGCCGATCACGACCACCAGCCGGGTGTCGGCGTCGACGACCACCTGATGGTTCGATCACTTGCGGGACAGCCCTTAGGCCGTTTCGTCAATGAGTACGCCCTGCCGCAGGACGCGACCAGCCAGACGTACACCCTGCGCACCTGGCTGATCGGCGAGGGCACCAAGCCCGAGCACACCGCCACGGCCACTCCGGCCGGACAGCGGGTGCCCTTGGGAGCCACCGCCGAAGTCACTGTCTTCGGGAAGGACCTCCCGGTCGGACGGCGGCTGTCCGGCCGTGAAGGCGGCGTCGGCTTTCCTCGCGGCCGGGCTCGACCGGTTACCAGGACGCTCGTAGCGTTCATCGGCGAGTTCAAGAGAGTGTTCGAGGTCCAGCCGAACTGCCGTGGGCTGTTCAAATCCGCGGAATGGATGGACCGGATTACCTCCAGCGTCTGCATTCTGAGATCGTGTCATTCGGCCCGTCGAACAAGGGGTCAACCGCTACGCTCAACACCAGCCTTAAACCGGCAGTTGGACTTACCCTGTAGCGCATCCACTGATCCCGGAGCGGCTCAGCTCGTGCAGGTGGGTGGCCTGCCCGCGAGGCGAGTTGCCACCCGGTTGATCACTCAACGAATGGCTACCAGCGAGTCCGGTGAGCAATTCCCGACCGCTCGAGCTCTTCTGGTGGTTATACGTATCGATGTGATCGTTACGTCGTCGCCCCCCATATCCAATTCGCTGTCAGCCTTGCTAGATTGACACCCGCGTCTCCGAAGCGAAGGCGGGCAGATCCCGCAGCGTCACGGAGGCAGAAATCCCCCTGTGCCTTCACCAAGGCCTTCTTCGGGTGCCCGGAAACCGCTGCGGCTGAGATCCGCTGCATGCAGCCACGTCCCAGGCCAATGCCTTTCGGCACCCAACTCCCCCCAGCAACTGGAAAGCACGTAAGTGATGAGATCCCTTCAGCGTTTCGGCCCCCATTTGGCCCTCTCAGCCATGACGATCGTGCTGAGCACGCCCGGGCTGGCCACCGCCGACGAGGCGACCAACGGCAAGGACGCCACGTACTACATCTCGCTCGGCGACTCCCTGACCACCGGCTACCAGCCGGACGTGGACAAGGACACCGGCGTCGCCTACACCGACCAGCTCTACGCGCAGCTCAAGCAGCGCACCCCCGGACTGGAGCACATACGCCTCGGCTGCACCGCTGAGACCACCGAGTCTCTGATCAACGGCGGAAAGTGCGACTACCCGAACGCCAAGTCCCAACTGGACGCCGCCCTGCAGGCCATGGCCCAGCACAAGGGCAAGGTCGCCTACGTGACCCTCAGCGTGGGCGCGAACGACATCCTCCTCAACTGCGCCAGCCCGGCCGGCACCCTCGACGGGGCGTGCCTGAACGGCGCGAGCCAGACCATGGCGAAGAACCTCGCCCAGATCGCGGGCGCGCTCCGCAAGGCGGGCGCGAAGGACACCCAGTTCGTGGGCTCGACGTACCACAACCCGTTCCTGGGGGCCTGGCTGCAGGGCGCCGCGGGGCAGCAGGCCGCCAAGGAGTCGGCCCCCCTGGTCAAGGCCGCCAACGCGGGGATCACCCAGGTGTACAACTCCACCGGCTTCAAGGTGGCGGACGTGGCCGGGGCCTTCTCCTCGGATGACTTCACCACCCAGGTGAGCGTGCCCGGCGCTGGCGAGGTGCCGGCGAACGTCGCCAAGATCTGCCAGCTGACCTGGGCGTGCACGAAGAAGGACCCGCACCCCAACGCCGACGGCCACAAAGTGATCGCAGGCGCCTTCGCGGCGATGCTCGCCAAGAACGAGACCCCCGGCGAGGACACGTCCCCGACCCCGACCCCGACCCCGACCCCGACCCCCAGCGAGCCGGCTACGCCCGTGCCCGGCACGGGCACGGGGGCGAACGACCCGACCACGAACGGAGATCTCGCCGAGACCGGCGCGTCGAGCAGCACTCCCGTCCTCGCGGGTGCCGGTCTCGCGGTCGTGGCGGTCGGCGCCGCCGCGGTCTACTTCGCGCGCAGGCGCAGGGGCGAAGAGAGCTGACCGGCAGTCAGTAGATCGAACTCAAGCAGCAGGCCGCTCGCGGTGTCGCGGGCGGCCTGCTCGGGCTCGGCTGCGGACGGCCCGGGGGCTGTGACACTCGGCGGGTCGGATCGCACCGTTGTTGACCGTGGTTGCCCGCACCCCGGCGCTGCGGCGCAGGAGGGGCCGCCCCAGATCGAGCAGCACGACGTCGGAAGCCGCAGCGCTCAGGGTGGCCCGGCCGTACGCCCGCTCGACCGTGTATCCGGCCTGCCGCAGGACACGCGCCAGGGTTCGGTTCCCCGTACGGTCTGGCACGTGTCCGGCACGGCCCCCCTCGTCTGGAACTGCTGGTGGGGGGTACGGGCCCGAAGCTTGCACAGAGGCACGGGAGGATGGGTGGTTACCCACATCCAGCCGCACTGCACCCGCGTGCCAGGCCTACGGTGCGACCGGCCCGCCGATCATCACAGTGCCGCCGCGGTCGACCCGGAAGAGGATGCGGCAACGCATCGGGCTGCTTGCGCAGGTTTCGTTCCTCAGGGACGGCGGGAGGCATGTGCCCCACCCGAAGGTGGGCACATGCCTCCCTGTCGTCACGGCCGGGATGCCTAACCCTGCCGCAGGACCGCCGCGAAGGTGCCGGCGATCACCGTGTGGCCGGAGGCGTTCGGGTGGGGGTCCTGCTTGGTGCAGGCCCAGGTCAGCTGGCAGACCTTGGCCACGTTCGAGGGCACCTGGCCGTAACCGGGCACGTTGACGGGGGTGAAGTCGTTCGAGCCGAAGGCTCCGGCCACGTCGGCGACCTTGAAGCCGGCGCGGGAGTACACCTGCGACAGGGCCGCGTTCTCGGCGTCGACCAGGGAGACCGAGCCCTTGGCGGTCTCCTGCCCGCCCTGGCCGTTGAGCCACTGCCCCAGGAACGGGTTGTAGTACGTCATGCCCGCGAACTTGGTGTTCGGGGTCCCGGCCGCGCGCAGTGCGCCGGTGATCTGGGCGACGTTCTGGGGGATGGCCTGGGTGGCGCGGTTGACGCAGGCCTGGTCGAATGCGCCGGTGGTCTTGTTGACGCACTCCAGGATGTCGTTGGCGCCGATGCCGACGGTGACGTAGGCGACCTTGCCCTTGTACTGGGCCATGGCCTTCAGGGCGGCGTCCAGCTGGGACTGGGCGTTCGGGTAGGAGCAGGTGCCGCCCTTGATCAGCGATGCGGTGGTCTCGCCGTCGCAGCCGAGGCGGATGTGCTTCAGTCCCGGCTGGTACTGCTTGAGCTGGGCGTAGAGCTGGTCGGAGTAGGCGACGTCCGTGTCCCGGTTCACGTCCGGCTGGTAGCCGGCGGCTATCGAGTCGCCGATCGAGATGTAGTACGTGCTGTTGTCGCCTCCGTTCCACGGGCAGGCGGCGGCCACGCCGGGCGTGGCAAGCACGACCGCCAAGGCGGCGGCGGCGAGGTGGGGTGCCTTGTGCGTACGCATCAGTTGCGTGTGCTCTCTCTTGTTCTGTGGGAGGGGGGTTGGCTCAGCGGGCCCCGTGGCCTGTCCGGTACACCGTACGGATGTCGGTGACCGCGGAGACGGCGTCGGTCGGGGAGCTGCCGAGCGCGAGGAGGTCGGCGTCGGAACCGGGGCGCCGGGCGCCCTTGTGTCCGGTCCGGCCGACCACGTCGGCTGCCTCGCTGGGCGCGGACCGCAGTACGTCACGGTGCGACATGCCCAACTCGGCGAAAGGGGTCAGGGTGTGGGGTAGACACCGTGAGGTTTGTCGGAGCCGATGCCGGCGTCGATTCCGGGAACGACCCGGACGCCCGAGGCGATGGACCTGGCGCTGGTGTCCGCCATGGCCGCCCTACGCGCGACCACGGCCGGAAGAGCCGCCATGGTGCCGGGCATCACGCCCACCGTGAGGCCGGCGAACGTGCCTCGCCGCACGACCTCGTCCAGCATCCTGGCGCAGGCCGACGCCTTCGCGGGTGAAACATGTCCTGCCCGTGGCGTCTGCAACGCGCTGGGTATCACTGTTGAACTCCGAGAAACGAAAGGTGGGGGTGACAAGCTCAGTCGTTCTGGGCGTGATCAACTCTGGCTGCCGCTGTCTGCTTTGGGAACGCGAAATCGCCGATGACGGGCATAGATGGGATCAATACCGCTGCGGAGGTCGGTTTCCGAGGGGTGTGATCAGGTGTGCGGTGTGCCGGTGGGTCCGGTCTGCGCCGTGCTCGCGGCGACCATTCGACCGGCCTCGACCGCGGTCCTGCGCAACCAGAGGTGTGCCGGGTCGCGTTCATGCAGGGGGTGCCACCACAGGGAATACAGCAACCGGCCTCCGCCGAAAGGCAGTTCGACCACGACCGTGCCGCTGTCGGAGGGAAACAGTCGGGTGGCGCTTTCGGGGACCACGCCGACCCGGTCGGTTCCGGCGATCAGGTACGGCATGGTGAGGAAGTTCTCGATGGCGACCTCGACCCGCGGTTCGATGCCGTGGGCATGCAGCCCGTGCAGGGGCGAGAAGCCGCACGACGGGAGGTAATAGGGGAGTATCCAGGGGCGGGTGGCAAGTTCCTCCGGAGTCGGCGGAGCGGAGGTGACGGTGCCGTGCGCCATGACGCACACCCAGCGGTCCTCGTACAGATCGATGCCGGGGACGTTCGCCAGCAGGCCCTGCGGCAGCACCATGCCGTCGACGTTGCGCAGGTGCTCCTGGGCGCCGCGGACGAGGTGCGGGCTGTTGTGCTGGAACCGCAACTTCACCCCCGGCGCCGCCTCGTGAACCAGGGTGGTCAGGATGCGCCCGAAGGTGGCGAGCTGGACGTCGGTCACGATCAGGGTGAACTCGCGCTCGGCGATGGCGGGGTCGAAGTCGGGGCGGGTGCCGAAGACCCGGTTGGCCGAGTCGAGGGTCCGTCTGGCGTGCGGGGCCAGGCGCTCGGCCAGCGGGGTGAGTTCGTACTGGTTGCCCACGCGGGTGAGCAGCTCGTCGCCGAAGTGGCGGCGCAGCCGGGCCAGTGCGGCACTGACGGTGGGCTGGCTCAGACCGAGCCGCTGGGCGGCCCGCGTCACACTGCGCTCCTGCAGCACGGCGTCCAAGGGCACCAGCAGGTTCAGATCCAGACCCATGGCGCCAAGCCTCCGCGACGACATTACCGCTGTCCGGGTGAGCATAAGTGATCCTATATAACCGAAAGTCCAGCTGAACGGGGGGCCTCTCTGGGGGCGTAGGTCTTTCCAGGGGAGCCGGCATGTGTCGTAGTACGTGCGGGACGTGGGTTCGTCAGTCGTACGTGGACGACCGCCACCAGGCAAGGGTCGTGCACTTGGCCCCCGCGTCGGTGTCAGGGCGGGTCGCCGTACTGCAGGCCGCGTCCGTTGGTGCCGACGTAGACGCGGCCGTAGGTGTCGGGGTCGCCGGTGATGACGCCGACGCCGCCGATGGCGCCCCACTGGTGGGCCTTGTCGTTGACGCGGAGCCAGGTGGCGCCCTTGTCGGTGGAGCGGAAGACTCCGGTGACGTCCTTGACGGTACCGATCAGGTACAGGGCCTGGTAGGAGGCGCCCGGCTTGGCCTTGCCGAAGCCGAGGGCGGAGGCGGACTGCACCGTCTTGAGCGTGGTGAAGGTGCGGCCGCCGTCGATGCTGGCGCAGAGCGTGCCGCCGGACAGTGAGGAGAAGGTCTTGGCCACCCTCGACGGCCCAGCCTCACCTTGACGAGTCGAAGTCAGGTAACGCCCTCTCAGGCAGGCAGTGCCGTGGAGGGCCTTGGTGACAAGCGCGGGAACGTCCAGTGGGGGTGGTTGTCGTCGCCAACCACCCCCATGCATCAGGCCGTCAGGCATGCGCGACGTAGTCGTACCAGTCGGTGATCGGGTCGGTCAGAGCCTTGTCGTCGTAGAGCCTGAAGTACACGGAATCACCCTCATCGAGGTCGTCGTCTTCTCCCATTTCAATCCTGTTCATATCGAGTTCCTTGGACGTCCCAGGCGCCCAGTAGGTCGCCTCCTTCTTGAGGCCCTCCCACCATTGCGCCCGGACGTAGATCGTGTCGCCGTCGTTCTTGCCGTCGTAGACGTACAGCACCTCGTCCGACGGGTGGAACTCGACCTGCGCCACGGCAGTGCCGTTGTTCTCCACGACCAGCTTCAGAGCCTCGCCGCCCGCGTCCTCCTTGAAGCTGGTGTAGTCGAGGCCGCTGCTGTTCGAGCAAGGGCAGTCGCTGGTGTTGTATTCCCAGCTCAGGACCGACAGGTCAGAGTTGTCGTAGGCACTCGCCGTGGTCGCGGGGACCCCCGTGAACGCGACAGCCATTCCAAGTGAGATGGCTATTGCTAAGGTGCGCATTGTTGCCCCTTCTTGTTCGGCCGTGAATTGCACGGCTCCGGTAGTGAACCAGTGTGTACTGGGTGATCGGTTCAGGGCCGGATTGCTCGGCCGATTAGTTTTCCTCGCCCGGTTGACACCAGGTAGCCACGCACGATTGAAAAAACCTGTGCGCGGCTTGCAGGACTGTTGAGCGGAAGAGGTAAGCGGGCTCGGATTCGACGTCCTTGAGGAGGCCGGCATCAAGGATGACTGGTACGACGAGCCGGTCCCAGAGGACCTGTCGCCGTACGACTTGGCGGAGGGGAAGGCCGACCACGTGAAGGCACAGCCGACCTACTGACGCGCGGTTCCCCCCCCTTGACTGGATCCTGCATTCGGCTGGATCCAACGGCGCCCATGCTAATGGACTTGATATTCAGGGTGACCCTCTAACTTTCAAGGGTGCGCCGGGGGATTCTCGGTGGCCGGGGTGATGAGGGAGCACGGCCACACCCGCGCTCGCCATGCGCAGGGCGAGGGGGTGGACCCGGTACCGATGGAGTGACGGGTGAACTCGGCGCAGATGGCCGACTTCTTGAACGGCTTGCTGCACACACCGAGCCCTGGTGGCCTGCCGGTACGCAAGGACTTCTCCTTCATCGGGGCAGTCGTCGCCGCGGAAGCCGTCAGGCTGGGCGGCGGCCTGGTGCGTGACCTCGTCCTCGACGTCAAACCCATCGCGTTCACCGACCCCGGCTATCCACTCCCGCCTCTCGCCGCGGCACTGCTCGCCTACCTCAGCAGGCCCAACGAGCGGGAGCCCTACGTCTTCGAGCTGCTGGACGCCCTCGGTCTCGGCCTCTTCAGCGTCACCGGCACACTCAAAGCCCTCGAACACGGCATGGGCATTTTTCCGTCAGCCGCCCTGGGAGTCAGCACCGCCATCGGCGGAGGAGTCATCGCCAGCGTGATCGCCGGCGAACTGCCGTCTTCCATGCGATGGGACAACGATCTGTACGCCGTCCCTGCCATAACCGGCGCGGTGACCACGTCCGTACTCCACACCGCAGGCGCACTCAACTCCTTCACGGGGACCGCCACCGTCCTCGCCGTAATCGCCTTCCGTCTGCTCGCCGCCCATTTCCACTGGCGCCTGCCCCGCTCGCGGCGCTGGCGGCGTGGCAGCGCACCAACTCCACCGCTCCCGCCGAGCAACCTCCTGCGCGACGACACCCTGCAGCTGCGCATGGTGGTCCCTCCATCGCTCGCCCGCACGGCACGGAAACCGTTCGGACGGCGACCGGGAACGCGGCTGGCCCACACCGGTCGGCACCGCCGTATGTCACATTTCCAGGATCACTGAGTTCCCGGGATTAGTGGGGTCCCGCCGGCATCTCTCTATAACGACTTCCGCACGTGCCTACGCTCCGCAGCGAATTCCTCAACTACCTACACCATGATCATCGAGTACGCACCTCACGTCTGGAGGGACGCTTCACGTCGTCCCTCTCGACTGAAACACGACTCGAGGAAGAATGAACAACAAGCACAAGTGGGTAGCCCGGGCCGCTTCGGCAGCAGTTGCGACGGCATTTCTGGTGGGAGGAACGGCAACCAGCGCGAGCGCTGACGAGAACACGTGGGTCAGGAATGTGAACAGCGGCTGGTGTCTGACTGCCGCTGACGGCGGCAAAGTGCACGCCGAGTTCTGCCGTTGGGGCAATGACCAGCAGTGGGACCGGCGGGGTAACAACATTGTCAGGGCCTACACCAACCAGTGCCTCGACAGCAACAGCGCCGGCGACGTCTACTGGATGGAATGCAACGGCGGTCGCTATCAGATGTGGGATTTCCGCTCGGACGGGTCGGTGGTGAACGTGGCAACTGTCCGTTGGCTCTTCCACTGGGCGGCGGGTGGTGACCAGGTGGTCACTACCCCGACTCCGATGGGGCACCCTGCCTCGAAGTGGCGTTTCAGCGACGACTGAAACAATCGGCGAATCGCTCGCGTTCCGTGGTTGCGACGGCTCTGAACTCGGCCCCACTGAGCTTCGGCTCGGTGGGGCCGAGTTCTGTGGGAAGGGTGCTGACTGACAGGGCCGTCACTCCACCTTGACGTACTCGCCAGGCTCGCCCTCCGCGATCATGCCGTACATCAGCAGCCGGTCCTCGCCGTTGACGCGTTCGACGCGCAGGCTCTGCGACGAGCCCCATTCGATGCAGCCGGGCTCCCAGGCGCCCGCGGCCGTGGCGGGTGTCGGCGGGCCGATGATCAGCAGGTTGCCGGCGCCACCGACGACGGCGGTGCTCGCGCAGTTGTTGGTGCCGCCGGTCTCTTCGCCGGTCTCCTCGTCCGTCTTCGGGTAGCTCTCCGCGATATGGACGAGCGAGGCGCCGATCGGGCCCTGGGTGATGGTGATCCGGGTCGACCACAGGTCCTGCTGGTCCTGCGGCAATTCGGGGTTGGGGGCCTGCTGCCAGCGGCCCACCATCTTCGCCGGCACGATCTCCGGTGCCGCCTTCACCTTCCGGAAGGTGGCCGTGGCCGCCCCTGACTTCCACTGCAGGACGTCGGGCGAGCGCATGGTCAGCGTCTGGTGCGCGGCCGGGGTGCACTGTTTGGCGGGCACGCTGGTCGTCACGTCGCTCTCGCCGAACACGACCTTGTCCTCGTTCGCCGAGACGAGCGTCGAGCGCCCCATGCAGAGCCGTTCGCCCGTGACCGTGACGTAGGTGGCCGCCTTGTCGCCCGGCTTGCCGTCAGTGATCTCGATGCGGGCGGTCTCGGACGGGACTTCCTGCGTGCCCGTGACGATGCCTTCCCAGGCGCCCTGGAAGGCGGCGGGGATCTCGTACGCGGTGCTCGTGGTCGTGCGCTTGCCGGGATCGAGGACGTAGATGAGGCCCCCGGCGAGGGTGAGGGCGACGGTGGAGCCCACGCCCATGAGCAGCGGGCGTCTGGTGGGCCGCGGGCGTTTCCTTCTGCGCGAGGGCGCGGGTACGGGTGTCGGTACGGGGGTGGGGTCGCCCTCCTCGTCGAGGAGCCGGGCGGCGTGCCGCCCGAGGCCGGCGAGCAGCCCGGCGGGGAGCCACGGGTCGGTGGCCTGGACGGTGGCGGCGAGCCGCGCCGCGGTGGGGCGGGCGGCCGGGTCCTTGTGGAGGCAGGCGCGCACCAGGTCGGCGAGCTCGTCCGGGAGTCCGGCGAGGTCGGGCTCGTCGTGGGCGATGCGGTACATGGTGGCGTGGACGCCGCTCTCAGCGGATCCGAACGGGGAGCGACCGGTCGCCGCGTAGGCCAGGACCGAGCCGAGGCAGAAGATGTCCGACGCGGGCGTCAGACGCTCGCCCCGCACCTGCTCGGGTGACATGAAGCCGGGGGATCCGACGAGCGCGCCGGTGCTGGTCAGCCCGCCGTCGGTGACGGTGTCGACGGCTCGGGCTATGCCGAAGTCGATGACGCGGGGGCCGTCGACGGTGAGCAGGATGTTCGACGGCTTGAGGTCCCGGTGGACCAGCCCGGCGGCGTGGATGTGCGCCAGGGCCTGGGCGAGCCCGACGGCCAGGGACCGTACGGACGCCGGGGGCAGCGGCCCGTACTCCTCGGCCACCACCGTCCGCAGGGCGGGCCCGGCGACGTACCCGATGGCAACCCAGGGGGACTCGGCGTCGCTGTCCGCGTCGAGCACCGGTGCGGTGCCGACGCCGCCGACCCGTTCCAGCACGGCCACCTCGCGCGCGAAGCGGCGCCGGAACTGGTCCTGGGCGGCGAGCTCGGCGTGCACGACCTTGACCGCGACGGTCCGTCCGCCGGCCGACCGGGCGAGGTAGACGCGGCCCATGCCGCCGGACCCCAGTCTGCCGAGGAGCCGGAATGAGCCAATCTGGGTGGGGTCTTCAGCCTTCAAAGGTTGCACGTTCATAGAGCATGCCAGAGGGGAGCAGCAGGGCTGAGCTCGGTTCAGGGGACGACCGTGTAGGCGAAGCGTCCCCAGCCGCCGGTCCGGCGCAGGGCCAGTCCGAGACGGCCGAGGTGAGCGTCCAGCCTCGCCATGCGTGCACGAAGGGCGGGCCTGGTCAACGGCTGCTCGGTGGAGCCCAGCAGACAGGTCAGGTCGTGGCAGCACCAAGGGCCGGGGTCGGTGAGCATGAGCCGCAGAAGGACCCGCTGCGAAGTCTGCTGCGGCCACAGGGGAGACGGCAGTGGGACTCGCTTCTGAGACCGGGACGCATGCGCTCCGTCCCTGGCGAGCCACCGCTGATCCGCCCTCAGCCGGGCAGCCAGTTCATCGATCGGCAGGCCGCGGTCCAGGACGTTGGTGGCACCCGCTGCGAACAGCGCCGTGGATGAGGTGCCTTCGGGCGCGAGGACGGTCACGGGCGCGAGCCGCCGCAGAACACCGACGCGCTGCCCGAGTTCCTGCGCGCATCCCTCGTCCGGCACGTCCAGAACCGCCAGCGGGCGCCGTCGCCGGAACAGGAGTTCTCCGTAAGCCTGCAGCTTCCCCCAGGGGTGGACCACCGGTGGCAGCAGCTGTGTCCTGCGCACCTCTCTCAGCAGGGGGGCACTGCGCTCCCGGTCGAGGGAGATCACCACGAGGTCTCTGTTCGCTTGCACGGCCGGCTCGGTCAGCACTGCCCCGGGAAAGTGGCGTCACTTCGGCGCATGCGTACGAGCGGTTCCGGCGTCGTGCCGCCGCGCTCGAGGACCGGTTCCTCCGGCCCCGTCCCGTAGAGGGCGTACATGACGGAGGCCGCGCCGGCGACGAGGAGGCACAGTCCGGCGAGGGTGGCGATGAGGCCCTGGAACATGGTGAACATCTGCATCGCTCGACGATTTCGCCGGATGGCCTGTTCGCCCCTCGGCCGAGTAACCGATTTCGATCACTGCACCTCGGTCATTCGGCCGACCCGTCGCTCGGCCGTTCTTCCGTAACCTTCCGTCCGTGATCATCGAAGCAGCCCGCCGTGTACGACGTCGCTCCGCCCGGCACCGGGAACCGGCCAAGCCCGTCATCACGTTGTCGATGTACGCGGCTCTCGTCCTGCTGTGGCTGCTCGACGGTCTGTTCTTGCTGGAGTACGGCCCTTTCCGCGGTGCCGTGTACCTGTGCTCCGGGCCCGTCGCGGCCTTCCTTCTGCTCATACCCTCGCGCCGGCTGCGCAGGGAGTACACGGCGGGGCTCGCCGCCCTGCTCTCGCTGGCCCTCACCGAGTTCGCCGTGGCGAGTCATGTGCCTCCGGAGGGCTGGAGTTTCCTGGAACTCGTCTGCCTGCTGGGCATGCTGTCTAAGACCTGCCGTTCGACGACGCCACCGGCTGCCGCGGTGGCGCTGGCCGTGTCTCTCGGCGTCGCCGTGATCGCCGTTCCCTACCGGTTGTGGGGCAGCCTGTTCTGGGCGAGCATCTGCGCTTTCCTGTTCACGTTCGCCGTCGGGGCTGCGGTCGCGCTCGGCTGCTATCTGCGCTCCCTGGACGCCCGCCGAGCCCGTACGATCGCCGCCGTGCGCCAGGGCGAGCGGATGGAACTGGCGCGGGACCTGCACGACTTCGTCGCCCACCATGTGACCGGGATCGTGGTCCAGACCGACGCCGCCCGCACGGTGTTGCAGGTCTCTCCCGACCAGGTCGAACCCATCCTGGAGGACATCCGCAAAGCCGGGGTCGAGACCCTGGACTCGATGCGCCGACTGGTGCGCGTCCTGCGCGAGGACGACAGCCGCACCCTGCGGCCCGGCGAGCTCTTCGCCCAACTCGCCACGCTGGTCTCGGACTTCTCCTCGGGCGGTGGGCAGGAGGCGAGTCTGCGGTTCGCTGCGGCGGCCCGCACGGTGAAGCTCGCACCGGAGGTCGAGACGTCCGTGCAGCGAGTCGTCCAGGAGGCGCTGACGAACGTACGCCGGCATGCTCCCGGTGCCGGGGTCACCGTCCGGGTCGAGGCCGAGGGGGAGCGGCTGCTGGTGGAGGTGGTCAACTCCGCCCCGCAAGAACGGCGCACAGTACCGGCCGGGGGGCGCGGCGGTTTCGGCATCGTCGGCCTGCGTGAACGGGTCGAGGCGGTCGACGGTGCGCTGCAGGCGGCGGGGACGGCGGACGGCGGCTGGCGGGTGTGCGCCGAGTTCCCGGTGCTGGTCGCCGCTGTGACAAGATCACCGGCGTGAGCGCCTCCGCGACCCGGGTCCTGATAGCCGACGACCAGGAACTGGTCCGTACCGGATTCCGTCTCATCCTGAACGCCCATCCCGGCATCGAGGTCGTAGGTGAGGCCGCGGACGGAGCCGAGTGCGTGGAGATGGCCCGTCGGCTGCGCCCGGACGTCTGCCTGGTCGACATCCGGATGCCGAAGCTGGACGGCCTGGAGGTCGTCCGGGCGCTGGCCGGACCAGCGGCGGTGGACCCGATGCGGGTCGTCGTGGTGACCACCTTCAACCAGGACGACTACGTCCGCACCGCGCTGCGCAACGGTGCCTGCGGATTCCTGCTCAAGGACGCCGGGTCCGCGCTGCTCATCGAGGCCGTGCGGGCCGCGGCACGCGGGGACGCGCTGGTCTCGCCCGCTGTGACCCTGCCCCTGCTGCGGCAACTGGAAGACCGACAGCTGCCTTCACAGGACGATGCCGCACGGTCCCACCCTCTGACCGACCGTGAGCTCGATGTCGCGCGGCTGGTGGCGGTCGGCCGCACCAACGAGGAGATCCGGACGGAGTTGTGCCTGTCCCTGTCCACGGTCAAGACGCACCTGACGAACATCCACAGCAAACTCGGTGTGCGCAACCGGGTCGAGGTCGCCGCCTGGGCCTGGGAGAACGGTCAGGTCCGCCCGCCTCGTTGACCCTGCCGGCGGGCCGGGTTTCCGCGGACACCTGTGTGTGACGGGGGTCACGCCAAAGACAAAACCTTGGCGTCGGGGCCTGCCGTCTAGAGGGTGTGAGATCAGTCGGGAAGGCACCGGGTGAGCTGGACGAGGAGCGTCTCGTCCGGTTGGTGGCCAAGGGCGACCGTGCCGCG
>NZ_JBVIAY010000046.1:0-25574 GCF_055573695.1 Streptomyces sp. NPDC030143
AGGTGTCGCCCATGGTGAACCCGGACCCCAAGCGGGTGAAGTCGGTGCCGTCGGTGCTGTGGAGAAGGTTCCCGGACGGGAGGCGCCGGGGCGGAGCGCGCGCAGCCAGATGCGACCGCCCGTGACGTTGGCGCTCGCGACTTCGGTGCCGGTGGTGTTCCAATTGCTGTCCGTGGCCAAGCCGTTGACCATCACTAGCGTGGTGTGCCGCCGTCTCGTTCGATGCCGGTCCACGCGGAGAGGTCGCGCAGCAGGGCGAGTCCGGCCCGGTCGCCGTCGCGCATCGTCGCGTAGTCCAGCTGGGTGGTCGCGGTGGAGGTGGGTCCCTGAATCCGGTCGGTGAGGGTATTGCGGGCCCAGTACAGGTCGTTGGCGATCGTCGCGGTGCGCAGGGTCAGGCCGTTGTCGACGGACCACTTGCCGTTGTCCGAATTGTGGTTCCATTCCCACTTCGGTTTCACGGTCGTTCCATCGAAGGTGCCGACGCCGGTCAGTGGGGTGACCTGGCGGGGTGGGGGCGGCAGGCGGTGCCTGGGATACGGCGTGTCCCAGGCACCGCCTACGAGTTGGACGACGGGCCGGCCGCGCCAGGCCCGACAGGACGAGCACGGCCGCGCGGCACAGGCGCGGGCGTGAGCATTGTGCGGGTGACGTCACACGAAGCTCCAGGAGGCGATCGGGGCTTGCCGCACTAATGCCAGGTGCACCCTTCCAAGTCCGGCATTCGGCGTGTGGGGGAGAGTCTTAATGGGACGGATGATGCGGGTGCTGTCATGCCCGGCATGTACACCATGCACAAGCCGCTTCGGCCGGGTCATGTTCGATACTGCGGACATGAACCGAACCTTCGAACGTCGCGGATTCTAGGAGTTGAGGGAGGGACAGCACAAGATTCCTAGAAGCCTCATCTCAATGGAACGTGATCGCTCAGTTCTTCTGGTAAGGAATGGATTCGCCCGGGGTGAGGAATGCTGGAGGGGCGAGAGGCAGCGGCCCGGGTTCGGGTGGAAGGGCTGCGGGAAGAAGTCACCCGGTTGGCTGGGGTGTTGGAGGCCGCCGAGATCGAGCTGGACCGGCGGGTGATCGCGCGGGAAGAGCTGGTCGAGTCCCTGGCAGCCTCGGCTGCCGAGACCACCGCCGTGACCGGGACCGAGGCGGAGCGGATCGCCATGGGGCGCGAGGAACCGCCGCCCGAGGGGATCGCCACGGTTCGGGGGGAGCTGATGGTTCGGAGGTCTTCGGGGGGTGCCTCGGGGGTAGGAGTGGGGGCGTTTGCCCAGGTCGGACGATGAACGCCGTCACCGGACCACTGCCTCGGCCGGCGGTGGGTGCCGAACCAGGCTGGTCATTCTCCGCCGAGTGGAGCAGCCAGGAAAAACTGGTCGTCACACTGGTGGAACCCGAGCTGGTGGTGGAAGTCGGCGTCGACGTCGCCCGTGACGCCTCCGGCCGGTGGCGGCATCCCGCGCGCTGGCACCGTGCCCGCCCCGACCTCTCCCCCGCCGACATCCCGACCTTCCGACGGCGACGTTGCGCAGCAAGGGCCTCCCGCTGCTTGGCCGGGTCGCCACCAAACGCCAGGGTCACTGCCCGGGAGTGGTCCGTCCCGTCCGTGACGCTTGTGAGGCGTCGGTGAGGTCGGCGCCGGTGGCGGCGTCCCGCTGGAGGTGGTTGGTGCCGTGCCAGTCCAGGCACATGACGGTCGCGTCGTCCTGCAGGTGGCCGTCGTTGGCGTCGACGATCGCCGCGATGAGGGTGCGGGCGGCCTCGCGGGGATGCAGATCGCGGGTGCGCACGATCAGGTCGGACAGGTTGAGGCTGTCTGCGTTGTGCTCCAGCATGCCGTCGGTCAGCATCACCAGCCGGTCGCCCGGCCGCAGGTCCAGCGACTGGACCTGGTAGCTGTGAGGGGCGTCGAAGCCGAACGGCATGTCGACAGTCGGAGTGATCTCCCGCACCTGGCCGTCCCGCATCCGCAGCGGCCAGGGGTGTCCGGCGTTGACGAACTCGGCTCTGCCGTCGATCAGGCTGATACGCAGGAGCTGGCCGGTGACGTAGCCTCCGTGGCCGTGCTCGCGCATGGCCTGGTCGGCCTGGCGGGCCTGTTCGGCGAGATCGGCACCGGCCCGCCGTGCCCGGCGCAGGGCGCCCACCGCAAGGGTGGCCAGCAGCGCGGCCTCGACATCGTGCCCCATGGCATCGGTGACGGAGAGCTGGACGGTGTCCCGGTCGATCGCGTAGTCGAAGGTGTCACCCCCGACGTGGTCGGCCGGCTCCAGCGCCCCGGCCACCGCGAACTGCGCCGCCTCGCACGCCAGCGACGACGGGAGCAGCCGGTGCTGGATCTCCGCGGCCAGACTCAGGGGCTTGGTCCGGCGTCCCCACTGGTACATGTCGGTGAAGGACCGGTTGGCGATGACGATGTACGCCAGCGCGTGCGCGGTCTCGCCGATCTCCCGCATCACTTCCGCGTCGGGCGCCGCCGGCAGGAACAGTTCGAGGAGTCCTATGGCGTCCCCGCGGTTGGTCACCGGGGCCACGATCCGCACCAGACCGCCGTCGCCCTCGTCCTCCACGCCCGGCCGCTGGGTACGGATCACATCGTCGTACAGGGTGCCCCGCAGCGTGATGCGCCGGGCGGGTTCGTCGGTGTCGACGCTGCCCGCCGCCCCCAGCCGTACGACCGAACTGCCGGTGAAGTCGGTGATCAGGAACGACACCGACATCGCCCCGAGGCGCTCCTGGAGCGTGCGCGCGACCACATCGAGCGACTCCACCGGCGCCGCGGCCTCCGCCGCCTCCAACGTCCCCGCCAACGTCATCGCCCTGCCCCGGCCACTTTCGCCCCGGGGAAGTCGAGAGGCCCGCCCTCCATCCGGCCCTCCTACAGTCACAGCGACTCCTCCATTGCTCGACGCTCAGGACTTCGCCCAGAAATACGCGGAAGACCACTACGGATCCCGGTACCCGGACAGGTCACATTGCACCACCGGGCCCGACTTCTGCCCCTCAAACACCGTTACTGGGTGACTGCGAGGAGGATGGCCGTGTAGTGCGCGGTGAAGGCGGCGATGGTCAGGGCGTGAAAGACCTCGTGGAAGCCGAACCAGGCCGGTGACGGGTCGGGTCGCCTGAGTCCGTAGACGACGGCGCCCCCGGTGTAGAGCAGACCGCCGGCGATGACGAGGACGACGACGCCGGCACCGCCGGTGCGCGCGAAGTCGGGCAGATTGAAGACGGCCACCCAGCCCAACGCGATGTAACACGGCGTGTACAGCCAGCGGGGAGCCCCGATCCACAGGACGCGGAAGGCGATCCCGGCCAGCGCACCCGCCCACACCACTGTCAGCAGCACCCTCTGCCGGTCTTCGGGCAGCAGCAGTACCGCCAGCGGTGTGTAGGTGCCCGCGATGATCAGGAAGATGTTCGCGTGGTCCAGCCGCCGCAGAACCGCCTCCCCGCGCGAGCCCCACGTTCCACGATGGTAGACCGCGCTGGTACCGAACAGCAGGCAGGCCGACACCGCGTACACCGCGCAGGCCGCCACCGCCGCGCCCGTACGCGAAACGGCGATCAGAACGATGCCGCCGACCAGCGCCAGGGGGAACACGCCGGCGTGCAGCCAGCCGCGCATCCTCGGCTTCAGCGCAGCCGCCGCCCGCTCCACCCCGCCTTCCGGGCCGGGGGCGGCAGTCAGCCGGCCTGTTGCGCCGGGGGACGCATCCATCGCCGGGATACGCAGGGTGCCCGGCGGGTTGCCCGGGCCGGACTGGGGCTCCCGTCCGTGGGACGGCGGCTCGGTGCCTTCGGCGATCATGCGCTCATATTCTTGAAAGGGCGGAAGTGTGCGCTCGGGCGCGGCATCGCGGACCGCGTATCAGGTGGCGGCTGTGTGCAGGGCTGCATTGCGGCGGTGTTCGGCGTTGATGCGCTGGGCTTCCTCGAGCTGGTCCTCGAGGACGATGATGCGGCACGCGGCCTCGATGGGGGTCCCCTGGTCGACGAGTTCCCGGGCGCGGGCGGCGATGCGCAGCTGGTAGCGGGAGTAGCGGCGGTGTCCGCCTGCGGAGCGCAGCGGGGTGATGAGGCGGTGTTCGCCGATGGCGCGCAGGAAGCCCTGCGTGGTGCCGAGCATCTCGGCGGCCCGGCCCATGGTGTAGGCGGGGTAGTCGTCGTCGTCGAGTCGGCTGAAGGTGTCGTCTGCTGTCATCTGACCTCTCTGGAACGCGTGGAGGGCCCTGACGCCGTACGGCGCCAGGGCCCGAAGGAACTGCTACACCATCTGCCGGCCCTACTACTGCGCCGGCCTTCTGTCTGCGCACGCCCGACCGGAATGCTGCCGGGGATGCTGGGATCGCGGTTGCTCGACCGGAGACCACCTCACTATCGATGTCCTGCGGTACCCGGACTCAACAAGCCGTCCGGGCGATCCTGATGGCGCCCAATTCCTCCGTTCATTCCCTCAGTGCTGGTACTGCTCTACTGCGTAGTACTGCTGGTGATGCGACCTGCTCCGCGGCCTGTCACAGCGCCACTCTTTCGGCAGCCAGCCCCGTCGCCCGTCCTGCATCTGCTCTGGCTTAGAACCCCACTGCCGAACCTCCCGGTGCGCGCGTCCGCAGCCGACGCCTTCACCGAGGTACCGCTCACTGACTGCACTGCTGGGTACCGCGAACTGCATGTGCGGGTACTGCCACTGCGGTACTGCTCGCGGCGGCCCCTGATCACTGCGGGCCACCCGGTCCGGTCGTCAGTCCCGTCACCGTCCTACAACCCTGGCTCCGGAACTCCACCACCGCACCGTCCTGCACACTGCAACTACGTACTGCTGCCTGACAGTTCGTTTCTGCCAGGCCCTGCTGTCTCTCTGGGTTACGAGAGAAACCATAACCACACCACCGCCCAATGTCTACTCCAGCCGACACAGATTTTCTGCGTGCCCGACGAGGAGACACGGCCTGGGCTGCCGTCCCCGCAGGCGCGGGGGCCTGCGGGGACGACCGCCCCGTCGTACCGCTCGGCAACGGGCGCGGAGAGCTACCCCCGCGCCCGCGGGGGTAGCTCAGCGCGAGAGCTGGAGCTAGTCACTCGTCCGGGCGTCAAAGTAGGCCCCACCCCGGAACGCCCCTGGCGCTGTCACCGGCCGTCGATAACGTGACCGCCGTGATGGTGGGCAATGAAGAAACCCGGCTGGTCGTCCTGCGCGGCAACAGCGCATCGGGGAAGACGTCCTTCGCGGCCGGCCTGAGCGAGCGGTTCGGCCGAGGCCTGGCTCTGGTCGGCCGGGACAACCTCCGCCGCATCGTGCTCCGCGAGCGCGACCGGCCGGGAGCGGCGAACATCGACCTGGTCGATCTGACGGCCCGCTACGCCCTGGACGCCGGATTCCGCGTCGTGGTCGAAGGCATCCTGTACGCCGACCGTTATGGCGACATGCTCGCCCAGCTGCGCGCCGACCACCGCGGCCCGACCCAACCTGGGTGCCGTTCGGCGAAACCCTCGCCCGGCACGCCACCAAGCCGATCGCCGACGACGTCAACGAAAGCAACCGCGCGACTGGTACCAGGAGCGCGATCTGCTGCCCCGCGGCATCGAGACCGTCATCGGCGCCGACAGTGCCTTGCACGAGACCGTCAACCGCATCATGCCCGAAACCGGCCTGGTCCACCTGCCCGCCGTGGACCGCTGACCGGGGCGCCGTCGCGACAGATTCCCTGCTCGCCACCCACCCCTGTAATCAACTCCGTCTGTTTCATTGACATCTCACTCAGAAGACCTAATTTTGGGAGCGCTCCCATAACAGCCCTGCAACTGGAAGGAGTCCCCCCACATGCGCAAAAAGAGTCCGTTAACCGGGCGTTCGCGGGCGTCCGTTCGCCGTCCTCTCCAGGCGCTCGTCATGCTGTTCGCCGTAGCCGTCGGCGCCCTCGCCTGGTCGACCCCCGCCCAGGCTCACGGCACCGTCGTCGGCCCCGCCACCCGCGCGTATCAGTGCTGGAAGACGTGGGGCAACAACCACACGAACCCGGCCATGCAGACCCAAGACCCCATGTGTTGGCAGGCCTTCCAGGCCAACCCCGACACCATGTGGAACTGGATGAGCGCGCTTCGCGACGGCCTCGGAGGCCAGTTCCAGGCACGGACCCCCGACGGGACACTCTGCAGCAACAACCTCTCGAGGAACGCCAGCCTGGACAAGCCCGGACCGTGGAAGACCACCACCATCGGCAACAACTTCTCGGTCCACCTGTACGACCAGGCGTCCCACGGTGCCGACTACTTCAAGGTCTACGTGAGCAAGCAGGGCTTCAACCCCAAGACCCAGACCCTGGGCTGGAGCAACCTCGACTTCATCACGCAGACCGGCCGCTTCGCCCCGGCACAGAACATCACCTTCCCCGTCCAGACCTCCGGCTACACCGGACACCACATCCTGTTCGTGATCTGGCAGGCCTCGCACCTCGACCAGGCCTACATGTGGTGCAGCGACGTGAACTTCGGCTGAGCCGCAAAGCACCGCACACGGCACCGGCCTCTGCCGGGCGCCGGTAACCCGCCGCCCGGCCGACCGAGCCCCGTCGGGGCAGGGGCCCCATTTGGTCACCCTGCCCCGACGGGGCACCGGGTGTTCGTGGCAGCGCTGGGCACACACGGGTGCACCGGCACCTACGCCGAACTGGCCGTCGCCGACGCCACCGCGGTTCACCCCCTGCCGTCCAGCCTGTCCTTCGCCCAAGGGGCGGCGGTCGGCGTCCCCTGCGTGACGGCCTGCCGTGCCCTGTTCCAGCGAGCCCGGCTGCAGCCGGGCGAAACCGTCTTCATCCACGGCGCGAGCGGCGGCGTCGGCCTTCACGCCACCCAGCTCGCCCGCGCCGCCGGAGCCGTCGTCATCGGCAGCGCGAGCACCTGACAGGAGCCGACCTGGTCCGCGCCGCCGGGGCCGCGCACGTCCTCGACCACGGATCGGCCGGATACCTGGACGAACTGACGCGGCTCCCCGACGGCCGAGGCCCCTCGATGATCATCGAGATGGCAGCGCACCTGAACCTGGAAAAGGACCTGACCTTCCTGGCCACCGCAGGCCGCGTGGTGATCGTCGGCAGCCAGCCTGGACTTCAGCCCGAGACTCGCCATGGTGAAGGAGGCCGCGATCCTCGGCCTCGCCCTGTGGAACGCCCCCCGGCGGGAACGACCGACGCCCTCACCGGGGTGGCGGCCCGCCTGCACGAAGACGCCCTGGTCCCGGTCGTCGGCGACACGCTGCCCCTGCGCGAGGCCGCCGCAGTCCACCGCCAAGTGCTGGAACAGGGGACCCGAGGAAGCTCGTACTGATCCCCGAATGACTCCGGCCTCGCCCGGCCCGCGCCGCACGTCCCGCTGACCGACCAGCACAGGTCAGCTCATGCTTCTACCGAAAGGTGAGTTCCATGTAAGACCCATTCAACGCCGCAACCGTCGAGTCGCGACTCGGCGTGCTGGGATCACCGACCTCGGGGATGGCATGTGAGGGTTTCTTGGCCCAGTGGTGACGTTGACGGTGCGATACCGGGGCACATGAACCCGGCACGGTCCGTACGGGTGTCCGGCAGGAGGAGCCAGTGGCCGGTCATGAGGTCTATGCCGCCAGCGCATTGTCGGTGGTGGCCGCGATACTGTTCGCGCGCTGGTGCCTGACGGGCCGAAGGAGCAGGCCGCGTACTGCTGTGGTGTCCCGCTGGACGGCGCTGAGGGAGGTCCGGCGCACGGGCTCCACCGCGGCTCAGGCCGAGCAGTGCCTGCCGACGGACACGCCGTGCGCTCAGCGGGCGGTGCAGGAGGCCGAAGACCTCGTGCACGGCTACTGGCGCCACCTCAGCCCCCTCTACCTGTCCAAACGCGACCATCCTCAGCACTGAGCCGATCGGCCAGCGCATACCCGGTACGCGGGGATCGGTCAGTCGCTGAGTGCTTGGCGGAGGGTTTCACGGCAGTCGATCACTGCGTCGACGCCGACGATCTGCAGGGTGCGCATCACGGCTTCGCCGGGTGCGGCCAGACGTATCCAGCCGCCGGCCTCGGTGAGGGTGCGGTGGGCGGCGACGAAGATGTTGATGCCGGTGGAGTCCATGAAGGTGACCCGGCTCAGATCGACCACGATGCGGGGGCGGGGAGCGCCGGAGGCGTCCAGGGCCTGGCGGAGCGCCTGGCCGGTGTCATGGTCGATCTCCCCTGCCAGGGTCAGCACGCGGATGCCGTCGGTGGCGGTGGAGACGACCGACAGCTGACCCGGCTGCTCAGCTTGTCCGGTGTCTGCCGTCTTTTCCTCAGCCATGCCGGTGATACTGGCACACCAGGAGCTTCGCCCAGCAGTGCTGCCCTGCACAGCCCGGGTAATGCCTTCGTATCGAGGGCGTAAAGCGTGTACCACGCATGCGCGGGTACACGCGGGGGCGTGAACGGGTTAGGAGAAGCGAGCCGGGATGGAACCAGCCCCGGTGGGTGAGGACAGCGCGGTACCGGATGAGCAGGCCATACAGACCACGGTGGCCCTGGAAGGCGACGGCACGTCCATCGCCCGCGCCCGCCACCTCGCCGCCGGCTTCCTCACCCGCGTGCAGGCCGAGTACGGCCTGCCGGTCTCGCAGCGTGCCGTGGACCTCACCCAGCTGGTGGTGAGCGAACTGGTCACCAACGCCCGCAAGTACGCGCCGGGCCCGGTGCTGATGGACCTGCGCATCGTCGGCGACGCGGTCGAGGTGGTGGTGTGGGACTGCGATCCGGTGCTGCCAGCGGCGAGGGCCGCCGACGCAGGTCGGGTGGGCCAGCACGGTCTGGAGATCGTCATGGCCGTCGCCCAGGGCTTCGAAGCGCAGCGGGAGCCGGTCGGCAAGCGCATCACCGCCCGCATCGCCCTCCTGGACGACCCCGGCGGCGCCATCGCCGGACGCCGGCCCCTGTAGAGGACGCAGGCCGCCCCCAGTCAGACAGGGCGTGAGGCGGCCTGGCGGGCCAGCGCTGCGTGCAGTTCCCCGAGAAGGACACCGGGCAGCGCCGCGCCCTGACCGAGTTTGAGGACCTGTTCAGCGACCTGAGTCAGTTTGGTGTTGGTGTGCTGGGAGACCTCCCGCAGCACCGTGAAGCCCTCGCGCGGGGGTATCTGTCCCAGGACGGTCAGCACGCCGATGGCCTGGTCGACGACGGCGTGCGAGGTGAGGGCCTGCCGCAGCTGCCGGTTCTCCGCTCGCAACCGTTCCAGCTCTTCCATCAGCTCATCGGCCGACGCCGATGTGGACTGCGGACGGGGATGGACGGATGAGGCCAAGGCAATCACCGGGAAAGACAGCGGACAGGGGCACTCTCACACGCCTGCCCCGGTTCCCTGTCAGCATCCATCCGATTCCAGCGCGTCACTACGCGTGAGTCCCCCGGCAGTAGCTTTCCGGAGGACGCCCACGGGGGCTTGCTTCCCAACCCCACTGGGGACGAGTCACCACGTCGGGAGCGGACCACTCCCCGGCGTGTGGGGGTCGACGCCGCCGACCACGCCATGCCATGCCATGCCGGCCAACGGTCGCACCTAACGATTGTCCCGGCCATCAGGCCCCTACAGTCCCGCGTGCAGGCACTCTGTCCGGGCTGTGGCAAGCCTGGTGGCCAGTGGAGACGCACTGACCGGTCCCCCTTCCACGCCTGTGCCCTTGAGCCTCACCAACTGGTCGTCTAGTTCCTGTTGTGCGCTGCGTGACAGCACCCAGCCCAGGGGTGCTTGGACACCGGGGCCGCGTACGTTGGCGAGCGTGAGGTAGCCGGCGCAGCCGAACGCCTCCAGAGCCCGCTGGCGCACGCTTGCCTCGGCCGACCCCACTGCGGCGAGCTTGCCCTTCAGCGGCACCAGGAGCTCCCGGGGGCGGCCCGGATCGGGTACCGATGCCACGCTGGTGTAGCCGTTGTCGATCTGGACGAGAACTGCTCTCACCGGCCGCTTCACGGTGCCGGAGCCGGGCTTGCAGTTCTGTGCGCCGGCGCTGCCCGCTGTGGTGCCAGTGCCGGTTCCACCGGCAACGCTCTGGTTGTGGCAGGCGATCAAACGGCCGAGCTGCGCGTGCAGGTCGATGGCGGTTAGGCTGCCGGTGGCGTCGACGTAGCCCCCGTCGATCACGGACAGCGCGGCCTCATCGTGGCCGCACCTGTGACCGGTCAGCCGCCCCGACGGGCTGATGAAGGGGAAGCGCGCGGAAAGCAACGCGGCGGTCGACCGGTTGACGTCGTCGCTCTCGCACAGGAATCCGGCGCGCAGGTCGATGAGTGCCGGTCCACCCAGCCCGGGCTCTTCACTCGGGGAGCTCTTCTGCCGGCGCAGTGCCTCGGGGCGTTGCGTGCAGGAGGTCGCCCCGACGGGAAGGTCGTAGGCGCCGAGCCTGACGGGGGACGTCAGCACCCGACACCCACTCTCCGTCGCACTGCCGTTGAGGATCGCCAGCGGCTTCCAGGGGGTCCCGGTGTTCGTCGGAAACGTCTGCCAGGTCGCGTAGAAGGCCTCCGCCAGCTCCTCCTGCCGACGTTCCCAGGACATTTCCAGTACGGCCGCCCGGTCCCGGATGTCGAACCCGAAGAACACCCGGGGCAGGTCGACGAACGCCAGCCAGGCCACCGCCTCGGAAAGGTGGTCCTGCCCGAAGACCTCCCGGTGGGCCGGTGCGTCCGGCGCGTCGGCCTCGGTACGCGAGATCCAGGACATCGCACCGAGGCTGCCGCCGGAGACGCCGCTGACCGCGAAGACGGGGGCCCGTCCGTCCGCCGGCGTACAGGAGGAGCCGGCGGGCGGGGTGACGGGACCCGGCGGGAAGAGCCAGTCGAGAACGGACGCCGTCCAGTACGCGGCCCGGATCCCGCCGCCCGAAGCGGCCACGATCACCAGGGGCACGGGCTCGCTCGTACTCGGGGAGCCCTGCGTTCCGGGGCCGTCCGGCACGCTCGCGCAGTTGGCGACGGCCCAGCTCTGGAAGGCGGCTTCCAGGTCCACTGCGTCGGCCGGCTGCGGCGCGTCGGCCTCGTTCCGGACACGTACGGCGTTGTTGCCTTCCGTGTCCATGACCGAGGCCACCACGAACCAGACCAGCAACAGCACGAAGACGGGCGTGCGCTCCAGCTTCAGGAGCCGGAATCCCGGGACCGGCGTGGCGCGTTCGGACCAGCGCTGCATCTCGTTCAAGACCAAGAGCACCAGACCGAGGACCCCGGCCAGCACGGCCAGGGGCCCCACCCCGGCCGGTACGTTCCAGGTCACGTCCGCCCAGACGGTGGCGACGCAGGCGACTGCGAACGCGACGAACAGACCGGCAAGGACGTAGTACGGCACGTGCCTGTAGTTCCCCGTGTCGGGTGGCTTCGCCCAGCCGTACCAATCTTCGACCCATTTCAGCACGTACGGGAGCAGGAGCCCGACCACGGCAGCCAGCAGCCCGAGGACGACGAGGGCGACGGCGGTCCCGGGTCGCGGTCCGACGATGGCGGGAGCGACGGCCGAACGGACCGCGAACACGCCGAGCACCAGCAGCGGCAGCGCGGCGAGCCCGCGCGCGAGGGCCAGCTGCACGTCGGTCAGCAGGAGCATGGTCGTGGTGGATGCCGGGGTGCCGCCCCGGGCTGAGGCTGCGGTCGTGGTCCTGGTCGTGCTCATCTCGGCGGCGCGCAGGCTCGTTCTCGTCTTGGCCGCCTCCACTTCGGGATCGCTGTCCGCCCTCTTGCGGACGCGTGCCCCGCCGATCCAGGACAGGACGAACACGCAGCCGAGAACGGCGGCCAGGGCTCGCAGATTGCGCAGGTCCGGGACGAAGCTGAGCCCCCCGCCGAGAACGGCTGCCAGCAGCACCAGCCACTGGGGGACCGGGCCCTGCATGTCCTCCTCGGAGACGGCGGCGCGGTACACGCTGCGCCACATGAGCAGCGCCAGCAGGAAGACGGCGACCGGTGTGGCGATGAAGGGGCCCGGGTGATCGAGCAGGCCGAGCAGGGCATCGGGCGCCTGGTCAACCCCCACTCCGCCAGCGAGGATCAGCAGCAGGGCCGAGACGCCGAGTTGCAGCCGCAGTCCGGCAAGTTCCCGCCAGGGAGCGCCCTGGCCCACGCGGGTGTGCACGGCCAGCACGATGAGGACGAACAGGGCCAGCCCCACGAGGACCCACTTGGCGAGGGCGGCCCAGCCCACCAGCTGGTAGAGGAAGCTGACGGTCCCCGTCTCCTGGCCGGTACGGGCCAGCCGGTACTGGCCGATGCCCTCGATGACCTCGACCACGCCCAGGACGACGATCAGGACGCGGACGTGGGCCGGCCTGGTCGCCCGGCACAGCATCGCTGTCGCAGGGTCCCCGGGCTCGGGACCCGGGGGTTTCGGGCAGATCCGCGCACGGAGCGCGGCCACAGCCCAGTAGAACAGCGCGAGGTAGAGCGCGACCATGACCAAGTCGAGTCTCACATACCAGCGGATGAGCTGCCCCGCCTGCGGCCCGCCCGCCTGAGGAGCGTCGGACTGCCGGGGACTGTCCGCGAAGGCAGCCACGCACTGCTTCACGCGGGGCCCGGGCCCGGGGTCCGTCTGGGGTGTCCGGCCGGCGTCGGCCGCACTGGTGTCCGGCAGTGCGTTGAACCACACGCACCACGCGGTGTACGCGTCGGCGCGCACCTGCCCCGAGTCGGCATTCAGCGTCACCAGGCTGGCCCAGGTCGCCGAAGGGTAGCCCGGGGTCTCAATCCGGCCGAGTGCGGCGTCGATGCGCCCCAGCACGATGAACAGGAGCGCCAGCAGGACCAGCGCGGGTGCCACAAGTCGCCTTCCACCCTGCTGCGTGGGCGGCTGCGAGTCCCCGGCCATGCGCGCTCCCGTTCCGTCGATGCGGCCATCGTGGCCGCCGGGGCTCTCCGCAGGTAAGCCGCCGAACGGGTCTCCCGCACCGCACTGTGCGTTACGGGGCGGAGCGGCGACGGTCGTCTGCGGACGCAGGGCACCTGATCACCACCAGCCCTGGTCCGGACCAGCTTCTGGATCCGGTGTGCAGGCGTGTGTGCGGGCCGTGCCGGCCGGTCGTCAGGAGTGGCCTTCGGTCGCCGGGGGCGCGTTGTCGAGGTCGGCGAGGTCTTGGGACGTCAGTTCCAGGTCCGCCGCGTGGATGTTGTCCCGCAGGTACGTCGGGCGGGTGGTACCGGGGATGGGGATGACGTGCCGGCCCTGGGCGAGGATCCAGGCGAGCGCGATCTGGGCCGGGGTCGCGGCGTGGCGCTCCGCGACCGTGCGCAGGACGGTGACGATCTGCAGGTTCGCGGCGCGGGCCGGAGAGGTGAAGCGGGGGTGGCGGGCGCGCAGGTCACTGGGCGGGAAGGGGGTGTCCGGGGTGATGGTGCCGGTGAGGAATCCGCGTCCCAGGGGCGCGAAGGGGACGAACACGGCACCGTTGCGGGCGCACCAGCCGACGATGTCTTCCTCGTGTGCCCGGGTGCCGAGCGATCGCCGGGACCAGAGGGAAAGTTCGGACTGGATGGCGGCGACGGGGTGTATCCGATGTGCCTGGTCGGCCTCCTGGATGCTGACGTCCGAGAGGCCGAGGTGGCCGATCTTGCCCTCTGTCACCATTTCGGCGAGGGCGCCCCAACTGTCCTCCAGGGGGACGGCTGGATCGATGCGGTGCAGGTAGCACAGATCCACGGTGTCGGTACGCAGGCGGCGCAGGCTCGCCTCGACCGCGTTGCGCAGGTGTGCTGGTCTGCCGTCGCGGTGCAGTGCCATAGCCGCGAGGTCGTCCACGACCAAGCCGACCTTGGTCGCGAGGAACGCCTCGCGGCGGCGGGGGGCCAGGGTCTGGCCGATCAGCGTCTCGTTGTGACCTTCACCGTAGACGCCCGCGGTGTCCAGGAATGTGACTCCGAGGTCCAAGGCTGCGTGCAGCAGCGCGGCTGAGGCTCGGTCGTCGGGCTGCGGGCGGGCGTACATCCAGGGGCTCATCCCGGCACAGCCCAGGCCGACGGCTCCGAGCGGCCGTCCGGTCGGTGGGAAGGGTCTGGTCCTCGTGTTCATCGGTCTGCCGCTGTTTCGTGGTCCTGTGTGTCGTTCACGCGGTGGCCGGCACGGAAGACGGCGCGGACCCAATCACATGATCAACAGCCCACACTACCTGCTCCGGAAGCCCGGGTACGGGGTATCACCGGCACCCGATGCGTGCAGAGCGTGCACGCGACCGCGTGTTGCGTGTGAAGGGCCCACGGTGTTCCGCCGCACCTGCCGATGGGCCGCACCATGCGGTACTGCTGGCGCAGGGAGCGGCACACCACACCACACCCCGGCGCCCGGAATCGGCCGTCGCTGGTTGCCATGATCACGGTAGGGATACCGCCGCAGGAATCCGGTATTCACTGCGCAGCCGGACGGGACGCCAAGCAACGAAGGTCCGTAAGCCCAGCGGTCACACTGGTTCGGAATCGTTTTCGAGCTGACTCGTGCTGGCCTGCAGCCATGCCGTCAGCCGGCGGACGCGTCCGTCCTGCTCGGGTGATGGACGGCTGAGGAGGTGGTAGCTGGTGCCTCGGGGACGAAACCGAAGGGTGCGACGAGTTGCCCTCGCTCCAGGTCGTCGCGGGCGACGGCATACGGGGCGATGGCGACCCCGACGCCCGCCGCGGCAGCCTGGAGGGTCAGGTAGAAGTGCTCCAGGGTCTGCTCGGAGACGGGCTCTGCCTTCATGCCGGTGATACGCCGCCAGTCGTCCCACGCCTGCGGTCGTGAGGCGGTGTGCAGAAGGGCTACCTGCGATACGCCGGCGTCGCCGGTCAGGTGGGTCGCGAGATCGGGCCGGCAGACGGGTCCGATCCGCTCTGCGAACAAGCGGTTCCGGCTCGTCGCCTCTTCGGGGAACGGGAAGTCGTCTCGGCGGATCGCGAGGTCGATGTTGTCCCGCTCGAAGAAGACAGGGCCGCCGCCTGCGGACAGGTGGACGGCGACGTCCGGCACGTCCGCGGCCAGATCGGGGAATCGGGGAATGAGCCACCGCATCAGGAGTGCGGGCTCACACGAGAGGGTGAGCGGTCCTGCGGGTGTGCGGTGTGAGACCTGCCGGGTTCTGCAGCTGCCTCCGCGGCTGGCTCAACTGGTCCTGGAGCACCTTCAGCACGCCGAGGCCGCCTGGGAGTCCAACCGTGCTGCCAGCACTACCCCATGGCTGTTCGCCGGTCTGAACCCGGCCCGCCCGATCCAGTCGCAGTACATCTACCTGAAGCTCAGGCGCCTTGGACTGGGCGGCCTTGCAGGCCGCAACACCGCCCGTCTCGCACTGGCAGCCGGCGTACCTGCCTCAATCCTCGCCGCCCTTACCGGGACCGGCATCGACAACGCAACGGACTGGGCGAACTTCGTCAAGCGCAACCGGACCGACCACATCGCCAGCCGCAAAGACCCCTGAGGCCTGCTCAGCTACTCCGTGACCTGTCCGCTTCGAGGACCCGGTGAAGCGCCTCCAAGGGGTACGGGCTCTCCCTGCTCTCCTCCTGAATCTTGAGGTAGAAGTCCGTCAGCACTGCGGCGAGCGGTGCATGGCGGGAGAGGATCGCCCTGGCCTCTGGCGATCCGCCCGGCGGCTTCTTCCCATCGGCACATGCGTGAATGAGCGCCACGCGTTCGTTCCGCTCATATCCGTATAGAGCAGTGATCAGCCAGTTCACCAGCCAGCTGACCGTGTAGCAGCGATCGTAGGTCCGGTGCAGTTCGAAGAACTGTGTCTCGGACGGTGACAGATCGAATCGGGAGGAGAGGGCGAGGCCATAGTCCGTGAAGTAGAGGCGTCGGCCGTCGGTCAGGATGTTCTGAAAATGGGCGTCGAAGTGCAGGAGCCCGCGAGCGTTCATGAAGGACGTGCCGGCCTCCAGTTCGCGCTCCACCAGGGAGAGAGCCCGGTCGGCAGATTCTTCACCAGCCTGCACCTGCTCGGTGAGCCACTCGTGGAGCGTCTGAGAGATGTACTCCAGGAACAGCACGAGGCTCGCAGAGGACTGCTGAAGGGCCTCGATACGACGGCGTACCTCGGGTCGGCCTCCCCAATAGGCCACGGCCCGCTCCACGTCCGCGAGTTCTTCCGGAAGAGCGGTTCTGTCCGGCAGCACGCGCCAGTGGTACATCACCGGAAACCCCTGGTACTGCCCTCCGAGCACCCAGTTCGTCGTCATGGTGTGAACAGCGAGCTCCCGCCACGCACCGAAACTAGGCCCACCGACGCCGTACTGGCAGTAGGTGGGCAGCCCGAACAGGTTGGCCGTGGACCGTACGTGCTCCGGCAACCGCTCCATGTCCGTGAGCGGCACCCGCTTCACGAAGACCGGCTTTCCGTCGACCTCCAGCAGCGCGGACTTCCCGCCGATACCGGAGCCGAGTGGCACGGCGGTGTCCACCAGCTCGGCCAGCCGGTGATCACTTCGCAGGGCGAGTGAAGTGGAAACAGCGCTGTAGGCAGCCAAGCGCGCTTCTTCCGACATGTCGAGATGCTCGACTGCTACCTGCATCGAAACGCCGACCTCGTTTCCGCCATGTCCGCGAGAGTTTCACCAGCTGCTGTCTCTGCACTGTAGGTGCAGGTCGACGTGGAGATCAGCGGAATCGACGCACGGCGCTGGTTCTCACGGTTCAGTGCCCGCACTCGCCTGCCACCCCCTGGCAGGGCCACAACCTCGAACGCGCCAGCACGGCGGTCGCTAGGCATACGGCAGCTGCAGAACAAGTGCTCTGCGCCAGTACCGCTGCGCACCCAGGGCGTCTGCGACCCCTGCGACAAGGGCTACGAGCCCAGTCCTGACACCTACATGGAGTCCACGGCCCCGGTCGTCCACCGGCTGGCCGCATAGCGCGAACCCCGTCCCAGCCACACAGGCGGGGACGGGGCCCTGCAAAGTTGGTCGCAGCGTGCGTTGGCTCGCCCGCTGCCTTCGCGACGTCCTTCGTGACGATGAGACGCACCTCCGCCCACAGCAAGGACATCTCCTCGGAGGTCTCACCTGTTTGATCCGCTAGCTCCTCGTCTTCAACGTTCCATAGGCGGCTGCACTTCTGATACGAGCTGTTGACGCTCCGCATCAACTCGGCGACCTGCTTCTGACGGACGGTCCACAGCGCCGCCACGCGCTGAGCCTCCGCCGCGATCTCCGCCGCCTCACGAGCTGCTGCCGCCTGAGCCCTACCGCCATTCGCCTGTATCCTCGCACCGATCACGTCGGCGATGACGGCGATGGCCGCCACCAGGGCAGCGGCTATCTCGGGTTTTTCTCGAAGTACCTCCCCGTGTCCACCGGCACATCATGTCGAATTCTGGCGCTTCGCCCGCTGGCTGCGTAGGTGGAAACGGAGAGCGTTTGTAGACGAGTTGCAGGAGCAGCCGCTTGTCGCTGGTGCCCGCAATGTTGATGAGGTGTGGAAACGCCTGTCTGGCGTGTCGGCGTCGGCTGATGGCGGGCAGAGGTTGCCCTGCCTGTGATCGCTACGTGGGCGTCGCCTCTCGGCGTCCCGCCGCGGTTGGTGGGATGGCGGCTCCGTTGAGGCAGCGGTCGAGGAGTGCGTGCATACGGGGTACGGGGAGGGACGGGTTGGCCGCGGCGCCTTCTGCGGTGCGGGGGGCGGCGAGGAGCGTCTCCAGGGCTTCCGGTGTCAGACTCGGGTTGGCGGCGGCGGCCCGACACACCGCCTCGTCGGCATCGTCCACCGGTGGTTCGGGCAGGGTGGGATCGGCTGCGGCCAAGGCGCGTACCTCGGGATCCGGGTGGCCGATGAGGTGGGTCCGGCCGGTGCGCGGGAAGCCGGGCAGCGTCAGCAGGTCCGAACGGTGGTCCGGGCGGGTGACGAAGACGTCCAGGAGGAGGTGTGGCGGAGCCAATGGGTGGTTGCAGGCCAGCCGGATCCGGACCTCCTCGTCGTCGTCCTGCGCGAGTGTCCCGACGAGTTCTTCGGGCAGGCCGGACCAGCTCGCCGCAACCCGGCGGAGCACCGGTTCCCCGGACACCGCGCAGGCGGCGAACCAGTCGGGCGACGGCACGGTGGCCGGGTCGGGGTCCGGCTCGATGATCGGGCAGATGCATTCAGGACCGTGCCCGATGACCCGGTCGATCACGTCGTACTCGACCCAGGTGCGGGGGAAGGGGTGGAGGCGTGCGCGCATCCGCACGTCCTCGTCCGGGTCCTCCCTCAGCGCCGCCACCAGGTCCGGTCCCAGGTCGGGCCGGGCGGCGACCATCTCGCGGACCTTCGCCTCGGGATGCCGGGCGAGCCGGGCGACGGCGTCGGCCGGAGTGTGGGGGTTCCGGGCCAGAGGGTGCACCGTGTCGTCCGCGAAGCACTGCTCGACGAGCGCGGGCGACAGAGCGCACCTGCCGAGCACGAACGGCCTGCTGCTCGGACGGATGGACGGCAGCTCGGCCTCCACCCGTTCCGGGTCCAGCTCCCAGTTCCTGTCCTGCGCCGCTTCACGGACCGCGGGGTCCGGATCGTCGAGCAGCCCCGCCCGCTGCGCCAGGGTGAGCGACTCCCACCGCCAAGTGGCCCAAATCCGGAGTGCGGGGTCCTCGCGGCCGGCCATGGAACGGAAGAAGGACAGCGGGATCTGCCGGGACGAGTCGAGCTCCCAGATGATCTCGTTCGCGGTGACCTTGCCGTCCTCGCCCCCGTCCTGGGCAGTCAGGAGGGTGACGAGGATGTCGTCCGGCAGCGGTCGGACCCAGCGGGGCCAGGGGCGGAGGTGGGGGTTTGCGAGCCGCGCGCGGACGAGTCCCGACGGGTCCGTGGCCAAGGGGGCGAGTCGCGAAGGATCTACGTACTGGTTGCGGGCGAGCGCGCCGCGGATCCGCCACTCGGGGTGGCGCAGGGCTGCGTCGATGACGGCGTCGGGCAGGTCGCGGTCCTTACACATCAGCTGGCCGAGATCACCGGCCGCTTGATCCATCAGGCGTATCAGTACGTCGGAGGGCGCCGCCGGATTGAAGGCGACGCCGCGCAGCCAGAGTTCACGCAGAAAGTCGGACACCGCGTCATCCTGCCACCCCGTCGCGCGCCCGGACCGGGCCACGTGGCGACCACGCCGCTCGCTGGCAGCTCCATCCGAAGGCTTCGGTCGGCCTCCTCGAAGAACTACCGCTACTCGGCGAACCGACAAGTGCCGGTGCATGCCGACACCCGCCTCGTGCTGGCCGTTGGTCGCCCGCTGCCGGGTAACCGCAACGACTGCACTGCCTTCACCGAATCCGGCATCGACAGAGCCTGCGGCAGGGCCACCGTCCTCACTGACGGCGGATACCAGGGCACCGGCGCCTTCCCCAACCTCGCAAGGCCGGCCAGGACCGGCTCGAAGGCTGGAAGGACGACCACAACGCTTCACACCGCCGGGTGCGCGCCCGCATCAAGCACGCCTTCGCCCGGATGAAGAACCGGAAGATCCTTCGGAACTGCCGTCGCCGCGGCGACGGCGGCTACCGGGCTGCCAGCGGCATCGCACGTATGCACAACCTGGCCCTCGACCAGTGAAAGGTGCGCCTCTTTTGATGGGCGGAGCACAGGTTGGGGGTCACTTTCCGTAAGCGCGCAGGAAGACGTCAATCGCAGCGTCAGCGACGGTGTCCATGGCGGCGGTGGGGCGGTACTCCAACGGGCCGGTGAGAAGAGAGAGGAAGTGCTCGGCGGCGAGCTCCGGGTCGCACGGGCGCAGGCGGTCGGCGAGAGCCAGGCGGGCCAGGCGGTCAGCGAGGGCGGAACGTACCCGCAGGGCTGTGCGCTCGCGTACGCTCGCCGCCAGGTCGGGGAATTGGGCAGTCTGGGCAGAGGCCAATTGCCGCACGGCGCGAGCGTCTTCGCTGCCAAACGCCTGGAGCAGGCCGTGGGCCACGGCCGTGAGTGACGCGCGCGGGTCGCTGTCCGCGACGGCCTCGCGCAGCTGCTCGACGACGGCGAGGCTCTGCGCGCCGACCCGGTCGGCAGCGGCCTCTACGGCCTCGCGATAGAGGCTCTCCTTGTCGTTCAGGTGACTGTAGACGGTCGGCTTGGCGACGCCTGCCTCCTGCGCGATGTCCTTCACGCACGCCTGGGCGTAGCCGTGTCGCGTGAATACCGCGAACGCACCGTCCAGGATCGCCTGCCGCCGCTCGATCCGTCCACGGGCGGGACGCCCGCCCCCGGTTGACACTTCTGAACCCATGGGTTCAGTGTAGTGACTGAACCGATGAGACCGAATTTCTGAACCAGCTGGTTCAGTCCGCAAGGGAGGGGTGGGACAGGCGTGATCGTCCACATGCTGCGCTTCACGTTCAAGGAAACCGCGACCGAGGAGGATCGGGAGCACGTACTCGCGGTGCTGCGTGGCACGGCCTCTCTCGAGTCGGTGTCGTTCTCGACTGTGGGCCAATGCCTCGGTGATCCCGACGGCTTCACCCATGCCTACTGTGTGGGCATCACCGACCTGCCGACCCTGCGGCGCTACATGCACGACCCGGTTCACCTGGCCGGCGACCCGCAGATCACGCCCTACCTGGCCAGGATCGCTATCGGCCCGGACCTGTCCGACGACATGGCGCCCACCCTGGCCCGGGACATCCTCGCCCTGCATGAGGAGAAGGTCGCGCTCTATCCGGAGTGGGCCGCAGAACTCGGCCCGCTGCTGGCGGCCTGAAGGCGCCCGGCGCCAACAGTCGGCACGGCACTGTCACGTTGGCTGACTGGTGGGATGATCTTCTGGTTGATCAGGCGGGGAGGGGTCGTCGGTGGGGAGCGCGTCGCCGTCGTACAGGGCCACCGGTACCCGGTCGAGGTGATCTCCCACTGTGTGTGGCTGTACTTCCGCTTCCCGCTGTCGTTCCGAAGGTCGAGGAGCTCATGCTGGAGCGCGGGATCGTCGTCTCCTGCGAGACGGTGCGCCGCTGGTGCGGCAAGTTCGGGCAGACCTACGCAGGCGCGCTGCGCCGCCGGCAGCCCCGGCCTGGTGACATGTGGCACCTGGACGAGATCTTCATCAGGATCAACGGCGTGCAGCGGTACCTGTGGCGGGCCGTCGACCAGGACGGCAACGTCCTGGACATCCTCGTGCAGAACCGCCGGGACAAGGCGGCGACCAGACGCTTCTTCCGCAGACTATTGAAGAGGACCGGTGCGGTGCCGCGGTTGATCGTCACCGACAAGCTCCGCTCCTACGGTGCCGCCTACCGCGAGGTCATGCCCTGCGTCGAGCACCGGCAGTCGAGGTACCTGAACAACCGGGCGGGAACAGCCACCAGCCCACCAGGCAGCGGGAACGGGCGATGAAAGGCTTCCGCTCGGTGGGCGGAGCACGGCGGTTCCTCTCCGCGTTCAGCGGTATCTCGCCCCACTTCCGCCCCGCCGCCATCTGACGCCCGCACACCACTACCGCGCCGAGATGACCGTCCGCTTCGCAATCCGGGAGCAGATCACCGGCGTCGCCGGCCTCGCCACCGCGGCCTGAGCACAGCCCGGAACCGGGCTCCACCACGCCACGACATGCCATCAGACACGTACGCACCCAACAACGTGACAGCGCCCACCTGGGCGGTGCGTTCGGTTGACCCCCCAGGGCCGGCGCGGCGCGGCCGACCGCCGTGCGGTGACGGCGTGGCGTTCGCTGGTGAGGGAACGCCACGCCGTCGTGTCATGCGTCGGTCGGGCCGGGGCCGGGCAGGCGGGGCGTCACAGCCTGCGCCAGACGGAGCCGGGCTGTCCTACACACTCCCACTGCTGGATCCTGGCGCCGTCGTCCTGGGAGGAGTTCTGCACCTCCAGGCACTTGCCGCTCTCGTTGACGATGTTGAGGGCGTCGTAGTCGACTCCGATGATCCTCCAGTAGGTGCCGTCCTGGCCCTTGCAGTCCCACTGCTGGGCGCGGGCGCCGTTGTCGTCCTTGGAGTTGTCGATCTCCAGGCACTTGCCGTTGCCCGCCCGCCGGATGAGGACCACACCCGCGATGCCGGTGCGCTCGAAGACCCACTTGGCGCCGTCCTGGCCGACGCATCCCCACTGCTGGGCGATGGCGCCGTTGGTGTCGGCGGACTCCCTGATCTCCAGGCACTTGCCGCTGTTGCGGTTCCACACGCCGAGCCCGGTCACGGGTTCCAGTACTGCGGTGGTGCTGTAGGAGACGGTGTCCGGCCAGCGCCCGTCGTTGCGGGCGGCGGTGAACACCTGGCGCGTACCGTCGGCGGTGACCGTCGCGGTGCCGAGGTCGTCGTCGCCAGCGAAGTCGTCCTCCTCGATACGGATGGTGACCTGCTCACCGGCCTTGAAGAACAACTGCTCGTAGCCGCCGCCCTTCGCGACGTAGGGCTGCCCGCAGTAGCTGTTGCGGTCGACCCACGGTTCGACGAACCTGACGCAGGTCCCGGACTTGGGGATGTCGAAGGCGCCGTCGTCCACCGGCCACACCCGGTGGCCGTTGACCAGGACGCGCACCTCGTCACCGTCCCCGGTGTTGGAGTCCTCCTCCAGGTCCGCGGCCATGAGCCCACTGAGTTTGAGGGCGATCAGGCCATCTCCCTGGGCGAGGGCCGACGGTGCCGTGCCGGCCCTCGCGGGTCCGGCCGCGGCGGCACCCGCTGTGTTCCCGGGCAGGACGACGACGAGCAGTGCGATCAGGGACACCAGGCCCCGAACCGTTGAGCTCACATGCATGGATGGAATCCTCGCGTCTCAGGGGGCGCGACGGACTTACGGCCGGACAACGGCCGCACGGCGCTCGCGCGGGACTCCGGAATCCCCCGTGGCGTGTCCGGAGCCGACTGCCAACCTAGAAAGCGGGGGGAGGCGCCGCCATCCCAGAAGTGTGGGGGTGTCGGGCCGTTGCGCCCGGTTCAGGCTTGCGGGCGAGCCGTCGGAACGTCCGCGTCCTGTCCCAGGGCGGGCCCGTAGTGCCTGGCGAACAGGGTCGTCACCAGTTCCCTGCGGCTGCGCACGCCCGTCTTGTCGAACACCGCCTTGAGATGGTCCTGGACGGTGTGCGGCGACAGCCGGGCGAGGCGGCTGATCTCCGCGGTCGCGTGTCCCCGCAGCACGAGTTCGGTGATCGTGCGTTCCCGGGGGGTAAGCCCATAGGCGGTGCACAAGAAGGAGGTGCGTTCCTCCGGCCGGGCTGACTCGACGGCGACGGCGACGACGGTTCTGTCCGCGTCCGCGGCGGCACTGGGCCGGCCGTGGTCCGCGCGCAGCGACCACGCGTGCAGCCGGGCGGGGCCGAGCGTGCGGGTGTGTGCCCAGGAGGTGAGCGATCCGCCGCCTGCCGGGGCGCGGACGGCGGCGGCCACGGCGCACAGGGCGGGGGGCAGATCGGTGCGCCGGTCACCGAGCGGGGCGCGGCCGGCGTTCCGCAGTTCGTCGAGCCACGGACCGGCCGTCGGGCTCTGGTGCACCACCTGGTAGTCGGCATCGAGGAGGATGAGCCCCGGGGCGGTGGGAGAGGAGGCCTGCCACGCCCGCTCGGTGACGTGGAGCCGGCGCAACGCCTCCCCCAGGGGCTGTGCGAGCGCCGCCGCGACCGCCAGGTCGGCGTCGTCGAAGGCCGCGGCGTCACGTCCGCGGCCGAGGATCAGCGCGCCCCACACACCGTGCCGGTCGCGCAGTGCCACCCGTAACTCGTCGCGGTAGCCCAGGGGACGGACGATGTCCTGGTACCGGGGGCTGTGCGCCAGCCGGTCACCGGCCTCGCGGCTGAGCAGGCCGACTGGTAGCGGGCGCCGCGCGAGGTCCGGCAGCAGGTTGACGTCGCCTTGGCGGTACTCGATGTCCAGCATGCGCGGCATCAGGGGCTCGGGCACGGCGTTGCGGTAGTTGCCACCGGTGTTCATCAGGGTGGCCGGGTCGACGGTGACGCCGGCCCAGACGTCGGACGGGAGCAGCGGGGCCAGCGCGGTCATCACCGCGTCGAAGAACTCCTCGACGTCCCGCGCGGTCGTCACCGCGTGGGCGGTTGCCCTCAGGGCCCGCCCGACGCGCCCCCCGCTCTTGGACATGGGTATCAGGGTAGCCGCGGCGGCGGGGCGTCAACAGCGTCATGTGCCATCTGCCGGACGGTGACGGCTTTTTTTTTGGGGGGGGGGGAGCGCACGTCGGTGCCGGTCTCCTCCAACGACCGCCGTCTCGCTACACGTTACCCACTTTTGGGTGAGCCGTTTCGTCGCGGTGGGGTGGCGCGTGATGGCGGTTTACGGCGTCGGGCCAGTGGATCCGAAGGGCAGCACCCGACGGGCCGTCAACCTGGTGCATTAGCGGCTATATGGTCGGTACAGGCGAGAGTCACAGCAATCTGTTCAAACGGTAACGGTCTCCGCGTTCTCCTTCCAGGGCGGAAGGTGCGGGTGGCTGGCGACGGTGCCCCGGGAGGTGACGCCGGGCCTGCGTCCGGTGATGGAGATAGCCGGTGTCGACGCCGAACCTATCGACTGGTCATCCACCCGGCGCCAGCGGGTCGAGGACGTCCTGGAAGGCCTCACCTACAAGTAGGCGCAGGAACATGGACGGCTGCCAGGAGAGAAGGCCCGCCACGGCCTCGGCTGGTGGGCGGCGCGGGACACCCGTCCCGAGAAGAAGTTCCCTTCCGGACATCGACGACGACCTGGCGACCGGGGTGCGCGGGCGGCCGCAGCGGCTGGGCCGTCCGGCCTGCCGGTGGCTGGCCCCGTTCGTGATGCTGACGGCCGTGGGCGTGCTCGTCGCGGGGCCGAGCGGGGCGACGAAGTCAGGGAGTGGGTGACGGCGGCGACGGCCGGCATCGTCGCCGTGTCGGGTACGGCGCTGCCCGTCGGGGCCCGGAGCAGGTGGCCGTTCCGGGCGGCGATCCTGGTGGCCGGTATGGCTGTGGCACTGCTCCTGCTGCGGGGCTCGGACATGGCCTGACATCGATCGACGCGGCCAGGATCTGCGAGATCCACGGATCAGCGAGATCGAACGTCAGCGCAGAGAAACATAGGAGGTTCCCGGGGGTCGATCCCGCACGTTCGAAGGGGCGAACAGTCAGGGCAGTTGCGCCTGGAGGACGAAACGGTACAGAATCCGCTCCTGCCTTCACGCTCCCAATTTTCTCACATTCATGGGATGTCCTGGAAAGTGATCAGCGTGGTATCTATACGCATGCGCCAGTGAGCGGTCCGAGTCGAGCCGCTCGGCTCACGGCGCGAGAGGCTCCCCGCCCATGCCGTTCCGCCCGTGCGTCAGGCGGCCGCCGACGCCGACGGGACGGCCGTACGGCACAGCCGCTGACACGGACGGCGATCACCCCCGTCGACTCAGCGAATCACCCGCAGAAGAGGACGCCCGTATGAGAAAGCCCTGGATTCTCCCGCTGGTCACGCTTGCCACCGCCGTGCTCGGAGTGACGGCGGCAGGTGTGGCCCCTGCCTCCGCCGCCACCGACACCCCTTTGCGGGTCATGCCGCTGGGTGACTCGATCACCTATGGCATAGGCAGCAGCAACGGCGACGGCTACCGCGGTCCGCTGTGGAACAGGCTCGCGGCGGACGGGCATCCGCTGGACTTCGTGGGCACGGAACGGAGCGGCTCGATGTCCGACAACGACAACCAAGGCCACCCC
>NZ_JBVIAY010000047.1:0-23311 GCF_055573695.1 Streptomyces sp. NPDC030143
CTACTTGTTCAATGTCAACTGGTGGCAGTTCACCCGCGCCGCGTAACCGCACCGCGCTGACGTGCTCCTCGGGCTGAAGCCCGAGAATTCCGGCCCTCCCGTCCGTTGCCGTGCCGCTATGTGACACAGCAACGGACGGGAATCCGTGGCTTCCTGCTTCGTCGCGCTGTGCCGGGACGAGCCCTAATCCGACCTGCGCTCCGCAGGCTGTAACCGCCATTCCGGCGGCCGTTCTCACGTTCTTCGCGGCGTAGTGGTCCGTGGACCGCACCGCAGGCGGCACAGGTCCAGGTCCGAGCGCCGCCACCGCCACCAGGAGTTTGCTCCGCTTCCTGAAGGTCATCGACGCCGCCGTCCCCAAGGACCTCGAACTCCACCTGGTCCTGGACAACGCCACCCACAGGACCGAGCCGGTCAAGAAGTGGCTGCTGCGCCACCCCCGCGTCCACGACAGTGGAGTCGGAGTTGTCGCCACCACGTGGCCGCAGCCGGAGGAGTGGCCGTGCTTGCTGGATCGGGCAATGGCAGTGGGGGGTGCCGGATGGAGCCGGTGGTCACCCGGTGACGGCGCCCAGCGAGCAGCCGCTGTGCGCGACGCATTGGCCGCGTAGCAGCCAGGTCAGTGCCAGCTGGTGGGCGGTCAGAGAGGCCGTAGCGCGGTTCGCCGGCGAGGGTGGGCGTCGCCGCTGTCTGCGGACGGGGCATCGAGTCCTCCAAGCGACGCCTTGAGCGTCCCGGCACCCTTCCAGCCGGGCTGCCACTCTCGCTGGCCGCGGCGGCCACCAGCACAGAGTTCGACCAGCTCATCAAGACGTCGCACCACGAGCCGTTCGACGAAGTAGGCCTCGACGTCGGGACTCCCGTCCTGCGGATCGCCGGCACGACCCTGTTCGGCCCCGTGGTCACCCCGGCTCCCCGCGGCGAAGCCGCCGGACAGCTCTGGGACGGCCTGTGATGGTCGCGGCGACGGACGGCTTCTTCGAGCTCAAGCAGAGCCGCAACGCCAAGCCGTCCTTCGGCTGAGCCAGCCGGCCCAGACAGCACGCAGAACCACCCGGGCCCGTAGCGCGTGTCCAGCCCGCACGGTTCCGGATCCCCTTCACACCGCACGTGCGGTACCCCGACCACGAGAACGAGGTGAGCCCGTTGGAGTACGTGCTGCGCCTGACGGAGACCTATGAACTTGTCGTAGCGGCTCAGCAGCACCGTCCGGGGCGCGGCGAGGGTGCCGGTGATGGCGCCGGTGATGCCTCGGTGGTGACCCGCACCTTGTACTTCCGCCAGGAGCGTGTCGGCCGGTACGGCTCGTCCAGCCGCTTGAAGCACAGCCCCTCCAGCCCGGCCGCCGTGTCGAAGACCACGTAGCCGGGCTGGAGGCACACCGTCTCAGCCCCACGCCGGGCGAGACGCTGCTGCAGCCGCTCGAACGCCAGCCGGCCCTCTTCCCACACCACCAGCTCGCCGTCCAGGCTGGTGGCCGCCGGTAGTGGTGCGAGGGCCGTCATCCGGATCTCGGGGAACGAGCCGGTCGTGTCCGTGCCCTGCCCGGAGCGCAGGGGCGGTGGTGAGCCGTTCGATCTGCTCACGCAGGGTGTCGGCTCGTGCGGCGGTCTCGGCGTGTTGCTGCACCTTGCAAGGCGACGCGGCGGGTGATGCGTGAGCGAGCGTAGGCTGCCCAAGTGATCGTCCATTGTGTTCAGGTCATCAGCCTGACGAGCGGCTAGGTGTGCTGTTCGGCGGATCTTGGCTGATGGTCGCCAGCAGGCTTGTGACCAGGGGATCGGGGTCGTTCTCGCGCCAGGCGACGGCCACTCGTGTGCGGGCGGTGCCGGGTTCGATCCTGCGGAAGGCGACGCCTTTGAGGCGGATGCGTCGGATGCTCGCCGGGGCCAGGGAGACGCCCAGACCGGTTTCCACGAGGGCGCACACGGTTTGCCACTCCACCGCGTGCTGGACTACCTGCGGTGTGAAACCTGCTGCGGTGCACAGGCCGATGATCTGGTCATGCAGTGACGGGCCGACCATGCGGGGCAGCAGCACGAAGGGCGAGTCCGCCAACTGTGCAAGCTGGATGGTCCGTTGGGCCGCCAGAGGGTGGGTGGCCGGCAGCACGGCCACGAAAGGCTCGCTGAGTACCGTCCTGAAGCCGAGCTCCGTCTCGTCGGCAGGGGGCTCGCGCAGTAGACCGATGTCGATGGTCTTGTCATGCAGGGCCGCGATCTGCGGAGCGGTGGTCATCTCGTGGATGTCCAGGTGCACACCAGGGAACTGGTGACGGAAGGTGCGCAGAAGGCCGGGCAGGATCGTCAGAGCGAGGGAGGCGGCGAAGCCGATCCGTAGGCGGCCGGCCCGGCCACGGCCGACGGCCCTGGCTGCGGCCAGACCGTCCGCGAGGTCGGTGAGTGCCCGCCGGGCGGCGGGCAGCAGTTCGCTGCCCGCCGCGGTCAGAGTGACACGCCCTGGGGCACGGGTGAACAGGGCGTGGCCGACCTTGTCCTCCAGGCGGCGGATCTGTTGGCTCAGCGGCGGCTGGGCGATGCCCAGGCGGGCGGCCGCGTGGCCGAAGTGGAGTTCCTCAGCGAGCACGACGAAGGCGTGCAGCTGCGGCAGGGGGAGTTCGGGGCGCTCCATACGCCCAGAGATATCAGACCATGCCTGTGACCGTATTAGACGTATTACTGCTGGTCATTTAGCGTCGGTGCATGACAGAGCGACGCGCGATCCTCAGCGGCTCGACCTTTGAGGAGCAGATCGGCTATGCCCGTGCGGTGGTCGACGGCGACTGGGTGCATGTGTCCGGGACGACCGGGTTCGACTACGCCACCATGACGATCTCCGACGACGTGGTGGAGCAGGCCGAGCAGTGCCTGCGCAACATCGAGGCCGCACTGGCCGAGACGCAGTGCACCTTCGCCGACGTGGTGCGCGTGCGCTACCTACTGCCCGACCGCGAAGACTTCGAACCCTGCTGGCCGGTCCTGCACCGCTACTTCGGCGAGGTTCGGCCGGCCGCCACGATGCTCATGTGCGGCCTCTCCGACCCCCGCATGAAGATCGAGATCGAGGTGGACGCACGGCGGCGCACCCTGCATCAGGGTGGCGCCATGAGCGATCGCTCGGAAGCGCCCGTCGTGCCCGTCGGGGCCTTTGAACCCCCCTACTACGTGGCTGTCTTCACTGCGGTGCGAACCCAGGACCAGAGGGGCTACAGCGAGACCGCCGCACGCATGGAAGACCTGGTGAAGGACGTCCCCGGGTTCCTGGGGATGGACTACGCGCAGACTCCTGGTGGGCTGGCCATCACCGTCGGGTACTTCCGCGACGCCGACGCCCTCACGCTGTGGCGGTGCAACGCCGAGCACCGCGCGGCGCAAATGCGCGGGCGAGCCGAGTGGTACCAGAGCTACACGCTGCACGTGGCGAAAGTGGAACGGAGCAACGGGTTCGCGCGAGCGGCTGACCCGCAGAGCCCGAGAGCAGACTGACCAACTGAAGCCACCTCAGCGACCGTCCCGGCGTTCGGGTGACAGAACGAGCACGCGTCCGCGCGCCGCGACGCCCGCGCACTGTCCCGGGTGCGGCACTCCAACGCCTGCTGTGGTGACGATGCCGGGCATCGTCCACCGAGTGGAGCCCACGATGTTCTGCATCCAGTGGCGATGCACGACATCGGGTGGACTCCACTCTCAGTGGCCCCCACCCGATGGGCTCCACCGAGGGCGCCGGATGACGATGGACGCCATCGTGCTGCGCATCGCGATGACCGCACCGCACCAGTTCGCCCACCGCCGGTCGCCCCTTTGACCAGGTGCCGCCGGTGGCGTGCGTGACCCCTTGTCCAGGTTCGTCACCGAGGACGTTTCCCGTTGACGCAGCCCGTTTCGGCTGGCGATCAGGTCGTGGCCAAGGGGGTGTGTGATAGGGAGCCCGCACAGCCGTGGTGCGCGCCAGGTGCGGTGCGGCGATGCCGATGGAACGCACCACGAATGGGCGATGCGGTGCGCCGCGCGGCGGTGGGCGCATCGGGTGCGCTACACGACAGTGAGGCGTGCCGGGTGCCAGCCGGCCGGTGCGGGGTGGGCATCGAGGGCCTGGCCCACGCCGACGGCCCTCCAGCTGGCGCAGGGTGTCGACGACGTCCTCGTGGTCCTCGGTGAGGAACTGCAAGGCGAAGTCGATGACGGCGCGGGCGATGCCTTCCGCCGTATCCGGCCCGGCCTGTACCCAGGTCCGCAGCGAGGTCACGAAGACGCGCCCGAGGGCTTCCAGGGCGAAGGTGTCCGCGCACGGCTCGCCCGCCTCCGGGCCGGGCAGAGCGGTGACGGGGACGACGATCCGTTCGACGACGTCGACGAGCAGCTCGGGCATCCGCGGCTCGCCGCTGGCGAACTCGCGGGCGCCTTCGACGTCGTCGGCCTGGACGGCCCGGAGGTAGCAGAACGCGCTGATGGCCGCGTCCGGGGTCATCGGGCAAGCGGCATGTTGGTGGGCATGATGGCTCCTCACGTACGGGGCGCCGCGCCGATCGCGGCGGCCTCATAAGCGATCTTCAAAGCGGATGCCTGTGGATAGATTCCGCGCACCGACGGTGAGCGGGCTCGCCTGGCCGGTGTTGCGACGTTGCTCGATAATTGGACCCTTTGACCGCTACTTGGCCCGCCTTGGTCGAGCAGTGCGACGGCCTGGTCGCGGTGGGCGAGTTTGAGCAGGCCCAGGGCCGTGATGGCGCGGCGGAGGTGTCGAGAGGGCCGTCGGGGTGTGCCTCGTCGGCCGGCTGCACAGCCGGCTCCTGGAGCAAGCGGCTTATGGCTTCCTCGAGGTCGGCGGTATCGAGACGGTGCGCGGCGTCGGCGTCGGCGACAGCCAGCAGCAGCCAGGCGCGACCACGACTCCAGCCGGGCGGTGGATCGTCGCAGGGAGCCCAGCCGACAGCCCGCTCGTACCGCCAGGACCAGCACGAGGGGCCCTCGCTCACGCAGAGTCAAGGTGGCGGTGAAGATGGAACCTTGCCGCCTTGGGGTCCACCGAGGCCAACAGCGGAACCATGCCGGGCACGCCGTCCACGCGTGCCAGGAGCCGGGGCCCGCCGAACGCCGAGCCCCAGGGAACCAGGCCGAGTTCGGAGTCGTACGCGTCCCGGCAGGCTTGGGCCGCCCGAGGGCGCAGAGCGGCGGCATCTGGCGTGTCGGCGAGCGCCGTGCCGTACCGGAAGATCAGTCCGCGCGTCGCGGTGTCGGCGGCCGCCCAGTCAGTGAGCCGGCCTGTGAACCGCATGGCGGCCTCGCGGTCGGTCTCCTGCCCCGTGTGCCGGGCGCGTAGCCACAACAGTCCTGCCCAGAAGCCGCCTGTCCACGAGCCTCGCCCGGTCGTCGTCCACTCGCCGCTGCGGCAGTCCGCGAAGAGCGGGAAGCGGTCGGCGACTTCGGTCCGGGTGGCGGCCACCCGGCCGAGAACGGACTCCAGCGCGGGACCGACCCACTCAGGGACGCCAGGGGACGAGTGGACCGGGTCCTTGGCCGTAGGCGCCGTACTCATCGCCCCACGACCGCTCGCCGCTCCCGCACCGCCCAGACCATCGCCACCACGCCCGCGCCCACGAACTCACCGGCCACCAGCAGCCAGCCCGACCCAAGCTCATCGCCCACTGCACCAGCGCGCCCGCCTCCGTGCCGTTGCTCCCCGGCGGCGGCCAGCAGGCCGAACAGCGGCGGACCGATCGCGAACCCGGCGAAGAAGCCGGCCGAGACCAGCGCCGAGTCCTGACCGGCCCGGCCGGGCGCGGCACGCTGCATCACCAGCACCATCGAGACCGCGTTCGCGGAGACGGCGAAGACGCCCACGGCCACCGCCGCGACGCAGGCCAGCGGATGCGCGTACGCCGAGGCCGCGAGCAGCAGCGCCGCCCCCACCGCCCGGCCGCCAGTCCACCCGGCAGCCACAGCGCGCGCCCCGGCTGACCGGCGACCTTCGACCAGCCCACCCGTCCGGCGATCCCCGCGACGCCCAGCACCGCCACCAGGGCGGCGGCGGCCGTCGGGCCGAGGTGGAGCCGACGTACGCCGTGCAGGGCGAGATAGGTGTTCACGGAGGCGATGCCGCAGCCCAGCAGCAGCGAGAAAACGGCAAGCCACGCGATGGTGCCCCGTGGGATCCAGGAAGCGGGCGCGTACTTGGGGGGCGGGTCGGCGGGCAGCGTGCGTGCCGCCCACGCCGCGGCCACCACGGCCGTCGCGGCGGCTGCCCACACCGCGCACCGCCAGCCGACGATCCCGGCCAGCGCGGCCAGCGGCAACCCGGCGGTGAACGCGCCCAACTGCACGCCCGACTGCTTCATCCCGGTCACCGAGCCGCGGGCTTCGGCGGGAACGGCCGCCAGGACCGTCTTGTTCGTGGCGGGGTTGGCCAGCGCCTGCGGCAGTCCGCCGAGCGCGACCGCCGCCAGCAGGAACCACGCCTCCGGCGCCGACCCGATCAGCGTCAGGACCACCGCCGACACCAGCAGCAGTGCGACCAGGCAGCGGCGCGGCCCGACCCGGTCCACCACGCGCCCGCCGACCGGGGACAGGACGGCGGCCGCCCCGAAGCCGACAGTGTTGTCAGGCCCAGCACGGTCGGGGACATGTCCAGGTCGTCCACGAGCCGTGGGCCGAGGGCGCCGAGCAGGAACAACTGCATCATCGAGAACGCCATGGCGCACGTCAGCAGCGCGGTCATGGCCGTGATCCCCCGCGCAGGGCGGCTTTCGGCCGCGGTCCGGATCCCATTCTGCTCCGCCGGCACCGGCACCCTCCTCAACCCCGCCTCACCCCGGCGGCACTTCCGGGGTCCTTGCCAGCAGTCGGCGGGAACAGCCCCCGAGTTCCATCCTATTGATGTGGCGTGGATCACACCGGCTGGATTGACTCGGCCACCGGGGTCAGCTCCGTACCCTCCCGTGACGCGGGGGACCAGGACTGCGAAGATGAGGCGCCATGACCGTTGGGTGGTGTTCTCGCACGATCAGGGCCGCTGTGTTCGCGGCCGTCTGCGTGCTGCTCGCCTCCCTGGGTCACGTCATGATGTCCGGCACTGCGGTGCCCTGGTGGGCCATGGCCGCGGGAGCGGCGGTGACCGGCGGCACGGCCTGGCTGCTGGCCGGCCGGGAGCGCGGGCCGGTCGCGGTCGGCTCCGTCGTGGTCGCCTCCCAGGCCGTACTCCACGCGTCGTTCTCGCTCGCCCAGGCAGTCGTGCAGCCGAAACCGTCCGGCGGCAGGTCGCTGGTCCAGCAGTGGCTGGGCTATCTGCTGTGCGGTTCGCCGTCGGGACCGGGCACGGACCACGGCGCAATGCCGATGTCCATGACTTCCATGGACCACGGGATGAGTGCCATGCACTCCATGGGGGCGAAGGGCCACATGGGGGCCGCCCATGCTGTGGACCACGGCATGGGCGGCATGTCCTCGACCGGCATGCTCGCAGCCCACCTGCTGGCCGCGCTGCTGTGCGGCCTGTGGCTCGCCCACGGCGAGCGCGCCGCGTTTCGCATCCTGCGAGCTCTCGCCGGATGGCTCGTCGCTCCGCTGCGCCTGCTCCTCCGGCTGCCCACCCCGCCGCACCGGGCACGCGTCCGCGTCCGCCGGGGCGGTTCGCAGCGCAGGCCGCGGCAGTTCCTTCTCACCTACGCGATCACTTCTCGGGGTCCACCCAAGGGGACCGCGGTCGCCTGACGACAGCCGGCTTCCCGAGGCCGTGAACGGAGACGACGAGCCGTCGGCTCCCCGCCTCGGGCATCGCCCACGCACACCCGCGTCCGGCCGTTCACCCCATCACCCCTTCACCGGTTCCGCCGTGCCGCGCGCACTGCTCTGCGTGCGCCGGCCCGGACACCGGTCCCTGGATTCCCGAGAAGGAGAGACACCAGGTGCTCACTCCTGCCCTGTCCCTGTCTGCAACGCGCGAAGAATCGAAAGAAGGGCCGCGAGACGATTCGGTCACGGCCTGGGCACTGGCCGCCCGCAGTGGCGACCCCGACGCCGTCGACCTCTTCGTCCGAGCGCTGCACCGAGACGTCCGCCGCTACGTGACGTTCCTCGGAGCCGACCCCCAGAGCGCCGACGACCTGACCCAGGACACGTTCCTGCGCGCCTTGGGCAGCCTGCACCGGTTCGAAGGCCGCTCCTCGGCCCGCACCTGGCTGCTGTCCATCGCCCGCCGCGCGGTGATCGACAGCATCCGCCACAACACGTCCCGTCCCCGGCTGTCGGACACGGACGACTGGCAGTCGGCCGCCGAACGCACCCAGCCGCGCGGTCTGCCCGGCTTCGACGACGGCATCGCCCTGGCCGAGCTGCTGGACATCCTTCCCGACGACCGCCGCGAGGCATTCGTCCTCACCCAGATGGTGGGCCTCCCCTACGCGGAGGCAGCCGGTGTCAGCGACTGCCCGGTGGGCACGGTGCGCTCACGGGTCGCCCGCGCCCGCACCTCGCTGATCGGATGGCTCGACGACTGCGAGCGCTGTACACAGGTGGCCGCCGCCTGACCGACCGCACCTCGCTGCCGCCCGGCCGTGGCCCGGGCGGCAGCGACCCGGTTCGCCTCCCGCGCTGCGGACCGGTCAGACCTGCACAACCGCTGGAAGAACAGAGAGCAGGAGCACCCACCATGACTGAGAAGACCCACAGCGTGTCCGGCATGAGCTGCGGCCACTGCGCGGCGAGCATCACCGAAGAGGTCATGACAGTACCCGGCGTGACCACAGTCGATGTCGACGTCCCGTCGGGCTTGGTAACCGTCCACGGGGAGTCGCTCGACGACGACGCCGTTGGGGCCGCGATCGTCGAGGCGGGCTACGAGGTGACGGACGCCGTGCGCAATGCCGCGGTCTGAGCCGCACGCCCGGACGGTCGAAAGCCCAGGGCCGCTGTCTGCTCCAGGCGGGCCGAGGACCAGCCGAGTGCCTCGGCCCCGCCACCAGGCTCGCCCAGCCTGTGTATGCAGCCCTACACCATCGAAACGAAGGAGTTCTCAGTGAACCGCCCGACTCCGGTACGCAGCCTGCGCCTCACCGGCGCCCTTTCAGCAGCCGCGTTCGCGCTCGCTGTCGCCACCGCGGGCCCGGCCGCGGCCCACGCGGAGGTCGAGGCGGAGGGCGCCCGGGCGCTCGACCAGAACGTCGAGCTGACCTTCTCCGCCGAGTCGGAGTCCGCCTCGGCCGGAATCAGCAAGCTGGAGGTGATCCTGCCCCAGGGCCTCACCCCGCAGGACATCACCTATGAGGAAGGCCCCAAGGGCTGGAAGTTCGCCCCTACCGGCCGGGGCTACACGGTGTCGGGGCCGAAGCTCGCCGTGGGCGAGGACGCCGAGTATGTCGTCACCGTACGGCAACTGCCCGACGTGAAGGAGCTGGTCTTCAAGACCCTGCAGACCTACAGCGACGGCAAGGTCGACCGCTGGATCGAACTGGAGGAGCAGGCCGAAGGAGACGGGCACGGGCACGGCCATCCCGCGCCCCGCCTGGAGCTGAAGGCCGCCGCACCCGGAGCGAAGCCCGTGAGTCCCAGCCCCACGCAGGAGCCGACGACCTCCGCTCCGTCATCGGCTACCGCTTCGGACGAGCCCGCCGCCGAGAAGTCGCCCGCGGAGCCGGTGGCGGACGATTCGAAGGACGACGGCATGCCTGTGGCCCTGCCTCTGGGCATCGGTGCGGTCCTCCTCGTGCTGGGCGGCGGAGCGTGGTGGTTCAGGAACCGCCGCAGCGGATCTGCCTGAGGCCCTCGGCCCGGTCGAGGCACGCCCCTTCGGGGAGCGGATGAGAGAAGTGATGCTCGAGGTATGCGCTTGAATCAGGGTGGGACCGAGCACAGGAACCAGCGGCGCGTTCTCATCATCGCCTACGACGACGCGCAGATCCTCGACATCGCCTGTCCCAGCGGCGCCTTGGACATCGCCAACCGGTACGGCGCACAGCCGCCCTACGCCATCGAACTGGGCACCCTCGGCCGCCGGGCTGCCCGGAGCTCGGCCGGGATTCTGCTGGCAGCCGGGCAGAGCCTGGAGGCGGTCGTGGGACGGCTGGACACTCTGATCGTCGTGGGCGGCATCGGCTGCGAAGACGCGGCGGCGGACGAGCGATTACTGGGCCAGGTGCGCCGGCTGGCCGCACACAGCCGGCGTGTGGCCTCCGTCTGCACCGGCGCCTATGTACTGGCCGCCGCCGGACTGCTCGACCACAGACGGGTGACAACCCACTGGGGATGGGCAGACCGACTCGCCGAGCGCCACCCCACCGTGGCCGTGGACGCAACTCCCCTCTACATCCGCGACGGCAACGTCTACACCTCGGCCGGGGTCACCAGCGCCCTCGACCTGACACTGGCCCTGATCGAGGACGACCACGGCCCGACACTCGCACGGACCGTCGCCCGCGAACTCGTCACGCACCTGCACCGGCCCGCCGACCAGGCCCAGATCTCCATGTTCCTTGCCGCGCCACCGCCGGAAGACCGGCTGGTACGGGACCTGATGGGCCATATCGCCGGCCACCTGGCCGAGGACCTCAGCCCAGCGGCCTTGGCGGCCCGGGCGGGGGTCAGCCCTCGGCACCTGACCCGCCTGTTCACCGCACACCTCGGTACAACTCCCGCGCGTGCCGTACGCGCGGCACGCACCGAAGCGGCGGCGCACCTCGTGCGCTCCAGCGCACTGTCCATGGCAGCAATCGCCCGGCGCTGCGGTTTCCGGTCGGCGGAGACGCTGCGGCAGGCGTTCCTCGACCACTACGGGGTCACCGGGGACAGACTTCGCAGGATGCCGGACATGCCACCCCCACGTGTCGCACCGAGGCAGAAGACTCCCAGCCCATGAGCCATTCCACGACACGCAGAAACGTCCTGCGCGGGACCGCGGCCACCGCCGCGCTCGCGGCCACGGCGGCAGCGGCCCGAACCGAAGCGGCGTACGCGGCCCCGCACGGCGGCGCCACGGGCCCGAACATCGGCATCCTGCTGTACGACGGCTACAGCCTGCTGGACCCCACCGGCCCGGCCGAGATCCTGTCCCGGCTGCCGGACGCCACCGTGACGATGATCGCCGAAAAACGCGGGGCCGTCCGCACGGACACGGCAGACGTCGCCGTGGTCGCCGAGCGCTCCATCGCCGAGGTCGACCGTCTCGACGTCCTCCTGGTGCCAGGCGCGGGCAACCGCGGCACCATCGGGGCGATGAACAACCAGGCGCTCCTGCGCTGGATCCGCAGGATGCACCGCCACACCCAGTGGACCACCTCGGTCTGCACCGGCAGCATCGTCCTCGCCGCGGCCGGCCTGCTGGACGGCCGGGAGGCGACGACCTACTGGGCCTCCGCCGACTACCTCCAGTCCACGTTCGATGTCACCTACCTGGCGCAGCGCTACGTACGCTCCGGAAAGATCATCACCGCGGCCGGGGTATCGGCGGGAGTGGACATGGCCCTGTACCTCGCGTCCCTCATCGCGGACGACGACACTGCCAAGGCGATCCAGCTCGCCGTCGAATACGACCCCCAACCCCCCTTCGACTCCGGCAACGCCTCAGACGCCAGTCCCCAACTGAAGCAGCGTGCTCTGCAGTTGCTCGCCGCATCACAGGTATAGGGGGCGCGTGCGGGCGCTTATGGGCATGAGTCAATGAACGGACGGGACCCTCGCGGCCCGCCAAAAACCAAGTGACGAACGCGGTGAGTACACGCCGGGCCCGGCCTGCGCCGACCGCTGAACAGCCGTCACGCCTTCCGCCCCTTTCCCGCGACCGTTGTCCAAACGGCGAGGCCTTGGTTCCAACTGCCCCGGCACGGCCCCGAGTCCTAGGTCCAATGCCTGATCGGCGGGGGACACTTCTTGCTGCTAGCGTGCATCTGCACATCATTCGCAATTATGTCGGAGGACGTTGGACATGCCGGTGTACACGCTCCCGGAACTTCCGTACGACTACTCGGCGCTCGCTCCGGTCATCAGCCCCGAGATCATCGAGCTGCACCACGACAAGCACCACGCGGCGTATGTGAAGGGCGCCAACGACACGCTGGAGCAGCTGGCGGAGGCGCGGGACAAGGAGACCTGGGGCTCGATCAACGGCCTGGAGAAGAACCTGGCCTTCCACCTGTCCGGGCACATCCTGCACTCGATCTACTGGCAGAACATGACCGGCCCGAAGGACGGCGGCGGCGAGCCGCTGGCCACCGACGGCGTGGGCGACCTCGCCGACGCGATCACCGAGTCCTTCGGCTCCTTCGCCGGTTTCAAGGCCCAGCTCACCAAGGCCGCCGCCACCACCCAGGGCTCCGGCTGGGGCGTCCTTGCCTACGAGCCCCTCAGCGGCCGGCTGATCGTCGAGCAGGTCTACGACCACCAGGGCAACGTCGGCCAGGGCTCCACCCCGATCCTCGTCTTCGACGCCTGGGAGCACGCCTTCTACCTGCAGTACAAGAACCAGAAGGTCGACTTCATCGATGCCATGTGGGCCGTCGTCAACTGGCAGGACGTGGCCCGGCGCTACGCCGCCGCCAAGGAGCGCGGCGACAGTCTCCTGCTTGCCCCGTGACGCCGTAGCGGCACCGCACAGACGTCCTGCTCGTGATCGTCTTCTCACCTTTCACGTAGCAGGCGGTACAACGGACGGCTCCCGCAGGCCGGATGCCTGCGGGAGCTTTCCTATGCTCGACGGGGCCCGGCCGGTGACCTCGTTCCAGTGCAGGACGCGGTCACACCAGCGGCGCAGGAGGACGTGGTCGTGGCCCACGGCGAGCAGACCGGCACCGGTGGCGGCGCGGTAGTTTTCGACGGCCCCCACCAGTGCGGCCGTGGTGGAGGCGTCCAGCATCGCGGTCATCTCGTCGCAGATCAGCCAGCGCGGGCGCAGGACCAGGGCGCGGGCCAGGCAGGCGCGTTGCAGCTGGCCGTCGCTGACCTCATGGGGGCGGCGGTCCAGGAGGTCGCGGGTGAGACCGACAGCCGGGGCCAGTTCGGTCATGCGGTCCGGTATTTCGTCGCGGCGGCCGGTGGCGCTCAGAGGCTCGGCGATCAGGTCGGCGAGCCGCAGCCGGGGGTCGGCGGACAGCCGGGGCTGCTGGAAGACGACGCCGATGGCGGTGCGCAGGTCACGCGGGGCGCGGTGCCGCCAGCGCCGTACCGGCTCGCCGTCCAGGACAAGGGTGCCCGATTCGGGGCGGTGCAGCAGGGCTGCGACGCGGGCGAGGGTGGACTTGCCGCAGCCGCTGGGGCCGAGCAGGCCGACGGCCTCACCGGGTGCGACGGTCAGGGAGGCGTCGCGGACGACGGGGGCTTTCCTGTCGTATCCGGCGGTGATGTCGTGCAGCTCAAGCACCAAGGTCCTCCGGCGTGTGCGGGTGGTGGCAGGCGATGTGGCCGGCCGTCGGTGGGAGGGTGGCGCAGGCGTCGGTGGCCTGCTCGCAGCGCGGGGCGAAGGCGCACCCGTCGGGAAGGGCGCCGAGTTCGGGCGGCATACCGGGAATCGGAAGGAAGGCGCGCTCGGGCAGGGCCTGGAGAAGGCCGCGGCTGTAGGGGTGGCGGGGGCCGGGAGGGCCGAAGAAGACGTCCGCGTCGGTGAGTTCGACGATTCGGCCCGCGTACATCACGGCCACGCGGTCGGCGATGCGTTCAGCGGCGGCCAGGTCATGGGTGATCATCAACAGCGCTCGGTCGCCGTCGTCGACGTGGCGTCGCAGTTCGTCGACCGTGTGGTCCACCAGGTCGCGGTCGAGTCCGGTCGTCGGTTCGTCGGCGAGCAGCAGGGGCGCGTCGCCGACGAGGGCCAGGGCGGTGGCGGCGCGTTGGGCCAGGCCGCCGGAGAGTTCGTGCGGGTGGCGGTCGAGGTGGTCCATGGGGAACGCCGTGCGTTCGGCGGCTGCCTCGGCAGCCGCGAGCACGGCCGTGCGGCCCCGCACGTCGGTCAGTGCGGTGACCGTCTCCTCGAGCTGCGAGCGGATGGTGCGGACGGGGGTGAGGTGCGCGGCCGGGCTCTGCGGGACGAGGCCGATCAGGCGGCCCCGTACGGTGCGGGTGAGGGTCCGTTCGTCGGCGGTGAGCAGGTCGAGGTCGCCGAGGCGGGCCTGTCCGGCGGTCTGGGCGTTGGCGGGGAGCAGGCCGAGGAGGGCGGAGGCGAGGACGGACTTGCCGCAGCCGCTTTCGCCGATCAGGGCGAGGCACTCGCCGGGCGCCACGTCGAAGTGGGCGTCGGTGACGGCAGCGATGCGGCGTCCGCCGGGCATGAGGAAGCGCACGGACAGCCCGCGCACCGAGAGGACGGGAGGTCGGTCGGTGACCGTCACAGCATCAGCTCCGATCGACGGCGCGGGTTGATCCGCTCTCGCCAGACTCCGGCGAGGCCGGCGATGGCGAGTGTGGGGACGATGATGAACAGCCCCGGGAAGAGGGTGGGCCACCACTGGCCTGCGAGCAGCGAGCCCCTGGCGTCCTGGATGAGGTTGCCGAGGCTGGCCATGTGGGTGGGCAGACCGAGCCCGAGGAAGGACAGCGCCGACTCGTGCCACATGGCGTGCGGCACCATCAGCGCGGCGGCCAGCGCCGCCTGCGGCAGCACTGCGGGCAGCAGATGCCGTACGGCCACCCGCCACCGGGACGCGCCCCCGCAGACGGCGGCGTCGATGTACGGGCGCGAGCGCAACGACAGCACCTCGGCGCGCACGATCCGGGCGGTGGACAGCCAGTGGGTGAGCGCGACCGACACCACCACCGGCCAGAGGCCGGGCCGGAACATGGCCACGATGAAGATGCCCAGCAGCAGGTGCGGCACGGAGGCGACCGTGTCGACCACCCGCATGACGCCCCGGTCGACCCAGCCGCCCAGTGCTCCGGCGGTCGCCCCGACGGCCGTGCCGATCACGGTGGCCGTCAGGGCGGCTGCGACCCCCACGAGCAGGGAGACCCTCAGGCCGTAGACGCAGCGCAGCAGCAGGTCCCGGCCGAGGTCGTCGGTGCCGAAGGGGTGCGACCAGCTGGGGGGCAGCAACTTCGCGCCCAGGTCGACGGCTTGCTGGTCGAGCTGGACCAGCGGCGGAACGAGGAGGACGGCGAGGACGATGACGCCGACCAGGGCCACCGAGACGCGCACCCGCACGGTCCTGGTGGAGCGGCGGCTCGTGCCGTACGACCGCCAGGCGGGCTCGGCCGCAGGTTCACATGTCACTGAACTTCACCCTCGGGTCGAAGAGGCCGTAGAGCAGGTCGGCAAAAAGGTTGCCGACGAGCACCGCGGCGGTGGCCAGGGTCGTCAGGGCGGCGAGGAGAGGGAAGTCGACGGCGGTGGCCGCCTGAACGGTGGCCGCCGCGATGCCGGGCCAGCTGAAGACGCTCTCCACCAGCAGGGCGCCGGTGATGAGTTCGGGCACCCGGGAGCCGACCAGTGTGAAGACCGGCAGCAGCCCGGAGCGCAGGGCGTGGCCGAGCAGGACGGTGCGCTCGCTCAACCCCCTGGCCCGCGCGCCGCGTACGGGATCCTCGGCGAGCGCGTCACCGACACCTTGACGGACGTACAAGGTGAACCAGGGGAGCTGGGAGACGGCGAGCACCCCGGCCGGCAGCACGAGGTGGCTCGCCACCTGCCCCGGCGTGACCTGCTCGCTCGCGGTGTCGGTGAGACCGCCGGCCGGGAGTACGCCCCACCGGAGGGCGAACAGCCAGACGGCCAGCAGGGCGATCCAGAAGACGGGCGCCGCCTCCAGTGAGTACGCGACGGAGGTGACCAGCCGGTCGATGACGGAACCGGGGCGGCGGGCCGCCAGCACCCCGAGCACCGTGCCCGTCAGCACCGCTACCACGAACGCGACCGCACACAACAGACTCGACCAGACCAGGCGTTCGCCGATGACCTGGGCGACCGGCTGCCGCATCACGCTGGACTGACCGAGGTCACCGCCGAGCGCGGCAGTCAGCCAGTCCCACCAGCGAGAGGTGAACGGCTGCTCCACACCCAGGTTCTCCCGCAGCCGCTCGAGCGTTTCCGCGTCGGCGGCGAGGGCGGCCGTGCCGGCGTACGCCTTGACCGGATCGAAGGGGGAGGCCGCGGCGATCGCGAAGACGCCGAACGTCACGACGAGGAGGACGGGGACGGCGAACAGCAGGCGCCGCCCCGCCAGCCGTGCCATCGCTCCCCAAGGCAGTCGGTTCACTTCTTCGGCTGCCAGGCCTCGAGGTTCCACCACGGACCGGAGGCGAAGCCGTGCTCGTGCGGCTCGACCTGCGTGCTCAACCCCGTCCAGCGGTCGGCGAGGACGTAGACGTGGTCGATGTGGGTGAGGAAGGTGTAGCCGGGGTTCTTCACCAGCTCCCGCTGCAGGGTGTCGTAGGCAGCCTTGCGGGTCGCCTGGTCCGAGCTGCGCCGGCCGGTGTCGAGTGCCTTGTCCACGACCTGGTCGTCGTAGCGGCCCATGTTGTTGAAGCCGTCGCCGGCGACGGAGGAGTGCAGCAGGGTGTACAGGCCGTAGTCGGGGTCACCGTTGCTGCCGAAGCCGGCCAGGACCGCGTCGTTCTTCATCCGCGGCTCGATGACCTCCCAGGTGCCCGTCTCCACCTTCACCTCGATGCCGGCCTTCTTGGCGTCGGAGGCATAGGCGAGGGCGTGGTCCTGGCGGACCTTGTCACCGGCAGGGTAGAGGAGGGTGAAGGAGGCCCGTCGCCCGTCCTTGACGCGGACGCCGCCCGCGCCGGTCTTCCAACCAGCACGGTCCAGGATCTGCCGGGCCTTGGCGAGGTCCTGCCCCCGCTCGATGCCCTTGGCGAACCAGGGGTCGTCGACCGGCAGCGGCCCGTACGCCGGACGCCCGGCCCCGTTGAGGATCTTGTCGACCATGGCCTGGCGGTCCACGGCGGCATCGAGAGCCCGGCGGATGGCGAGGTCGCCGGTGACCTTGTTCTCCTGTGGGAGGGTGACCGTGCGGAAGTCGTACGTCTTCGCGTCGTACGTCTTCTTCGCCTTGTCGTTTTCGAAGGTGGCGGCAAGGTTGGGCGGCAGGATCGCGCCGTCGAGGTCACCGGAGCGCAGCCGGGTGGCGCGCACGTTGTCGTCCTCGATGATCGCCATGGTCACCTTCTTGACCTTCGGCGCGCCGCCCCAGTGGTCGGGGTTGGCCTTGAAGGTGAGCTTCTCCCCCTTGCTCCAGGAGGCGAGGACGTACGGGCCGGTGCCGACCGGCTTGGTGTTGAAGGAGCCGGTGTTGGGGTCCTGCCCCTTGGCCACGTGCTCGGGAACGATCGGCAGCACCGTGCGCCCGGCGAAGGGCGCGTAGGGGTACTTGAGGGTGAAGACCACCTTGTCGGCACCCATCGCCCGCACGTCCTTGACGGCGTCCAGCTCGCTGCGGGAGGTGTTGTTCGTCTTCGCGTCGAGGACTGTGCCGTACGTGAAGACGACATCGGCCGGGGTCAACGGCTCGCCATCGCTGAACTTCACACCGTCGCGCAGGGTGTAGGTGTAGGTCAGGCCGTCGGCGGAGACCTCCGGCAACGCCTTCGCCAGCGCCGGTTCGAGGTTCAGATCGGCGCCCCTGGCCAGCAGGCCGTCGAAGATCTTCGAGTTGCCGTCCTTGCCGTAACCGAGCAGCGGACTGAGCGTGTCCGGCTCGGAGGCCACCCCGATCACGACGGAGTCCGCCGCGTCACCGCTGCCCGTGCTGCTGCCCGGAGCCGAGCAGGCGGCGACACCGGTGAGTATCGCCGCCGTGGCAGCGGCTGTCCGTATCCGTCGGACCGTCATGGACCCCACACCCTTGTTGATGACAGTAAGCTGTTGCATGTTAATTGCAAAAAGAGCTACCCGGGTTGGCCGGTGGACAGTCCGCAGCTGTAGCGACCACGTCAGGGGCTATGTCTTCTACGTCGACCGACCGCCGGACGCTGCACTCGCCTGTCGGCAGCTACTCGACGACCGGTGGGCGACGGCGCCCGCAGAGCACACAACACGGACGCGGACGGGGCCGGAGTACGGCTGCGCTGCTACCTGGACATGCGCCAGAAGCTCACCGCCGCCGACGTGGTCGGCCCCATGCAGCCGACCACGGTGCAGACTCAAGACAAGGCGCCACCGTCGGCCCGGCAGTTGACCGAAGTCCCTGAGGTGCGACGTGCCGAGCATCGCGGTCAGCACCTTCAGCCTCCGCTGCGATGCGTCCACGCTCGCCACCTCTTCCGGCCGCCCCTGTCGCGGATCGGCAGCGGCCGGGTCAGCGCCGGCACCTGGCGGCGCCTCGCCCCGATAGCAGACCCTGCCCCGAAGCAGAACACGCACCCGGGCCGCGTCCACGTCGTCCAGCACAACGGCGCCCACGAGACGCAGGCGATCCTGATGACCGACGCCGAAGCCGCTGACTGGCTCACCGCCACGGCGGCCGGACAGATCTGACCCGGCCCTGACACGCCACGGGCCCCGGGGAGAAGGTGGTCGTGACGGCCCAGTGCCCCGCAGCGGCGGGGAGGCGGTACGGCGGCGGCACCGACCTCTGCGCATGCGGCAGGCGGACCCACTCCGCGTCCCGATCCGCCCGGGAACAGCGGCGAGCGAGCGGCCCTTCCCGCGTACGAAAGCAGAGGTGCGGTATGTCGCCGCGTCGTTCCGATCGCCCGTCCGGGCCCTTCCAGCTATCTCGACGAACCCGAGTGGCGGGCCCGCTTCGTCCAGGCCGGCCTCGCCGACCCCAGGTGCACCCTCGATGAGCGCGCGCTGGAACGCGTCACCACTGAGATCATCGACATCAAACCCCTGCTCGACACCCACGGCCGCGGCAACAACATGGTCGTGACCGGCTTCAAGAAGTTGGCGGTCAAGCCGATCAAGACCGAGTATGGAACCTTGTTCCAGCTCCTAGGCCACCAGTCCGGCCTCGCCGGCGCGATCAATCAGTTCAACATCCGCTTCGCTTACGACGTGGCCGCCAGCACGGAGGTGTCCACCCCGAAGGTGAAGCCGGCCAAGACCGAGGACGGCCGGCAGCCCGCCTCCTGGAGGCCGAGTTCGCCTCCGAGCAGGAGCTGCTGAAGCACCTGACCTTCATCGAGGGCCGCCTGACCGCTGCCGAGAAGGCCCGCAAGTACGACCTGAAGGAAGACCTGGCGGTCTCGGGCCAGTCCGAGCGGGCCACCTACCACGTGGTGCGCTACCACGTCGGTGACGAAGTCTGGGACACCGTCAGCGCCACGGCGGGCTCGAACTGCACCCGGCACCGCCATGCCCTGTTCGGGATCCAGGCCGCTGCCGATCTGCTCGGCCTCAACCAGTCCGCGCTCGGCGGCCCGACCGGTCAGCGCTGGCGCAACCCCGCCGACTGGCGCGACCGCTACACCACCCTGCTGAACAAGTACGCCGAGTTCGAACCCGAGGACATCGAAATCCCCGACGACCCGGACGCCGCAGCCGAGGCCCAGGAGGCCCGGCAGTGGGCCCAGCTCGCCGCTGCCGCCCGGCAGGTCGCGGTCACCAACGTGGCGATCGTGATCGGGTTCATCCCCAAGGGCCGCCACGCGCCCGGACTTCGATGCGGCGCTGGCCTCGACCAACCCACGCACCCACCTGCGCGGGCCTCTCGACTTCACCGACACCAACCAGGCGATGGCCGCCGCCAGGAAGCTGGCTGACCACGCCTACAGCGACAACGCGATCACAGAGCTGCAGCACTCGGTCCTCTCCGGCACCACCCCGGCGGCCGAGCTGCACGCCGACCCGCGGAAGGCAGTGGCGGAGCTCGTGCGGCTGGTCGACGAAGTCGTTTACCCCAGCGACCGAAGGCACTGCGCCGGACCACGAAAGTGCTGGTCGAGGCGTCTCCCTCGCTTCTGCGAGAAAAGCATGCGAAGGCCCGCGGCGAGATCCGCAGTGCGCTCCTCACCGCCGCAGTCGGCGGTGTCGACCTGCCGGCTGCTGCCATGGACAATCCGCACCGTACGGCCGTGCCCAAGGGCATCATCACCACCGGGCTGTCCGTCGAGCAGCTGATTGCCGCAGCGACCGACTCCAACCCGAGCGCGGCCCGTGCCGCGGCCCGCGGTGAGCTGGGCCACCTGGCGGTGCCCCGCCTGGTCAACGGCAAGGTGTTCCTGGGCGCCACCGGCGGCAGCGCCGACGACTTCGTCTATGGCACCGGGGGGTCCGAGTGAGCGCCTCTCTGCCGGGTCCGCGGACGTCCGAAGACGCCCCTCCTCCTCCCGGCCCGCTTCTCCAGCGCGTCCACATCCCGCTGTTGGCACGCGCCCTCGGCAGCTACAGCGCCGCCGATCCCGTCTGGTTCCGGGTCGACAGCGTCAGGGCGTTCTTCCCGACAGCGCCGACCCACGGCGACATCGTCGCCTCTAGCGGGGTCAACCGTCGGGCAGCGTGATCGGAAGAGGATCAGTGCAGCTCAGCAGCAGTGCGGATGACGCTACCGCGCGCAACAGGTGTGTCGCTATCACTCGATCAGGTAAGGGCGGCACCGTCCCACAGAGGGGGTCCGCGTGGCGGATGAGCTCACCGGGCGTAACTTCGCGGCCGGCCAGGGCATACTCCAGAGAGGTGAAGACCAGGTCCGCGTCTGCGTGGGCGGAGGCTTCCCAGGCCACGACCCGGCGGGAGAAGGCGTCGCGGATCGCGGACAGCCACAACGGCCCCTCCAGCGTCGTGACCATGGTCAGGTCAGTGACCCACAAACGGTTCGGTCCGTCTGCGGTGAACCTTCACGGTGCCCTGTGCCGCGCCCACTCCTGTGCCGTGCCGGTGTCAGCCGTCGCCATTGTCGCCGCTGGATCTGCGAGTGCGGGTGGGGACACGCCCGCCCCGCCAGCGCGGCGAGCAGGGGACGGTGCGGCAGGCGCGACAACTGCCTGCACCACCGAGGGCGGCACAATTCCGTCCCAGCCCAGCACCCGGACGGCCGTCACACCACCAACGCTGCACACGAACAGCCCGGGCACAGCGGTATCGCACCAGCGGCGAGGGACATCGGCCATGCCTCATCCTGCCCAGCGGGCGGCCCGGACTCCTGCATGTGCGGGTCGTGTCGCCGCCTCCGGCAGGGTCGGGCCGCCACCGAAATGTGGCGCGGGAGCGCTCAGCGTTGCTCTCCGGCGTCAGTGTGCGGCTTCCTGCGGCACATCGAGCCCGCGTGAGGCGACGAGCTGGGCGTTTCCGTCGGTCAGACGGTAGGACAGGCCCACCACGGCGGTCCGGCCTTCGGCCACCGCGTCGGCCAGGACGCGGGAGCGTTCGAGCAGCAGGTCCACGGTGTGCTCGATGTGCTCGGCGAGGATCTCCTCGGCGCTCTCGCGGCCGGCGGCGCGCGCGGCCAGCACGCTCGGGGTGACCCGTTCGACGACGTCGCGGACGAAGCCGCCCGGCGTCTGCCCGTTCTCCAGGGCGGAGCAGGCCGCGGCGACGGCGCCGCACGAGTCGTGGCCGAGCACGACAACCAGCGGCGCGTTGAGGACGGCGACGCCGAACTCGATGGAACCGAGGACTTCCGTCCCGGCGACGTGTCCGGCGGTGCGCACGACGAACAGGTCGCCCAGGCCGCGGTCGAAGATGATCTCGGCGGCCAGTCGGGAGTCGGAGCACCCGAACAGCACGGCGAAGGGCTGCTGGGACGGTGCGGTTTCAGTACGACGGGCGGCGTCCTGGTTCGGGTGCTCGGTGGCGCCGGAGACGAAGCGCTCGTTGCCGGCCATGAGCAGCTCGAAGGCGTCGCGGGGCGTCGGGGTGTGGATCTCGGTCATGGCGGCAGCCTACGAGGCGGCACCGGCCGTCGCACCGCCTGGCCCGCGCCGGATTCGAGCGCAGTTTCCGGGCGTGGCGGACCGGGGTCGTACGGCGCTCAGGCGCGGACAGCATGGAAGGCTGCGTAACGGCGACCGGCCCTGGGACATGATCCGGCCTTGGGGGATCGGGGGGCTTGAGCCGCGAGCGGCTCGGGGCCGGAGATGAGTCGGTGACGTGATCGGTAGGGTCATGATCACGAAAGCGGGGCAGTCATGGCTCGCCGAGATTGTGTTGACGATGGTGGCGGGCGGTGTACTGGGCGCCCGGTACGTGACGCACGTGGCGAGCCCCACGGGGGTGATCGCCTTCGCCGTCGGGTCCGGAGCGCCTGGGCTCTGATTCGGGTATCCGCCCGGAGGTACGCCCTCTGGGAGGGGTCATGCCCAGGGATGGCGGTGGCGTCGAGTCAGGGCCGCTACGGGTGCCGACCGTGGTGGCCCGCGCGTACACGTGTCGTTGCATGCATGAGTAGCCGGTGCCGGGGTAGGCGCCTTGCCCTGGGCCCGTAGCGGGCCGACGGCGTGCGGGGATGGGGAGGGATGCATCATGGCGACAGTGACTGCGGCCAAGACGGACGTAGCCGAGCTGCCGGAGGTCGCCGAGCCCTCCCGGGTTGCGCCCAAGGATGCCCGCGAGCTGTCGCGCCTGTTCTTCGACCAGTTGGCGGTGCTGGAAGAGGGCACGTCCGAGTACCAGTACGCCCGCAACACGCTGATCGAGATGAACATGTCCCTGGTGCGCTTCGCGGCGGGGCGGTTCCGCAGCCGCGGGCCGCAGGAGATGGAGGACATCGTCCAGGTCGGCATGATCGGTCTGATCAAGGCGATCGATCGGTTCGAGCTGTCCCGGGAGGTGGAGTTCACCTCGTTCGCCATTCCCTACATCGTGGGCGAGATCAAGCGGTTCTTCCGTGACACCACCTGGGCTGTGCACGTGCCGCGCCGGCTGCAGGAAGCCCGTGTCCAGCTCGCCCGCGCCACGGAAGAGCTCCGCAGCCGTCTGGGCCGAACGCCGACGGTCCAGGAACTGTCCGAGCTGATGAGCCTGCGCGAAGAGGAAGTCATAGAGGCCCGGCTCGCCTCCAACGGCTACAACTCCACTTCCCTGGATGCCACCCTGAGCACCAGCGAGGACGGCGAGAGCGCCCTGGCGGACTTCATCGGCGCCGACGACCAGGCCCTGGAACTCGTGGAAGACTTCCACGCCCTCGCCCCGATGATCGCCCAACTCGGCGAGCGTGACCGGCACATCATTCATCTGCGTTTCGTGGACGAACTCACCCAGGCACAGATCGGCGAGCGGCTCGGCGTCTCCCAGATGCACGTCTCCCGACTGCTGTCGCGCACCCTGGCCCGGCTGCGCGAAGGCATGCTCACCACCCGCTGACCCAACCACTCGCCTGGGCGACGCCACGGAGGCCCTCATTGAGCAGCCCCGGGCTTAGAGCTCCTAACAGAAGTTGTTGATCACGTGACTGTCCGCGTGGTTGCTCGTTGGTCTTGCCGTGGGGAAGAGGGAGTCGCGGCCGTGGATCGTC
>NZ_JBVIAY010000048.1:0-22656 GCF_055573695.1 Streptomyces sp. NPDC030143
TCGCCCGCAACGGCTCCAGCTTCCCGCGCACCGCCACCTCAAGTCCCAGTTCCTCGCCCACCGCCCTGACCTGCACCGGACCGTCACCAGCCCGAACGATCTGCAGAATCCGCCGGTAGTCGTCGGGCAGTACGCTCTCGTCCGGGGCATCGCCGCGATGCGGGATCAGCAGCACCGCACGACCCGCCACCTGCACTTTCGCCGGAGCCACCAGGGCAGCGGCCTCCGCCTCGGCCCGGTCCTGTTCAGCCAGCCGGAGCAGCACCCGCTCGGCGATCACCAACTCCTCCCCCCCCCCGCCGCGACTTCCCCAAGCCGCTTGCCCAACTCCTCGGCGAGCACGTCCAGCTCACTCCGACGAGCCGTGATCCGCTCCAGCTCGGTCATCCCCACTCCCTCCCCGCGATCCGGCGACCTACCGGTACGGCGACGGATCGTAGGTGGGCCCTCGCGGCAGGCGCAGCAGAACCCCATAAACCGCCCCGACCGCCCTGGCGGACGATCTTCATCGTGGACACTGGCCGCCAACCAGTACGAGCACGGCAAGACGCCCGCACACCAGCCCCATAACCTGCAACTTCACGATGCACACCACTCAGTGGATCAGCCGCACCCGGTGATCGGTGACCACTGTGGTGTGGCACGGATCGGGCCCTCATACGGGTTCGCCAGGACCGACGCATCGGCCTGTCGAGATGACGGCGGTGGGTTCAGTGGTGCTCGGTCGCTCGCCTGCCTGGCGCAGGGCAACAGAGATCAGGATGGCGAACGCAGCTGCGGCAGTGCAGGTACGGGCATCGTTGAACAGTTCCCAGCGGCTCAGGATCTCCACATGGTCGGCTGGCGGCGCGGTGGCGGCCCACTGCTTGATGCGGCCGTTGATCGGGACGTTCCCGAACCGAGTGATCAGGAAGGACGCGACAGTTAGGAGCCCTGCGGTGGCTGCGAGGACTCGGGCTCGTCCGCGTGTCAGGGCGGCCAGGGTGAGGGCGCTGAGGGCCGAGACCGCCATCGCCCCCTGCACGGTGATCCCGTTCATCTTCATCAGCTCGGTGTGGAAGTCGAGTCTCATGTCGATCGGCACGGAGTTGAAGGTGGGGACCAGGTTGGCGGCGCCGTAGCCGAAGGCTCCGGCAAGCAGACCGGTGGAGAACAGGGACAGACCCAGGAGGAGGCGGGTGCGCATCTGGTTCATGCCTCCTCGACGGATCGCGTGAAACGATTGCTCGGTTCTCCTCGTAGCCGGCCGTCCGGAAGCCTGCGACCGTAGGCCAACAGCAGGAGATCCTGGGCGGCGCCGAAGACGGGTGAGCCAGAGCCGTACGACCAGTCGAGGTCGTCGGCGCACAGTTGCACTCCGTCAAGGTCGGCACCGAAGAACTTTAGGCCGCTGGGCCGGATGTCATCGAGGAGGATGCGCAGCCGGTTCTCGGGGACGCGCCGGTGGAGGCCGAGGGCGACGGTGATGTCCAGCCCGTGCACCACGTCGTGGCCGAGCGCCGCCGTGAGCCCGCCGACCGGTGGTGTCCAGGGATGGTCGGCGTTGTCCCGCAGGAAGGCAGCGAGCGCGGTGGTGGAGTGGGCGGCCGAATCCCTGCGCGCGACCTGATCGGTCATGCGGTGAAGGTTCCCGCGTGCCTTGACCAGTTCACCGAGCATCGTGGGCAAGGAGAGGCGGAACCCCATCGACATGTGCGCCGCCACTTCGCGAACGCGCCATCCCGCGCAGAGACTCTGCTCGTTCCACTGATCGGTTTTCAATGTGTCGAACAGGTCGGCCAGTTCTCGGCGTTCCGCCGCGATCGCCGCCCTGACCTCGACACTCTTCCCCTTGCGGGCTGTTGGGTTCCCCATGTGATCAAGCCTGAGGCCGGCAGATAGATAACGCCAGTAAATAGTTCTGCTGCAATCTAGAATCACTGCTTATGGAACTCCGCCAGCTGCGCTACTTCGTCTGTGTCGTCGAGGAAGGCGGTTTCACAAGAGCCGCCGCCCGGCTGCATCTGGCCCAGCCCGGCCTCAGCGCCCAGATCCGCCAGCTAGAGAAGGAGCTGGGGCAGCCCCTGCTCGACCGCTCCGCCCGGTCGGTGACACCGACCGAGGTGGGCCGGGCGGTCCTGCCGTATGCCCGGGCCGCACTGGCCGCGGCGGAGTCGGTGCGGCAGACGGTCGACGCGTACACGGGGCTGCTGCGCGGCCGGGTCACGCTCGGACTGGTCTCCGGCGCCACTGGCCACGCCTTCGACATCGCCGCTCTACTCGCGGACTTCCACGACGCCCACCCCTCAGTGGAGGTGACTCTCACCGAGGACACCACGGAGCGGATGCAGGCCGCGCTCCTGGCCGGCGAGCTCGACATCGCCGTCCTCGGAACGGCAGAGGAGGCGCCCCCGCCCGGAGCGGCCTTCCAGACGGTGATCGATGTCCCGCTGGTCGCCGCTGTCGCGCCAAGCGATCCCGTTCTCGACCGCGTCGACGGTACGAGCGTCCCGCTCGCCGAGCTGCGGGATCGGCCGCTGATCTGCCTGCCGCGCGGCACCGGGGTGCGCACGGCGCTCGAACGCGGCTGTGCACAGGCAGGATTCCGGCCCCGGGTCGCCTTCGAGGCGGCAGCCCCACACGTGCTCTCGCAGCTTGCCGCGCGGGGCCTCGGCATCGCCGTGCTACCTGCCGGTGAGAACGAGTCCCCCCTCGACGGACACCTTCGCACCCTGCGGATCGTCCGGCCCGAGATGCGTGCCCGCATCGCGCTCGCCTGGCAGGTCGGCGGCCCTTCGAGCCCCGCGGCCCGCGTTCTCCTCGACCGCCTACGCGAAGTCATTCCCAAGCCCCCCAATTCCTAGACTGCCTCCGTCCTTGGTCACCGTCGTGCCCATATGAGGATGGCGGCGACGTGGAGGGCGTCCTGGTAGGCGACGGCCAGTTTGTCGGTTCGCATGGCCAGGCCGCGCCACTGCTTGAGGCGGTTGATGCATCGCTCGACCGCGTTGCGCTGCTTGTACGACGCCGCGTCGAAAGTCGGCGGGCGACCGCCCGCGCTGCCTCACCGCAGCCGGTGGCCGACCTGGTCGGACGGCTGGGGGATGACCGCGCGGATTCCGCGTCGGCGGAGGTGACTCCGGATCGCTCGGGATGAGTACGCGCGGTCCGCCAGGACGATGTCCGGGCGAGTTCTCGGCCGTCCGGGTCCGCTTCGCGGAACACGGATGGCGGCCATGACCATCTCAAAGGCCGGAGCGTCGCCCGCCTGGCCTGCGGTGACGCGAAGGGCCAAGGGCCGCGCATGGCCGTCGCTGGCCAGATGGACCTTCGTGCTCAGGCCGCCGCGCGAGCGTCCCAGCGCGTGGTCACCGGGTTCGGCCTGGCCTGGAGCCCCTTTTTCCTGGCTCCGGCGGCGTGCTGGTGGGCCCGGCAGACAGTGAAGTCCACCGAGACGGTCCAGCCGATGTCGGCATCAGCGTCGGCCGCTGCCAGGAGCGCGGCAAGGATGCGTTCCCAGGTGCCGCCCACGGCCCACCTGATCAGGCGTTTGTGAGCGGTCTGGAATGAGCCGAGTTCTTTCGGCAGGTCCCGCCAGGGCGAGCAGGTGCGGTACTTCCACGCGATGGCCGCCAAGGTGCGGCGGTGATCGGCCCACCGCCGTCCGCGGACCGGATCGGCCGGCATCAGCGGCTCGATCCGGCCCCACATCGCATCAGTGATCACTAACCGGACGGACACATCCGATCAACTGACCAGCCGATCAAAGAGACACGCGTGTATTGACCCGAAGCGTTGTTGACACGGCTGATCGGTGGCTGGCCGCCGAGTGCGGTGTGGCAGCGGTGGTGGTTGTAGGTGTGCAGAAAGTCTGCCAGGGCCGCGGTCCGCTCGTTGTTGCTCGTGTAGGGCTTGAGGTAGGCCCACTCGTCGAGCAGGGTGCGGTTGAAGCGTTCGACCTTGCCGTTGGTCTGCGGCCGGTAGGCGCGGGTGAGCTTGCCGGCCGCGCCGAGGTCGGCGAGCGCCTGCTGCCAGGCGAGGCTTTTGCGGTAGGGCCAGGCGTTGTCGGTCAGGACCCGCTCAATGCGGTCGATGCCCGTGGTCTGGAAGAAGGCCGCGGCCCGGCGGAGGAAGCCTGCGCAGGTGACGGCCTTCTCGTCGCCGTGGATCTCGCTGTAGGCGAGGCGGCTGTGGTCGTCGACGACGGAGTGGATGTAGTCGAAGCCCATTCCGCTGCGGGTGGCCCGGCCCGCTCGACGGCCCAGGACCTTGTGGCCGCCGCCGTCGGGGATGCGGCCGAGTTTCTTGACGTCGACGTGGACGAGTTCGCCGGGCCGGTCGCGTTCGTAGCGGCGGATGAGCTGTCCGGTGGGCCGGTCCAGGAAGGCCAGACGGTTCAGGCCGTGGCGGGTGAGGATGCGGTGCACGGTCGAGGCGGGCAGGCCCAGGACCGGGCCGAGGCGGGCGGGGCCGAGTTTGCGGTCCTAGCGCAGCCGGCAGACGCGGGCCTCCACCGTTGCCGCCGTGCGGTGGGGTGTCGTCAGCGGGCGGCTGGAGCGGTCGTGCAGCCCCGGCTCGCCCTCCGCCCGCCAGCGGCGGATCCACTTGTGGGCCGTGGCGCGCGAGATGCCCATTTCCGCCGCGACATGCGCGACCGGGCGGCCACCGCAGACACGTTCGACGAGCAGCCGCCTGCCGTGAACGGTTAGCCGGGCATTACGGTGGGACACGAAGACCTCCGTGCGGTGCAGTCCTGAACAGCTCCACCACACCGGAGGTCTTCGCCATGATCAAGCACCGGCGAGTGTCAACAACGCTTGTGATCAAAACATCTAGTGCCGGTGCCAGACGTTTAGCGCCAAACCAGTCGTCGGCGCAGCCGTGCACCGGGTAGCGCCTGGCGGGCGTCGCGAACGACGTCTGCAAAGGTCATAGTCGCCGGTCGGGCCGGGGCGGTCATTGAGGCTGGTCGCGGCGCCTTGCGGCCTTTGTTCTTGATCCAGGCCATGGCGACGTTCGCCGGAATGGCCACGGCGTCAATCAGGTAATCGCTCCGAGACCGCGGGCGATAGACGCCGACGACGACCAGGGTTCCGCCGGACGCCACGTGCTGGCGGAAGCAGGTGAGGGCGTCGCTGAACGGCATGTGGTGGATGGTGGCGACACATGTGATGACGTCGTAGGGGCCAGGCGGCACCTCCTTCAATGCGTCTCCGACAGTGAAGGTCACCGGGGCGGCGGGCTCTGTGAGCCCTGCGCGCGATCGACGATCGTGGGATCGACGTCGATACCGTGCACTGCTCCGGCCCGTGAGGCCAGGAGTCTGGCGAGGTCACCGCTGCCTGATCCGACGTCCAGAGCCCTGTTGAAACGTCTGGGGAGCTGGCGCAATATCCACCGGTGGTAGTGGGCGTTGTGGTCCCAGGGGTGGGTGGCATGGAACTGCTCCAGTGCTCGCATGATGCGGGACAGCAATGTCGTCATGGCGTGAGTCCATCAACCCCTCGGTCGCCTGCGAAACCACAGCCGGAGGCCCGGCCTGGAACGACCGTCAGCCGCTCGGCCGGGATACCCGACCGAGCAGCTGTCTAGACTGCTCGCCATCACACAACGGCGATCACGTGTTGCGACGATCCTTAGAATCCGCCATGCCGGGGGCAGGGCGTTGTCATCGGGTGGCTATCCGAGCCAGACGATGTTCAGGACGGTCAGACGGCGCAGGGGCATGTTCACCCAGTAGGTGAGGGAGAGCTGGCCGACGGACGCGTAGCGCGCGTCCTCGCCCTCGGGATCGTCGGCGTCCCACTGGCCAAAGCCCCACGGGTCGCCGGCGGCGGCGTCCAGAACGTCCCACACGGTGTTTTCGGCGTGCTCGGGCAGGGTGGCGAGGACCTTCGCGGCCGGCGCGGAGAAGCGGACCGCGTACGGCTGTCCGGTCACCGGCGCCTTCCCCGCAGCTCCGCCATGTCGATGAACTCGCTGTCGTCGTAGCCGGAGGCGACGAACGCGTCGACGGCCGGGGCGTGGGCGAGGCGGCCCTGCCAGTTTTGGATGACCTCGTACAGCGGGGCGAGGGAGAACGCGCGGCGGGATTCCTCGAGGGCTGCCGCCCACTGCCGCTCGAAGGCTGGCACCCAGGTGGCCGCGCGCTGGTCGGCGCGCAGCTGGGTGAGGAGTTCGGCCGGTGCCCCGGGCGCGGGGGCGTACGGCGGGACGGGTGCGTGGTCGGGCTGCGCGCTCATGGGCTGGTCCTCCCGGTGGCGGGTCGTCACTTCACGGTACGCGCCGGTGGGCCGTGGATGCGCGCATGGGCGGATCCCTTTCTACCGGGTGCTGGGCAGGACGATGTCGCCGAACCGAACTGCGGCTGGCGGTGGCGTAGCGGAAGCCGGTCAGGATGGTGCCAAGGGCGGTGTCCATCGCCGATCGGACCACCTCGTAGCGGATTACGGCCTCGTCGTCCGTGCGGTCGGCTTCGACCATGTCGAGCGCCGCGCGGTCGAGCCGGGCGTGGGGCAGCACGTCGACCACGACCTGGGCGGCGTCGTTGAGGTAGACCACGACCCTGCCCTAGTCCTCGTCGGTGCGCGGCTGGGGCGGTGCCACGTGCAGGCCGGCCGTGACCAGGTCGAGCCGCACTTTGAGGAGCTCGGGAGCGACCGGGGGAAGCCCCTCGGCCAGATGGAGAAGGGCGGCCCCTTCCTCTTCCTGGCGCTGGTACTCGTCTTCGGCCCGGCGATTCGCCGCACGTTCGGCGTCGTTCTTCGGGGCCGGGTACGTGAGCCGAAGCACGGTAGTTGTCACCTAGGCAGGCTTGCTGTCACCGGCGTAGTGGAGTATGCGCGGGTTCCGGAGGAGCGCTGACTGGCTGCGGAGCCCTTCCCCGCAGGCGCACGTTGAGCGGGCTGAGACAAGAGCATCCTCAAGAAGCGGCCGAAAGCGTCGACCCGCTCAGGCTGATGCGCCTGTTCGGCGTCGCCGAGCAGACCGCTGTGCGCTATGTCGGCGCCGCCGATCCGAAACGCCCAGCCAAGCTGCGCAGGTAGCCCGCCTGGTTCAGTCCTGGAGGGTGGCGAGCCAGTCGGTCAGCAGGCGGTTCACCTCCTCGGGGCGTTCCTGCTGGATCCAGTGGCCACAGCCGTCCAGGAGGTGAGAGGCGGACAGGGCGGGGAGGGTGGTGGGGTAGGCGTCGATGGCGTCTGCCATCCAGGTGGTGGAGGCGTCCAGTGTGGCGCCGATGAACAGGGCGGGCTGTGTGATCGGGGCTCCGCGGTGGGGGGCGAGGTCTTCCCAGTCGCGGTCCATGTTGCGGTAGCGGTTGAGGGCGCCGGTGATTCCGGTGCGTTCGAACTCCCCGGCATAGACATCGAGGTCGTCCTCGGTCAGCCAGGCTGGGAGCGGGCCGGTGGGGAAACGGTCGCGCAGTTGGCCGCCTAGGAGTTGTCGTCAAATGTCACGCCCACATCAGCAGTGATGCGAGGGCGACGGCTGCTTGGTAGGACTCTGCGGTCTTGTCGTTGCGGGTGGCGATGCCGCGCCACTGCTTGAGGCGGTTGAAGCACCGCTCGACGACGTTGCGCCGCTTGTAGACCTGCTTGTCGAAGGCTGGCGGACGTCCGCCACGGCTGCCGCGTCGGAGCCGGTTGCGGATCTGGTCGGACCGTTCCGGGATGGTGTGCCGGATGTTGCGTCGCCGCAGCCAGGTGCGTATGGCCTTGGAGCTGTAGCCCTTGTCGCCGATGACGTGGTCGGGCCGGATCCGGGGCCGCCCCGGCCCCAGCCGGGGCACCCGGATCGCCTCCATCACGGCCGTGAACTGGGTGCAGTCGTTGGTGTTGCCGCCAGTGACGGTGAAGGCGAGCGGTCGGCCCACAGCGTCGCAGGCCAGGTGGATCTTGCTGGTCAGGCCACCTCTGGACCGGCCGAGTCCCGGGGTGGGGAGCCCCCTTTTCGCGCTCCGGCCGCGTGCTGATGGGCCCGGACGATCGTGGAGTCGACCGACACCAGCCACTCGATGTCCCCGGCCGCGTCGGCCCTGGCCTGGGCGGCCCGGAGCATCCGCTCGAAGGTGCCGTCCTTGGCCCACCGGCGGAAGCGGGTGTGCAGCGTGGCCCAGGATCCGTACCGCTCGGGCACGTCCCGCCAGGCCGTTCCGGTCCGGAACTTCCACACGATCCCGTTGAGGACCGTCCGGTCGTCCAGCCGCCTGCGGCCCCGCCCGGACCGGGGCAGCAACGGCTGCACGAAGGCCCACTCGGCATCGGACAGTTCATGGCGACGTATCACCCGACCATGATCCCCGACCGAAGATCATTTGACGACAGACCCTAGGGCGACGAAGTGCGGGTCGGGCTCGTCCTGGGCGGGCATGGTGTCAGCGGACAACGCGGCGTAGAAGCCGGCGAGCCAGCTCCGTATGTCGGGCTCGATCTCTGTCTCGGCACGGCCGGGTTCCTGGAAGTAGGAGACGTAGAACTCATGCTCGGGGCCGCCGATCTGGCTGAAGATGTCGGTGGGTCGACGGCCGCCGGGCGGTGCGTAGGGGACGCTCAGCAGGCCGACGGCGCGGACTATCTCCGGGTGGAGCAGGGCGGAGGCGGCGGCGATGTTGGAGCCCCAGTCGTGGCCGACGACCACCGCGCTCTCCTCGCCGAGGGCGCGCACGGCGGCGACGTTGTCCTCCACCAGGTCGATCATCCGGTAGGCATCGGTTGCGGCGGGCTTGGAGGAGCGGCCGTAGCCGCGTACGTCGATGGCCACTGCCTGGTACCCGGCCGCGGCGAGGGCCGGGAGCTGGCGGCGCCAGGAGTACCAGGACTCGGGGAAGCCGTGCACGAGCAGGACCAGCGGACCGGTGCCCTGCTCGACCAGGTGCAGGTGTCCGGCCGGGGCCTCGACGGTGCGGTGGCGGAGGGAGGCGGTCGGCTCGGATTGCATGGGGGCTTCTCCTCGGTTCGCGGACGGACGGCGGATACCCATCGATCATGCGGTGCGACGCCCGCCCGACGCGATCAGCCTTGCCATCCTGGCAAACTCGCAGGATGGACGGTGGAGCGGCGCGGTCGGAAGGAACGGTCACGGTGGCAGTCGACGACGTGGCCGGCACGTTGGCGGCGATGGGGCCCAGGCTGCGAGCCGCACGCGAGCAGCACGGCGCCACGCTCGCCGGTATCAGCTGCGCGACCGGCATCTCATCGAGCACCTTGTCGCGGATCGAGACCGGCTGGCGCAAGCCCACCCTGGAGGTGGTGCTGCGGCTGACGAAGGAGTACGGCGCCTCGCGCAGCTGGCAGCACCTCAAAAAGATCTTCGGGAACTTACGGCACTACGGCGGCAGAATCTTCGAGGAGAACCGCTTCCGCTCACCGGTAGCCTTGTCCACTCGGCGGTCGTTCACGCGCTGCGCGGTGACATCGACCGGGCCGGCGGCGATGATCACGACCGTGGGAAGCCACAGCATGGCGATCGTGGTCGATTTCCCCGGTCCGTTCGGACCGAGAAAACCGAATGTCTCGTCTGCCCCGATCATCAGGTCAAGAGCCTGTACCGCTTCGCTACTGCCGTAGGACCGGCGAAGTCCTACGGTGCGCACGGCAGGTATCTCGTCGTGAGACACCCACGGTCTGTCCCGCCGACTCGGGGCGCCGCTGCACCAGCGGTGTTCATCGGTTCGCCTTCACCACGATGACGGGGTGGAACAGACACAGCGACTCTGAGTCTTCACCGACTGGCTTGTCTTCTGCCGTCACCCACGCGTGCGCGCGGAAGGGCTGGGTGCGAACCCCTGTGTACCAGTCCGGCCAGGAGCCGCGCACCCGGCACAACAGGGTGGTAGCGATCGATCGCTGCAGGCACCACGGGCCGGCGCACCGCACGCTGACGGCGACCACGGCGTCACGTGCCCGAAGTGCCTCCGCGTGGTCAGCGGGGCGGGCGCCACGGCGCAGGAGTTCCATCGTCCTGCGCAGCCGTCGCGGCGAAAGCCGGGCAAGTACCAGTGCGACGCCGATGGCAGCTCGGGCTGCGACCCTAAGGCGAAGAGAAGGCGCCTCAGATGTCTCGGTGACGACGGCGCCGCTCATGAGCCCAGTTCCGCGGCGCGCAGCGAACCAAGCAGCCGGTTCACGTCTTCCGCGACCCGGACCCGCACGTCGGGGAGGGTGGCGTGCTTGCCGACCAGTTCTGCAACGGCTGCCTCGACTGTGCCGCCCTCGTGCAGGCAACGCAGCACTGTGGCGGCGGTTCCGTTGGTCTGCCAGTACCGGCCGGTGCGTTCGTCCAGGAGGACCGCACCGTGCTCGGTGACGGTAACGGTCACATGATCTGCCAGGGAGAATCTCATCGGTACCTCTTCATCGGGTGATGGGCGTGGCGGCGAGCCTGCCGCTCGCGGAGAGCGACCGAAGCCAGGACTCACAGGCGAGCGTGGGATCGAAGGCCATGAACGGTGCGGTGTTCGCGTGTAACCCCGTGAGCAGCTTTCGCAGCGCGGCGCCGTTGACCAGGCCCAGCCGGACCATATGCGAGTCCTCGCACAGTTCCAGCAGTTCATGCCGGTGGTGCCGGAGCCCGTCGTACAGTTCCTCGCTGTAGTCGCCCTTGGTGCCGCGGCCCAGTGTGTGGCCCGGAACGATGCCGCGCATCGCGGCGGTGAGCACGGGTTTATAGCTACCGGCTGCGATCCGGTCTTCCAGGCGGATCGACATCGTCGCCTCAATGACCCGGTCGTCCAGGAAGGGAGCCTCGTAGTGGACTCCGAACTCCTCGGTGACGCGGGAGGCGCGCCGGGTCATCGCACCGCATACCTGCATGGCACGCAGCATTTCGTGGTGCACTGGCAGAGGAGCCAGCGGATCGGGGGCGGATGACGCCGCCGCGTGTATCCGACGGCGTACGGAGTCCACCGAGTCCGCGCTCGCCCAAGGCGGCATCGCGGGAGTGACTTCCCACTCGGGTCCTGTGGCCGCGGAACGCTGCCCTGCGCCTGTGAGATGGCTTGTGGAGCCGGCCAGCCAGGTGGCGTACGAGGTTCCGCCCGCCAGATAGCGCAGGATGGTCACTGTGCTCCACCGGTGCATGCTCTTGATGAGGCGGGCAGCTCTGACGGACCTCAGCGGACGGGCACGTGCGAGAGCGTGTACGCAGGACGCCCGGGCATGAAACAGCTCATCCCCACCGATGCCTTGAAGATGGAGGGTGGAATCCTGCGCGGACATCTGCCTGGCGAGGTGTGCCAACTTCGCGCGGGTCCGTATGAGTGGATAAGGCGCCTCCACATCGGTGCTCGGGGTCAGTGCTCCCGCGTACCAGGATGGCGCGGTGCCGGGCGACTCGATCACGTGCCGGGCGTCGGGCAACTCGGCCGCGTAGCGAGCAGCCCACGCTCGGTCGTCATTCGACGGGTCGAGGGGCAGGTGATGGTATGTCACCAGTCCAGTCCGCTGGGAGGCGGCGAGGAAGCACAGGCTTGTGGAGTCCATTCCGCCGGACAGGTCCGCGCTCACCGTGCCCGGACGGGAGGTGCGCGCCTGTACCGCGGCCGTCAGTGCTTCGCGCAGGACATCGGCTCCGTAGGCGAGGGGACGGTCCGGCTCTGGTGGCGTCCACCAGCGCACCGGGTTCGCTGTGCCGTCGCTCCGGATGTGCAAGTAGTGACCGGAGGCCAGGGGTGTGACCTTCAACCACGGGCAGACGTCCGACAGTGGCCAGGGTGCGCCCGGGGTCAGCAACTGGAGGGCCAACGACTCCTCGTCGATACCGGAACCGGTGAGGGCGGCCAGGTTCTGCGGCCGGTCGGCAGCAACAGTCACCCCCTCCACCAGCCCGTAGAAGATCTGGCGCGCTGTCGAGACGGTCCCCTGCACCCGTACCTGACCGTCGATGGATGCGATCAGATGGACACACCCAGACAGCGACCGGGACAGGGCATCGAGGTCTCCGACCGTTCGCATCCTGCGAATACGGTGGGAGAGCTCTTTGGCATTCATCGTGGTGCGGCCCAGTAGAGCCACCTTGTGGGTGCCGACCGAAGCCGACGTCACCTCCTCGTCGGACCAGCGACCCACGATCCAGGGCCGCCCTGATGCATGCTTCATCACCCTGCGGTGCGGGGTCCGCAGCATCGCTGCGGCCACGAGGGTTCCTGATGAGTGATCAGGAAGGACCAGAAATTCCACGGCGCTTTCTCCTGCGTCCGGGCACGGGGCAGGCGATCGGTGCATAAGCCACTCCTGCACCGATCGCCCGGGTCATTGCTGGATCAAGCCGTCAGACTTCGGGATTGGTCAGAACCACCAGGCGCCGAAGAAGTCGATCCAGTAGCCGTTCCGCACCGCGCGGGTGACCTCGGCGAAGTCGCCGAGCTCGATCAGCATGGGCGTCTCGTACGACGTTTCCTTGTCCATGGCATTCATCTCCTCATCTGGTTGAGCTGCCGTCGGCGGACAGAGCCAACGGCAGATGTTGTTCGTGTTCGTGCACAAGCAAGAGTGCCTGGACCGCCGTTCGCGGATCGACGTGATTTGGCCTGGCCCGAATAACGACATCCTGGACACGATCTTCACCATGCCGCTTCGTATTCACTTCACGGCTGAAGATCTGACTCGTACCCGGCTGGCCGACGGGCCCCGCCCGATGCTGGAGCTGGACATCGCGCTGCGATTGCTGCAAGAAGGCAGTCATCCGACCCGGTTCGGGGCCTGGCGCAAGGAATCACTGCGCCGCCTGTCGCCGAAGGTCAGACGACTGTTCGATCTGATTCCGCCAACGGGCTGGACAGTGGACTTTCTCGCCCACGCTTCCGCTGACAGCATCGAAGAGGCGCTGGACCGGGTGCGGGCCACACCCGCCGCCCGCATCCGCAAGGACATGGATACCTGGGCCGGACGCAGCCAGCAGCGTGCCGTGGCGGCCTGGACACAGTCACTCGGCAGCGACAAACGGCTGCTCATGGAACTGGCCGACACCGCCGCCCACGCCCACGAGCACGTCATCACCCCTTACCAGCAGCACATCGATGCCCTCAGCGGCGCGGACCAGGCTCTGCGCACACGACAGGCCGCGCGCGGCGGACTGCACACCCTGCTGTCCGGACTCAACCCCCGCTACATCCAGTGGAAGCCACCAGTCCTGGAACTCACCATGGCCTCCGGCAACGCAGGCGACATCCATCTCGCAGGCCGCGGCCTGCTCCTGATCCCCTCAGTCTTCGGGGCGGTATACCCCGCACTGGACGAAACAGCGGAGCCTCAGCCTTGGCTGACCTACCCCGTTGGCGTGCGCGACACCGATCTCTTCCTGCCCCCCACAGACACCGCACGAACTCTCACCACCATCCCCGACTCCCTGACCGCACTTCTCGGCCACACCCGCGCAGTGGTGCTGTGGACCATCGCCCAGCACCCCGCCTGCACCACCACCGAACTCGCCCGCCACGCCGGCATCTCCCCCGCCAGCGCCAGCCAGCACGCGACCGTTCTCCGCACCGCCGGCCTTTCCCGTACTGCCCGGCACCACAACACCGCTCTCCACACCATCACCCCCGCCGGCACCAACCTCCTCAACTCCGCCGCCTGAAAGCGCGTCCCTGACGTCCCGCGCCGAGCGTCGCTCACCACGCCACGATCGCACGCACCACGCCCCGCTCTCCGCATAGCCCAGCAGGCGCTGCATCGGCCCGGGTCGGCTGTGGCCCGCCTGTTCGCCCTGCTGCCAGCAGTTCTTCCGTTCGACGTTCGACAGCAGCAAGAGCAGGTAGGAGCAGGCCGACGTCCGGGGCTCAACCGGCCCGCACCGGCCTGCGATCAGGGAATGACCTGGTCGAAAACATCGCCCGCCAGCGGGCAGGATCTACGCTGTGGTCTGCGGCCACAGCACGATCTTCAGGAGTCCACACAACCCCCGGTGATCACGCGGTGGCCGTGCCCGTTCCCCGTCAGGTCCGCGACTGCATTCCGGGTCGCGCCGAGGGGTGGGGCTACGGAGCCGCAGCCGTCACGGGCGAGCTCGTGGTGGGGTGATATAGGCGGCCGTAGTCGCGGTAGAAGCGGTTGGCCTCCGCGGCCGAACCGGCCAGCCGGTGCAGCCAGAACCCATACGCCGCCGACTCCATCTGCTTTTGCGTCAGATGCAGCCGCCACCACCGGCCCGCCCCTCGGTCGTGAACCGCTGTACGGACCTGCTCCGCCAGCCCCTGCGCCGGAGGAGACTCCAACCGCCCGGCTAGCCCGACGAACACCCGCAGCGCCGCCATCTGCGCCGGCAGCAGCTCCACCTCCCGACATCCCGGCCCCGGCCCGGAAGCCGCCGGAGCCGACCGGGCGCGGGCGTAAGCGAGCAGGTCGTGCCCGGCCGCCGACAGGCGCGCCGCACAGCGCACCGGCCGGCCTTCCCAGGCGGACAGTTCCGCACGCGTCTCCCTGTCGGCCAGCTGCACCAGGCCCTGCTTGGCGAGAGGGCGCACGTTCCGGAGCAGCGGTTCAACCGTCACGTCCAGCACCCAGCCGTGCTCGGCCCTCTTCTGGCACGCCAGCACCAGCTCGAGCACATCGAGCGTCTTCTCCGCCCTCACGCCGTACCGTCCCTTCACCGTCCCGCCGATCCCGCAGGCTGGAACAGCCGCGCGGGCTGGTACGCCACCTGTTCCCGTTCCCTCTACTTGCGCTCGAGGCGGCCGCGCGTCGAGTCAGTGAGTCGGACGACGTTCTGAAGCGGCGAAGTCGGCGTGGGCCTGTTCGACGACTTCGGGTATGTCTCGCGCTTGGCGTGTTCGGCGAGCGCCCGGTAGATGCTGGCGGCGGAGGGGTTCTGTCCCTTGCGCTTGCGGGTGGGGATGATCAGGTCGGCTGGATCTGCTCGATGGACTCGCCGCCCGCGTGGCGCCGGAGCACGGTGTGGAGCAGGTCGTCGGTGATGGCCGGGGGCCGGCCGCCGTGTTTGCCCTTTCGGGCCGCGGTGTCGAGCCCTTCGAGCGTGGACTCGCGGATATTCTCCCGCTCGGTCTCCGCCATCGCGGCGAAGCGGCCGTCAGGCTGCCCGCGCTGAACTGACCGTCACCACAAGCGAGTCCAGGAACAGCGCTCCCGCCAGCAGTCCCGCACTGCCTCTCGGGCTCCACGCGCGCGCGTGGAGGTCGGCGTCGAGGGCGTGCAGGGCTTCGCGGCCCGCGTCCGTCGCCGTACCGCCCGCTTCCAGGACCCCGCGGGCGCCCGCCTGGACGTACCGCAGGCCGGTCGGGCCCGCGGTGTGCAGGAGTTCGGTGTCCTGGAGGGTGGACATCACGGTGAGCAGGGCGTCGAGGCGGGCCTCATCCTCGTCGGCACCTGCCGAGCGGGCGGCGGCGAGGGCGTCCAACGCCCGCCGTACGTGCGGGAATCCGGCCCGTGCCTCGCCGCGCGCCCCGGCGGCGCCGTACTTCGCCGAGATCGATGAGCCGCGCGAGGGTCTTCGCGGGGCCCGCCGGTCAGGGTGCGCGGCGATCCGCTTGGCGACTGCGGCCACGTCCTTCGCGAGGGCGGTCGCGGCGACCAGCAGGCCGAGCACCCACAGGGCGCCGCGGTGGCCGCCGCCCGCGAGGCCCACCGAGTGCTCGGTGCAGCGGCCGATCGCGCCCAGTTCGGCACGGAGTCGGGCCGTAGGTTCGCCCGTGCGGCGGGCCGCGGCGGCCATCGCCGCGAGGCCGGGCGCGAGCGCCTTGGCGGACCAGCGCAGGGCGCGGTGGTCCACCCGGGTCGTACGGGCGCTCAGGTCACGCGGATCGGGCAGGCCGGGCTTGGGCGCCAGCGCCAGCTGCCCCGTCAGCGCGTCCACGGCGGCCTGGGCCAGCTCGTCGTCCTCGCGGCTGTTCACGCGCTACGAGGACGCCGTGGCCGACGGCGAGGCGCCGTCGCTCGGCGGGGTGCCCGTCGGGGCGCCGCTCGGGGGCGTACCGCCACCGCCGCCGCCCGCTCCAGTGTTCTCGGCGTCGGGGTCGACGCCGAGGGTCAGAGAGCCCTTGTAGCCCTTGGACGGGTCGCTCTTGTGCACGGCCTTGAGGGTCAGCAGGCCACTGGAGGCGCCGCCACCGTCGTAGACCATGTCGTCGGCGAGCTCGGTGTAGGTGCCGGAGTGCTTCGCGTACGGCTCCAGGGTGAAGATCTGTTCGGCGATCTCGTCGGCGAAGAACAGCTGGCCGGTGTAGTTGACCTTGCCGCCCTCGTAGGTGCCGTCCTCCTTCTCGCCGCCCGTGTGCACCTTGAGGTGGATGTGGCAGGTCCGCGGGGCGTACCAGCCCGGGAAGATCGTCTCGAACTTGACGACCCCGTTGGCGTTGGCGATCTGGTAGCCGCGCAGATAGGTGTTGTCGTCGGCGGTCGAGCCGTCCTCGCTCTCCGCGGGCGCGGAGCCGCCAGGGTTAGCGCTGGTGTACCCGGAGTAGTAGCCCCAGGCGTCGCAGTGCCAGATCTCCACGGCCGCGCCGGGCACCGGGGTACAGCCGTCGGTAGCGTCCACGACGGTGAGGCACAGGGTCAGCGGGACGCCGCTCTTGCCCTCGGTGATGTCCTTGCGCACCAGGGCGCCGTCGAGGTAGTACGGCCCCTCGGTGACGCTGGACATCAGAGTCATGCACGTGCCGCCGGTGGCGGTCGCCGAGGCGGTGGCGGTTGCCTCGGCGGTGGCGGTGGTCGTCGCGTCGTCGGCGAAGGCCGACTGGTACCCAGCCACGGCGAGGCCGCCGGCCGCGACCGTGCCTCCGGTCACCGCGAGGGCACGGCGCCGGGTGATAGAGGTGTCCTTGTGGTTTCCCGTCATGTCCATGAACGTAGGAGTGACGGCTGTCAGGAACCTGAGCCGACTGTGTGCGCAAGCTGAGAATGCGTATCGCACGTCTTCGGGTACGGGGTCGGCGCTACACCGCCATCAGCGGCTCGTCCTTCTTCCACTTCAACATCTTGTCGAAGCTCACCACCGCGCCCCGCCTGCCGCGCTTGCTCGCACTGAATACGCACCAAGCAGAGCGCGCAGCCAGGTCTTCATCTAAGGGCTTGCAGATCATCAAGGTGTTGCTTCCCGTCCCATGGCTCGTTGATGTGGTATGCGCATCCCGGACGAGATCTGTGCCCAACTCACCATGAGGTTCGGGGTGTTGTTCCCCCATCTGGATGAGCGGCAACGACGGCTGCTGATGGCCGCAGAGGCCTGTGTTCTGGGACACGGTGGTGTACGGGCTGTCGCGCGGGCGGCCTCGGTGAGTGAGACCACGGTCCGCAAGGGCGTGTCCGAGTTGGAGGCCGGCGAGGAGCCTCTGGGGCGGGTGCGGCGGCCGGGTGGAGGCCGCAAGAGGGTCGCAGATCTCGATCCGGGGCTGCGACCGGCTCTCCTGGCGCTTGTCGAGCCGGACGAGCGAGGTGATCCGATGTCGCCGCTGCGGTGGACGGTGAAGTCGACCCGCACGCTGGCGCGGGAGCTCGCCCGGACCGGACACAAAATCAGTGCGGACACCGTCGCGGACCTGCTGCGGGAGGAAGGCTTCAGTCTGCAGGCCAACGCCAAGACCATCGAGGGAAGCCAACATCCCGACCGAGATGCCCAGTTCCGCTATCTCCGAGCAGGCCCGTGATCACCGGGACGCTGGCCAGCCGGTGATCAGCGTGGACACCAAGAAGAAGGAGCTCGTCGGCGAGTTCAAGAACAACCGCCGCCAGTGGCGGCCTGCGGCTGATACGGCGCCTGTGAACGTCCATGACTTCGCCGACCCCCAGTTGGGCAAGGCCGTTCCGTACGGGATCTACGACCTCGCGGCGAACACCGGCTGGGTCAACGTGGGCACCGATCACGAGACCGCCGCATTCGCGGTGGAATCGATCCGCCGCTGGTGGTGCGGCCAGGGTCGGGTTGCCTACCCGCAGGCGACGCGACTGCTCATCACCGCCGACGCGGCTGGGCGATCTCGGCCTCGATGCGTCCTTCCTTGTCGACCAGGCGGCCATAACTCATCGCCTTGTGCTTGGAGGCGCTGGCCTCCAGTTTCGTGCCGTCCAGCGCAACGCGTCCCATCTTGACCATGCCAAGCTTGGTCGCGAGGTGCAGCGACTGGGTGAACAGACCGGCGAGCGCATCGAGGTGGCGGCGGCGGAACCGGGCGATCGAGCGGAAGTCCGGTTCCTGACCGGCGGCCAGGAACCGGAACGCGACGTCGTCGGCCAGGCGGCGCTCGATCGCCCTGGACGAGCGGACGCCGGTGGTGTAGCCGTAGATCAGCAGACGCGCCATGAGCCGTGGATCGTAGGGCGGGTAGCCGCGCTTTTCGGTGTAGTCGGCCAGGACTGTGGCGAGGTCGAGCACCTCGTCGACCAGGTCAGCGACGAACCGGGCCAGGTGGCCCTCGGGCAGCCAGTCGTCCAGCGACGGCGGGAGCAGCATGACCTGATGCGGATCGAACGCCCGAAACGTCTTGCCGACCGCTGCCCAAGGGCCCTGCGGCCGCTTCTTCCCTACCGGCCCGACCTCGAACAGCCCATCCCCATCACGCATACCGAGATCATCCGCATGAATGATCACGAACCACAAGTGTTCGTCCGAGGGTTCGGGGGTGGTCGTACAGGGTGCTGACCTGCGGCGGATTGGCTCGTTCGCCAGGTTTCTGACACCGCTGTACGCGGCTGAATGCAACCAGAACTGCAACCACGCCGAGCTCCGACGGCCTGCTGGTCAGTGGGTCGGCGAGGCTTCCCGGTCCAAGGTGCGCTTGATTACGCGGATGCCCTGGTCGACCATCTCGGCGATGGGCGACCCGAGGCTGTCCGGCGTAACGTCGGTGATCCACACGAAGCGACTGCGGCTCTCGGTGTCGCCGAAGATCTGCATGGAGGCGTGGTGGTGCTTGGGCTCCATCGACCCGCCGACCACGGCGTAGGCGATGCGCCGGGCGTCGTCGTCGATGTCGACGATGAGCTCGTGCACCACGGTACCGTTCGCGAAGGTCACGATCCGGACATCGATCTCGACACGTGTGTCGGTGACGAAACCCGGCGCGAGGCGTCGGTGGACCTCGCCGAAGTCGCGAATCGCTGCCCAGGCGTTCTCTGGGGTGTCGTCGATCAGGACTTCGCGGTGGATGGATGCCATGGGTCGATCTCCTCTCTGCGGGGTGTTCAGACGCCGGCGGTGTCGGAGGTCAGGCAGAACGTGTGGCCCTCGGGATCGGTGAGGACGATCCACTGGCCTTCACCCGGCTGGAACTCGGGCCGGGACGCTCCGAGGGCGAGCAGTTCCCCGGCCGTGCCGTCAAGGTCGGTGACCGTGAAGTCGAGGTGCACGTGCTTGGCGCCGTCGGGCCAGCCCGGCGCCTGGTAACCCTCGACGCGGACGAAGGCGAGCTGTACCGGGGTGCCCTTGCCCAGAGCCGCGAAGTTCTGGTCTCTGTAGGTGATCTCCCACTCGGTGGCCTTCTGGTAGAACGCGGCGAGCGCGACCGGATCGGCGCAGTCGATGACGACTGTGCTGAGCTGCTTGAGAACGGGCATGCCGATGACTCCTGAGCGTCGGAAATGGACGATGTGCGAACGGGCGGGCCCCTCGCACCACGCCAGTGTGCGCTCAGCCGCCGGCCACCGTCTTGAAGATCCTTGCGCGGTTGGACATGGTCGTCGCTGTCGTCCTGTCGCCGGCGGTGACACCGGCCAGGTGAGTCAGCCAGGACATTGAGGGGGGCCTCTGGCCAAGCTCCTCAGGTCATGCTCCACCTGGCCGATGCCATGGAGACGGGGCCCGGCAGCCGGACAGAACAACTGCAGGACAGCCCAGCAGGGCGTCAGTCAGACCCTGAGCCACGACCACCGGAACCCGCTACAAGTATCAATGTCAGACCCATGGCGTAGCGTCCGAAGGATGCTTACGGCCGCTCCCATCGCTACCCGTCCGGACTTCGGCATCAGCGCAGTAGCCTGCCGCTCCGACCACACCCGCTGGTCGGAGCCGGAGGTACGGGCCGACTACCGCGTGGTGCTCGTGCGCCGGGGCCGGTTCCGCAGGACAGCGGCCGGTGTTTCCGCCGACATCGACGCGACCTTGGCCTACGTGGGTGCCCCGGGCGAGGAGGAGAGCTTCGCCCACCCTTCTGGAGGGGACCACTGCACCGCGATCAGCGTGGCGCCTGAGCTATGGCGCTCCATGGCCGGAGAGACAGCCGGACCGGCCGCACAGACGGTCTACGTCGATCCGCAGCTCGACCTGGCCCACCGCCGCCTGCTCGCCGCCGCACGGTTGGGAGACGTCGACTACGCGGTCTCCGAGGAACTTCTGGCTCTGCTGGCGACCGCCATCAGCCAGACCGTGACCGGACTGGCTCTGATCGGCGGCGCGTCCACCGGTCACGACCGGAGCCTCGTCGTGGCAGCACGCGAGGCGATCGCCGAGGGACACCCCGCGTCCGGCACACTGTTCTCATTGGCCGAACTGCTCGGCGTCTCTCCCTACCGCCTGAGCCGGGCTTTCCCGCGCGAGCTCGGCGTCTCGGTGACCCGTTACCGGCATCGCATCCGCATCGGCCGGGCCCTCGACCGCCTGGAGGCTGGTGAAAACAGCCTCAGTGTCCTCGCCGCCGACCTCGGTTACGCCGACCAGGCCCACCTGACCCGGACCATGCGCCAGTACCTGGGCCACACGCCGACCGCACTGCGGCGTCTACTGACGCCCGTGCCCTGACCATCACACGACGAAGGCGGAGGAAACGAAATTCGAACTCGTGAGGGGTTGCCCCCCACACGCTTTTCAAGCGGGTTGGCGGTTACTGAGACACGCTCCTAGCGGAACAATGCTCAGATCCTGTGGATCGGCCTCGGGAGGACGTACCTTCCCGAGCGATTGATCGATAGGTCACCGAGCAAGACCGACGTTCGCGGCGTCGGTCGGGAAGGCACCTTCATGCTCACCGTGGTCAACCAAGACGGCGCCACGCGAGATGGGTCGTCACTGCTGGACGAGATCGTCCGGAAGGGCGCCCGCAGGATGCTGGCCGCCGCGCTGGAAGCCGAGGTCAATGCATACTTCGCCGAGTTGGCCGACCAGCGGGAGGAGAACGGGCGGCGGCTGGTAGTGCGCAACGGCTATCACCAGCCGAGGAAGGTCACCACCGCGGCCGGGACCGTGGAGGTGAAGGCCCCGCGGGTGAACGACAAGCGCACCGACCTCGATACGGGCGAACGCAGGCGGTTCTCCTCGGCGATCCTGCCGCCTTGGGCCCGGAAGTCCCCAAGATCGGAGAGGTGCCGCTGCTCTACCTGCATGGTTGTCGTCTGGGGACTTCGTGCCCGCGCTGGAGCAGTTCCTCGGCAGTTCGGCCGGGCTGTCGCCGGCCACGGTCACGCGGCTGACGGCCCAGTGGCAGGCCGACCACGCTGCCTTCATGGACCGCGATCTGTCGGCCACGGACTACTTTACGTGTGGGCCGACGGCATTCACCTGCGCATACGCCTGGAGGAGGCCAAGGCTGCCGTGCTGGCGGTGATGGGCGTGCGGGCGGATGACACCAAGGAGCTGATCGCGCTGGCCGACGGTTATCGCGAGTCGACGGAGGCGTGGGCGGGCCTGCTACGCGACTGTGCCCGCCGGGGCATGCGCGCTCCGGTGCTGGCCGTCGGGGACGGCGCGCTCGGCTTCTGGAAGGCCTTGGCCGAGGTGCTCCCCGACACCCGCGAACAAAGATACTGGGTTCACAAAACCGCAAATGTTCTCGATTCCCTGCCAAAGTCGGCCCAGCCCGCGGCCAAGCGGGCCATCCAGGACATCTACAACGCCGAGAACAAGGAGCAGGCCCGCAAAGCCGTCGCCATACTCGCCAAGCAGTACAACGCGAAGTACCCCAAGGCGGTCAAGAAGATCGTGGACGATGAGGACGAGCTGCTGGCGTTCTACGACTTCCCCGACTTCTCTGGGGTAGATGCTGTGGCGAGAGGCAGATCTGGAGAGTTCCGCAGCTCAGCGCCAGATTCCCTGACGCTAGCAGCCGCCACAGGCGTTGCACGATCGCTGATTCGGGTGATGCCCCCAGAGGGGAGCACTCGCCGTGGGGTGCGCCGACCACGGCTTGACCTTCGAGTCGGGTGGAAGGTTCAGCGTCGATAATGTGACGACCTACCGCATCTCGCAGCTCGCCGAGACGACGCTGCGTTTCTACGAGAACCGTCTGCGGCCAGCACGATCCGACCGTCCGCCACCCTTGGCAAAGGCTGAGAGGCCACTGCGCGACGCAACCGGGCAACGTCGATACGCCCCTGGTTATGGCCGCCGTAGAGAGCACCGTGACCGCGGCGATGTTCCGGCGCGAGCAGGCGCAAGAAAGCTGGCGTCGGCCGGTGAAGTCTTATCCCCGTGCATGCAGGTCCGTGGGACAGGCTGCCTCCTCCTCAGCGCGGCTGGCGCCGTCATGTGGGGGGCGTCGACGCCGATTACCACCGGCTCGGGTTCCACCAGCGTGACATCCAGCGTGTCACGGCTGCCCCACCAGGCGAGGAACGACCACCCGTCCACGGATAACCGCGCCGGGCCGGAGCGGGTAGCCCGGCGGCCGTGGTGTGGCGGTCGACGTGGAGCCACCGCCCCGCCGCCTGGTGACGGCCAGGCGGCGCGGCAGTGGGCTCGTGCGGTGGGTCAGTGGACGATGTTGAAGGTGGAGTCGGCGCGGCCCGTCGCGGTCGAGAT
>NZ_JBVIAY010000049.1:0-19146 GCF_055573695.1 Streptomyces sp. NPDC030143
GCTGCACACCTACAATCACCACCGCGGACACACCGCGCTGAAGGGCCAGCCACCCGCCAGCCGCGTCCCCAACCTCTCAGGGCAGTACACCTAGCCCTGATACGGGTGGGCTCCGGGGCCGCCGGAGTACCCGAAGTACCCGGGCTGCGGGTACGGCCGACCCGGATACACGGGGCCGGTGGCCGGACCCTGTCCGTACCCGTAGACCCCGGGGACCGGCCACGGAGGGACGACCACCGGTACCGGGGGAGCCGTCATCCGGGCCGCGTGCTCCAGCGCGGGCCGGGCGACGTCCTTGCGCCGCCACAGCTCGTTCAGCAACTCCCGTTCCCGTACGACGAAGTCGGCGCCGGCCCGGCCGCGCTGCCCGCGGTGGCGCAGGAACGCCAGGGACGTCGCGTACGCCTCGTACTGCGACACCTCCCGCGCGGCCTGCCTGCCCAGGTACCGGCGGGCGTGGTCACGGGCCAGCCGGCGCGCCCGCATCGAGCCGAGCGCGTACGGCTCGCCCGGGCTGAGCCACCCGGCGACCGCATAGACCGGCAGCTCCTCGCGCACCGTGCGCAGCTCGCGCTGGCGGGTCCACACCACCAGCCAGGTCAGCACGGCGAACGCGGGCACCATGATCGCGGCGTACACCGCGAGGAACCCCCACTCGCCGAAGGTCGCCGAGCCGTTCCACAGGGCGTGCATGCCCATGGCCAGCAGCAGGCCGGACAGCGGGAGCAGCACCCGCCGCACGCGCTGCCGCTCCCCGGAGAGCGCGGCGATGCCGAAGCCGATGCCGGTGAGCACGGTGAACAGGGGGTGCGCGAACGGCGACATGATGACGCGCACGAAGAAGGTCGCGGCGGTGACCGAGGCGAGGCCGCTGTCGCCGGTGAGCTGGTCGGTGCCGAACGCGGTGCCCAGATAGAGGATGTTCTCGGTGAACGCGAACCCGGTCGCCGTCAGCCCGGCGATCACGACGCCGTCGACGATCCCCGTGAAGTCCCGCCTGCGGAAGAGGAAGACGAGCAGGACGGCGGCGGCCTTGGCGGACTCCTCCACGACCGGGGCTATGACGGTCGCCCCGAGGGCGTCCGCGCTGGACGGGTCGGCGGTGGCCGTCGCGATCCACCGGGTCGCGAAGCTGTTGGCGACGATGGCTATCAGCGCCGCCGCGCAGGCCCCCCAGGCGAAGGCGAAGACGAGGTTCCGCCAGGGCCCGGGCTCGACCCGGTCCAGCCACCGGAAGGTCGCGATGAGCAGCGGAACGGGCAGCACCGCGAGCCCGAGACCGACCAGGAAGCCCTGGGTGCCGGTCTGTTCGCGCACGAGCGCCAGGATCACCAGCCCGGACAGGGCGAGCAGGGTGATCAGGGCGCCGTAGCGCACCCACTTGCGCTGCCACCAGTGCGCGTGCCGGAGCACACCGCCCTCGGCTGCGCCGCCGGGCTGCGGCGGGTACGGCGGACAGGGGGGACTGATGGCCACGGCATCGACCCTAACGAGGGAGAGGACGGTGGGCAGGGGGCGGTCGGCGCGGCGGTCAGCGATCCCCTGGCCGGCCGCCGTGTGTCCCCTGACCCCCGTGCTGTACGCGACGGAAGAGCAGATCGTTCACCACATGACCCTTGTCCAGCCCCTGCCCCTCGAAACGGGTCAGGGGCCGGAAGTCGGGCCTTGGCGCGAATCCGCCGTCGGGCCGGGTGTTCTCGAAGTCGGGGTGCGCGGTGAGGACGTCGAGCATCTGCTCGGCGTACGGTTCCCAGTCGGTCGCGCAGTGAACGAGGGCGCCCGGCTTCAGCCGCGTCGCGGCGAGGGTCAGGAACTCCGGCTGGATGAGTCTGCGCTTGTGGTGCCGCTTCTTCGGCCAGGGGTCGGGGAAGTAGACGCGCAGCCCGTCGAGGGAGTCCGGCGGGAGCATCTCGCGCAGCAGGATGATCGCGTCCCCGTTGGCGACGCGGACGTTCGTCATTCCGCCCTGGTCGGCGAGGTTGAGCAGATTGCCCTGCCCGGGCGTGTGCACGTCCACCGCGAGGACGTTGGTGTCCGGGTCGGCGGCGGCCATCTGCGCGGTGGCCTCGCCCATCCCGAAGCCGATCTCCAGCACGACGGGGTTGTCGTTCCCGAACAGCTCCGCCAGGTCGACGGGATGTCCGTCGATGTCGAGCCCCCACTTCGACCACAGCCGCTGGAGGGCGTCGGCCTGCCCGGCGGTGACCCGGCTGCGCCGGGGCTGGAAGCTCCGGATCCGCCGCTCGAAGTGTGATCCGGCGGGGTCGGCCTTGGGACCGTCGGGGAACCGGGGCTCGCCCTTGGCGCGGGTGTGCCGGAGGGACTCGCCGGGCGCGTGCCGGTCGCCCGGTGGGACGCCGGGGGCGGGCCGGGGGGGTTCGGGGGTGTTCAGGGAATCAGACACAGTGATGTCGATTTTACGTGGGCGAGGTGCGGGCGTGACGGCCCGTGGGGGGCGGCTCACCGGGCCTCCCCGAGCACCGCCAACGCCCTGCGCGCCACCTCCCGCCCGATGGGCAGGGAGGCCGTCGCCGCCGGGGAGGGTGCGTTGAGGACGTGGACCGTGCGCGGCGCCTCCCGGATCAGGAAGTCGTCCACGAGGCCGCCGTCCCGCAGGACCGCCTGCGCCCGCACGCCGGCCGCCGTCCGCACGAGGTCGGTCTCCTCCACCGCCGGCAGCAGCCGGCGCACCGCCTCCACGAAGGCCGCCTTCGACACCGACCGCCGCAGCTCCCCGACGCCGTAGCGCCAGTGCCGGCGGCCCATCCGCCACACCCCGGGCCAGGCCGCCGTCCCCGCCGCCTCCCGCGGGCGTACGACACTCCAGCCGTAACCCTCCCGGGCGAGCGCCGGTACCGCGTTGGGGCCGACGTGCACACCGCCGTCGATGCCGCGCGTGAGGTGCACGCCGAGGAACGGGAACGCCGGATCCGGCACCGGATACACCAGCCCGCGCACCAGCTCGGGCCGTGCCAGCTCGTAGTACTCGCCCCGGAACGGCACGATCCGCGCCTCGGGCTCGTCGCCGGTCAGCCGGGCGATCTCGTCGCAGTACAGCCCGGCGCAGTTCACCAGCGCCCGGCCGCGGACGATGTCCCCGCGCGCGGTGCGCACGGCGACGCCGCGCTCGGGCCGCCGGTCGATCCGCACGACCTGCGCGCCGTAGCGGATCTCGGCGCCGGAAGCCTCGCCGAGCTGCCGGGCGACGGCCGCGAAGTCGCAGATGCCGGTCGTGCGCACGTGGATCGCGGCGAGCCCGCTCACCTCCGGCTCGTACTCCGCGATCTGGGCGGGGCCCAGCTCCCGCACCGGGATCCCGTTCTCCCGGCCGCGCTGGACGAGGGCGTGCAGCCGGGGCAGCTCGTCCCGCTCGGTCGCGACGATCAGCTTGCCGGTGACGGCGTGCGGGATGCCGTACTCCGCGCAGAACTTGACCATCTCGGCCGAGCCCCGCACCGCGTACCGCGCCTTCAGCGAGCCGGGCCGGTAGTAGACCCCGCTGTGGATGACCCCGCTGTTGCGCCCCGTCTGGTGCCGGGCCGGCCCCGGTTCCTTCTCCAGCACGGTCACCCGCGTGCCCGGCGCGGCACGCGTGATCGCGTACGCCGTCGACAGCCCGACGATCCCGCCGCCGATCACCAGCACGTCACAGTCGTACCCGCCCACCTGCAGCCACCTCCCGCCCTCGATAGTGCACTGTGCCACTGACAGTCACTTCAAACGCCGCGTGGCGCGGCACCGCGAGGCCCCGGGAAACCGCGAGCGATAACCACGAGCCACCCGCGGCCGTACGCGCACCACCCGCGGTCGTACGAACAACACCCCCGTCCGCCCATCGACGCCACGCCACCGCCCACGCCTCGATGCCGCCCGTCGACGCCTCGCAGCCGCCCGCCCACGCGTGCACCCAGCCGTGCACACACGGGGCGGGCCGCGCACACTGCTGGCAACCTGACGCAGTCGTCCGTACACCCTCGGTGATCACCCACGGCCGTGCGCGGTCCACCCGTACCGCCGGCACACCGTGGGCAGCCGCACCCCACGCCACGCCCGGGGCCGCCCGACCGGGTGGGCGCCTAAAGGGGTCCTCGTACTGCGCCCGCCTGGGCCGCGCGGCCCGGTACCGCACCTCGCCGCGTTGCCGGAGAGCCCTGGTGGCTCCGCTACGAGGACTCTCCGGCGCCTTGCGACGCACGGCACCGGACCACGCGGCCTGATCAGGCGCTCATAGGGCAAGGACCCCTAGGCGGGAGCCATCAGCAGGGGACGGGCCCGCTCGCGCAGCTCCACCACGCGCGGCTCGTCCCCGTAGGGCTCCAACCGGTGCAGCAGATCCTTCACGTACTCGGTGGTCCGGGCGGAGGAGATCCGTCCGGCGACCTCCACGGCCCGCACCCCCTGCTCGCACGCCGCGTCGAGGTTGCCCGACTCCAGCTCGGCGACCGCGGAGACGACGAGCCGCAGCCCGTGCGACCGTACGAACTCCTCCGTCGGCTGCGACAGCGCCTGCTCGGTGAACCTGCGCACCTGCCGCGGTGCCTTCAGGTCGCGGTAGCACTCGGCGGCGTCGGCGGCGAAGCGGTCGTAGGAGTAGAAACCCAGCCACGACGGGTCGTGGTCGCCCTCGCGGGCCCGCTCCAGCCAGCTCTCGGCGGCCTTGAGCGCCGCGCCGGCCGCCTGCGCGTCCCCCGCGCGCGCGTGTGCGCGGGCCTCGACGAGGCGGAAGAAGCTCATCGTGCGGGCCGTGGCCAGGCCGCGGTTGCGCTCCAGGGCGGCCTGCGCGAGGTCGACGCCCTCGTCGCCGAAGCCCCGGTACGTGGCCTGGAGGGACATGGTGGCCAGGACGTAGCCCCCCAGGGGGACGTCGGCCGCCGCGCGCGCGAGACGCAACGCCTGGATGTAGTAGCGCTGGGCGGCCTCCTGCTGGCCCGTGTCGAAGGCCATCCACCCGGCCAGCCGGGTCAGTTCGGCGCTCGCCCCGAACAGCGCGCGGCCGACCTCGTCGGAGTACGAGCCGAGCAGCAGCGGCGCCGCCTCCACCCGCAGACACTCCGGCACCATGGACGAACGCCAGTCGCCGCCTCCGTACTTGGAGTCCCAGCGCCTGGCGTCCTCGGCGGCCTCCCGCAGCTTCCGCACGTCGCTGTGGCCGACTTTGAGCGGTGCGCCGGATCCCTCACCGGAGTTCACCTCGCGCGCGACCGAACTGTCGGCCGGGGTTATCAGCCACCGCGAGGCGGGCGTTGCGTACGCGCTTACTGCGAACGAACCGGCCAGCGACTGCCAGATGCCGCCCGAGCCGGCCCGGCGGCCCGCGAGGTCGAGGCGGTACAGCTCGGTCGCCGAGCGCACGGCCTGGCCGACGTCCCGGGGGAAGGCGAGTCCCACCTCGGGTGCCGGGTCGGCGTCCGCGAGTCCGATCTCGTGCAGCGGCACCGGCCGGCCGAGCTTCTGTCCGATGGCGGCCGCGATGAGGTGCGGCGCGGCACCCTGCGGCACCATGCCCTTCGACACCCAGCGCGCCACGGACGTCTTGTCGTAGCGAAGCGTCAGACCGCGTTGGGCGCCAAGGTCGTTGACGCGTCGCGCCAGTCCGGCGTTGCTGATTCCCGCGAGGGCGAGAACGGCGCCGAGTTTTTCGTTCGGCCCGCGTTGCTCCCTGGACATTGCGCCACCCCTCGACACAGACGGCTGCCGCACTGGCATAACCACGCGGCATTCGTAAACCCAGCGTAGTTCGCCGCATCCCAAGCGTTAAGGGGCATTCTTCCGGATGGCGGGATTGTGGCACGTACGGAAGTACGGCCGTCGGCACGGACCGTGTCGGCGCGCTCCCGCTGTGTGGCCGTGCGCCTGTCCGTGCGCTCTTCTCCGGCCATCGGGAGAGCGGTTCCATGGGTCGTGCGTGGGTCGGCCCGCTGTACTGGATCCAGTGGGCTGGGGGACACCGCCGCCACAATCCCCGCGGGCGGCGGAACGGTCCGGGAGGCGTTCTCCGCCTCCCGGACCGGCGCGCCGGACGAGGTGCGCGAACGTGACGGAGCGTGTGCGGGCCTGCGGCAACGGCGGCCCCGCCTCCGGGATTTGGCCGAAAATCGACCCTGTGTTCCCTCGGTGATTGCGCCTGCGAGCATGGAAATCGAGGGCGCGCAGGGCGTTTTGGGGGAGCGTACAGGGGGCGCATTCGCGTCGTGCGTGCGGGGGTGCACATGGTCGGCGGCGCCCCGCGCGCGCACCTGCCGGTACTTCCCCAGGTCGGCGCGGGGGCGTTCACGGGGGCGCACTTCGCGGATCACAAGACGTGCCGCCTGCCTCTGCGGCGCGTTCTTCGTGGCAGCATGTGAACCGTTCGTACGGTGCACTGGTTGTCCACAGCCTGTGGAGGCGTCGATGCGGTGGTTGGTGGGATGGAGCAGCACCGCCGCGGGAGCCACCCTCCCCGGCGCCTCGGGAGCGGGCGGATACGGCGGCCCCGGGGCCTACGCCGGCCCGGGCGAGGACGCCGGACGCATCGGGTACGACGGCGAGACCCTGCAACCGGTGGGCTCCCAACTCCTGTGGGGCGACCCGGATCCGCTGTGGGCGGTCGGCGACTGGCGCCCCGACGAGGTGCGCGTCGTGCGGGCCGACCCCCAGACCCGCATCGCGGTCCTCGGCACCTGCGGGGCCACGGACGAACAACTGCGCGTCGGGCTGTTCGCCGCGCGCGGCGGGGCACTTCGGCATCTGACCGCCTGGCCGGGCAGCTACACCGCGATCGTCCAGGTCGGCCGGCGCATCACCGTCTGCGGCGACCTGGCGGGCGCACGCCCCGTGTTCCACACCCCCTGGGCGGGCGGCACGGCGTACGCGACGGCCGCGCTGCCGCTGGCCGACCTCATCGAGGCCAACCTCGACTTCGGCCACCTGGCGGCCTTCCTGGCCGCCCCGGACGTACCGGCCGCCGTGCACGACTCCACGCCGTACGACGGCGTACGTCGCGTTCCGCCGGGGCATGCGCTGATCCTGCGCGCCGGGGCGCGCGAGATCGCCGGGTACGAGCCGGTCGCCTCCCTCGCCGTGGCGGCGCCCCCGGCCGACCCGGACAGCGCGGTCGACGCGGTGCGCGACGCACTCGTCGAGGCGGTGCGCGCACGCCTGTCGGCACCGCGGCACGTCCCCGACATCGACCCCGGCCCGGTACCCGGCATGGGCCCCGCGGAGCGGCGTGCCGCGCGCGGGATGCCGGCACCCGGCATCGGCGCCGACCTGTCCGGCGGCCCCGCCTCGGGCACGCTCGCCCTGCTCGCGGCCGGCCTGCCCGGCAGACCCGGCACCCTCCTCGGACACGGCACGGGTGCCGGCGAGCGCCTGCTGGCCGTCACCTTCAACGACCTGGCCGTCGGCGGCCACGAGGCGGAACGGGAGCGCGCCGGCACCCTGGCGGCCAACCCGCGCCTGCACCACGTCGTCGTGACCGGCGCCGAGGAGACCCTCCCGTACGCCGACCTCGACGGCCCCCTGACCGACGAACCCGGACCCAGCCTGGTGACCGCCGCCCGCCATCGCGCGCGACTGGCCGCGGGCAGCGCCGACCACTTCACCGGCCACGGCGCCCGCCAGGTCCTCGACGCACACCCGGCCCGCCTCGCCGACCTGCTGATGGACCGCAAGAGACGCCACCTCGTCCGCCCCGTCGCCGCCCTGACGAAGGCGGACGGCTCGGTCCTCGTCCCCGCGCGCGTGTACGGCGCCGCCCGCCGGCTGGCCCGGACGTCGTACGGGGCGGGCCTGGAGGGCATCGCCGAACGGCTCCTGCACCGCCGTTTCGACGACCTCGGTGACGCCGCGGGAGCCGTGGGAGCGTCCCTGGCCGCCCTCACCTGGGGCGGACCCGGGCCGGCCGCGCGGTGGCTGACCGGCGAGGCCCTGGCCGAAGTATCGGTTCGTCTTCAGGGCACCGCGCACCGCGCCGGAGTGGGCCCCGGCCAGCGTCCGGGCGACTACCGCGCGCGTGCGGTACTGGCGAGACACGCGGCGGACCTGCGGATCCTGGAACAGGCCGCCGAGGTCCGCTCCCAGCGCCTGCACGCGCCCTTCCTCGACAACCAGGTCGTCCGCGCCTGTCGCGCGCTCCCCGAGACCCTGCGCGTGCAGCCCGGGGCGCGCGCCGCGATCCTGCGCACGGTCCTGAAGGGCTCCGGGGTCACCGACCTCCCGCCCGGCTGGGGCACCCCCTCCCAGGCCTCGGCGTCCGCCGCCGCCCGCGCGGGCCTGCGCACGGCCGCCGACCCCCTCCTCGGCCTCTTCGAGGCGCCGCTCCTCGCGGAGGCCGGCCTGGTCGAGGCCCGCGTCGTCCGCAAGGCCCTCCGCGGCGCGGCCGCCGGCGAACCCCTCCCGCTCGACGGCCTCGCCGACCTGGTCTCCCTCGAACTCTGGCTCCGCCGCCTCCTCTCCCGCCGCGGCACCTGCTGGACGGGGACGCCGGCACGCGCGCGTGCGGTCCCCGCGGGGATCGCGCCGCAGCGGCGGGCGGTCTCCTCGGGGGGGTAGGCGGGACACGTGGCACGCCGTGACCCCGACGCGGGTCGTCCCGACCGTCCGCCCGCTCCCGCCCTCCCGTCACCCTGCAGCCGTACGGGTCCCGTGTGACCTGACCGGGGCCGCCGGGTCGCTCCCGCACATCCAGCGGCCTGCCGTGGGCGTGTAGGGGCGTCCTGTGTGACCTGGCTGAGGCTGTCGGGTCGCTCCCGGACGACCGGCAGCCCGCCGTGGCGCGGAGATGAGGGTCTTGCACGACCTGACCGAACCCGCCCGGCCCCCGCCCCGCCGCCCGACAGGGGCACGCCCCCGAACACCGCAGTGGGGACACGCCCCCAGGGCGGCAGCCCCAGGTGCCGCAGCCGGGACACGCAACCGGGACGCCGAGGCCGGGGACCGGCACTACGCGCCGCAGGTGAACCTGGACTCCGCCCAGTCCGCGAGTGCCACCGCGCCGAAGTGGCCCTGCGGCTCGACGACCAGGCGGACGGTGTCGCGGCCGGCGAGGTCCACGTGGACGGGCACGGCCAGCTCGCCGGCTCTGACCACGCCGGACGTCCACAGCAGCACGTCGTCTGCGTAGACCGAGAAGGAGACCTTGCCGAGCTTCTCCGTCAGGTCGTCGACGCCGACCAGGGCGTCGTAGGCCGCACAGGCGCGGTTGAGGTCGACGATGACGGAGGAACGGCCCTGGACGGTCACCCCGCGCGCGTACTCCCGCTGGGCGATGGACAGCTGGGAGCGCTGCCACACCCAGCTGCTGCCGGCGAGCCGGATCTCGGGTGCCGTGCCGTCGCCGGTGACGTCGAAGGGCAGCTCGCTCAGCTCGTGGACGGCCGGGGCGGGCGCCGGGGGAGTCGGCTTCGGCGCCGGGGCGGGGGTCGAGCTCGCCGTCGGGGAAGCGGACGGCGGCGTGGGGCCGGGCGTCACGGTCGGGGCCGGCGTGGGGTCCGGCCGGGGCGTGGATCGAGCGGGGGCGGGAGTGCCGGCCACGACCGGGATGATCACCGGCGTTTCGGACCGGGGCCGCCGGGGTGTCCCGGCGGGCGGCGGCGCCGGCGTCGGCGCCTCCGGCAGGACGACCGGCGCGGAGGCCGGGGGCCGGGCCACCGGCTGCTGCTCGGGGCCGTCGTCGCCGACGAGGGCGAGGGCCACCGCCGCGGCGGCCACCGCGGCCACGCCCGCCGCGACACCGGCCTTGATCGGCGCGCCGATCGCCTCCGACACCGCCGCGCCACCGCCGGCGCCCGCCCCGCCCGACGAGCCGCCGCCCGCCGCGGCCGCCCCCGCGGCGCCCGCCGCGCCCGCCCCGGCACCGCCGGCGATGAGCGCGGCGACCTTGGCGTACCCGGCGGTGCCCAACCAGCCGATGACCGCGACCGGCACGACGGCGGGGATGCCGCCCGCGACCTCCTCGATCTGCAGCGCGGCCAGCCGGCAGCGCGCGCACTCCTCCAGGTGCCGGCGCACGCCCCGCTCGGCCCGGGTGCGCAGGCGGCGCCGCGCGTACGTGCCGAGCTGGTCGGCGTAGCGGGAGCACTCCTCGTCGCTGGTGAGGGTGGCGCTGACGTGCGCCTGGAGGTAGGCCTGCTTGAGGCCCTCGCGGGCGCGGCTGGCGAGCACACGCGTGCCGTTGGCGTCGAGCCCGAAGAGCGTGGCGACCTCGCTCGGCGACTCGTCCTCGACCTCGGTGTGCCACAGCACGGCCTGCCAGCGCTCCGGCAGCGAACGGAACGCCCGCATGGCCATCGACTGCTCGGCCTCGTGCATCGCGCGCACGTCGGCGCCGACGTCGAGACCCGCCCCGAAGGAGCCCGGGGTCGCGGTGTCGTCGGAGGCCTCGGCGACGCGGCCGGCCTGCGCGGCGAACACCGCGAAGTCGTCGACGAGCTGCTCGCGCTTCGCCGACCGCGTCCAGCCTGCGGCCACGCGCCGCACGGAGGTGAGCAGGTAGGCGCGGACGGCGTGCTCGGGCCCCGAGCCGCCGCGGACCGCCTGGAGCATGCGGGCGAAGACCTCGGCGGTGAGGTCGTCGGCGATGTGGGCGTCGCGGCAGCAGGTGCGCGCGTACCGGCGTACGGCGTCGGCGTGCCGGCGGTACAGCTCCTCGTACGCCGTGTCGTCGCCCGAGCGCATCCGGCCGATCAGGTCGGTGTCGGCCGGGGACACCTCGCGCGGCGGCGGCAGGACGCCGTCCGCGTGCCGTTCGCGCTGCGCCGGGACGGTGCCCTCCGGCAGGACCGGGACGTCCTCGGCTTTCCGGGGTGACCTCGCAGGGGGTACGCCCGCGCGCCCGCCCTGACTCGGCACCTGTGGCGAGATCCGGGCGGAGGTCCCGCCGTCACGGGTGCTCGGCGCCCGGCCCCGCGACTCGTCCCGTCCGTCAACGCTCATCGCGGAAAGCCCCTGCCGCCAGCCCGACCCGTCCCGACCACCGGGTCAGAGTGCCATAACGCCTTGTGGCCGTGGCCTCGCGGTCGGGGCCGTCCGCTCGCCCACCGGGACCCGTCGCACCCCAGTGCTGCGGATCACTCGGACGGGGGTTCGTCAACTGCCGTGATGCGGAAAGGAGTTGAGCGGACCTCATGGCAAACCGGACATACAGGACCCGCCGGTTTCCGGGAGGCGGAGTGCCGAGGCACCCCACCCCACCGTCACCCGTTCGAGTCACCACCCCGGCGCCCACGGAGGCGAACCCGGTGGCCCCGAAGACGCACCCGGCGCCCACGGAGGCGCAGCCGGTGGCCCCGAAGACGCACCCGGCGCTCACGGAGGCGCAGCCGGTGGCCCGCTACGCGAGCGGCCGCGAGCGCAGCCCCTCCAGCAGGATGTCCAGCAACCGCGCGGACGCCGCCGCCTGCTGGGCCGCGTCCGGCAGCGAAGGGGCCGCCGTCGCGATCACCAGCAGGACGTCCGACACCGACACGTCCGGACGCAGCTCGCCCGCCGCCCGCGCCCGCTCCACGAGCTGGCCCACGACGTCGAGCAGCGCCGCGGCGCCGGCGTCGTCCACGGCGGTCGGCGTGCCGCCCTCCGGGATCAGCCGCAGGTCGCCGCCGCCCGGCTGGGACCGCTGCTGCGGCACGCGCGTGACCTCGGCGACCGGACCGCCGGCATCGCCTTCGCCGCCCTCGTCGGCGACGCCCACCCGCAGCACCTGCGGCGGCAGCAGCCGCCCGGCGCCCGAGGCCACCGACGTGCGCAGGAAGCGCGACAGCGCCGACCACGGCTCGTCCTCCTGGCCGAGCGCCGCCCGTGCCTGGTCGGTCAGCCGGGAGGTCTCCTCCTCGGCTATCCGCCGCACCAGGACGTCCTTGCTGGGGAAGCGCCGGTACACGGTGCCCACCCCGACCCGCGCGCGCCGCGCCACGTCCTCCATGGGCGCGCCGTACCCGAGTTCGCCGAACACCTCGCGCGCCGCGCGCAGCACGTGCTCGAGGTTGCGCTGTGCGTCCACGCGTAGCGGCGTGGTCCGCGGTCCGTCCCCGCGTCCGTTGCCCGCCGCCGCACCGACCGCGCCGACCGCGCCGCCGGGTGCGAGGGCGGACGCGGACGACCAATGGGTGTCCTGAATATGCATGATTGATCCCCCGGTAATGACGTCTCCCCCCGGAGACTCTCCCCGTCACAGAAAGCCGGGGCGCATGGAACGAGGGAAAACACGACCCGCCGGACCCGCCCGTCGCGAACCCGGGAGCGCCTCCCCCTACACCCCGTCGACACACGAACATAGTTGAGAGGGAGTCAATTCAGAAGGGGCAGGTTCCGCACGGAGCGCCCCCCGATCGGAGTACGGGCCGTGTACGTCCCGTTTGCACCCCCTGCCGTACCCGATCACACCCCATCTGACCTGCGAAGATTCCCGCCACCCAGGTGTTTCGGCCAACCCCCCGACCGCTTGTCCGCCGGTCACACAAATTGCCGGGCCTGTGGACAAACTCCGGCGTCGGGTGCGTCATGGGATGGTGAAGGAACGTGCGCGCATTCTCGTTGTCGGCGGCGGCTACGTCGGGATGTACACGGCCCTGCGGCTCCAGCAGAAGCTGAAACCGGAACTCGGCCGGGGCGAGGCCGAGATCACGGTCGTCACCCCCGACCCCTACATGACCTACCAGCCGTTCCTGCCCGAGGCCGCCGCCGGCGCCGTCTCCCCGCGCCACGTCGTCGTCCCGCTGCGCAGGGTCCTGCCGCACTGCCGGGTCGTCGTCGGGGAGGTCACGGCCGTCGACCACGCCCGGCGCACCGCCACCCTCACCACCCTCGCCACCGACGAGGAGGGCGCCGGCCCCCAGCAGGTGACGTACGACGAACTGGTCCTCGCGCCCGGTTCCGTCTCCCGCACGCTGCCCGTACCGGGCCTCGCCGACTACGGCATCGGCTTCAAGACCGTCGAGGAGGCCATCGGTCTGCGCAACCACGTCATCGAACAGATGGACATCGCCTCCTCCACCCGCGACCCCGCGATCCGCGACGCGGCCCTCACCTTCGTCTTCGTCGGCGGCGGCTACGCGGGCGTGGAGGCGCTCGGCGAACTGGAGGACATGGCGCGCTACACCACGCGCTACTACCACAACGTCACCCCCGAGGACATGAAGTGGATCCTCGTCGAGGCCTCCGACCGGATCCTGCCGGAGGTCGGCGAGGAGATGGGCCGCTACACGGTCAGCGAACTGCGCCGCCGCAACATCGACGTCCGCCTGAACACCCGCCTGGAGTCCTGCGCGGACCGCGTCGCCGTCCTCAGCGACGGCGCCCGCTTCCCCACCCGTACGGTCGTGTGGACCGCCGGCGTCAGACCCCACCCGCTGCTCGCCGCCACCGACCTGCCGCTGACCGAGCGCGGCCGCCTGAAGTGCACCCCCGAGCTGACGGTCGAGGGCGTCACGCACGCGTGGGCCGCCGGAGACGCCGCCGCCGTCCCCGACGTCACCGCCCGCGAACCCGGCGCGCACACCGCGCCCAACGCCCAGCACGCCGTGCGCCAGGCCAGGACCCTCGCCGACAACATCGCGCGCTCCCTGCGCGGCGAACCCCTCCGGACGTACTCCCACAAGTACGTCGGCTCGGTCGCCTCCCTCGGCCTGCACAAGGGCGTCGCCCACGTCTACGGGCGCAAACTCAAGGGCTACCCCGCCTGGTTCATGCACCGCGCCTACCACCTCAGCCGCGTGCCCACCTTCAACCGCAAGGCACGGGTACTCGCCGAATGGACGCTGTCGGGACTGTTCAAAAGGGAGATCGTCTCCCTGGGTTCCCTCGAGCACCCCCGTGCGGAGTTCGAACTGGCTGCCGGGGGAAAGCCTTCTGGCGAGTCACCCCACGACCCGAAGGGGTCGTCCTGACCCGATCCAGGAACTCCCCCGATCGCCCCCGCGTCTGACGAATGTCGGCCCGTACGGCGACCGCACTGCCAGACTGCTCCCTGCGCCCGAAAGCCCGCCCCACACCGCCCCCTCACCCCCTCCTCCCGAGCCACCCGGCGGGTCACCACCCGCCCCGCGACCCAACCCAAGGCTGTTCCACGTGCTGCACATCCCGGGTGCTGCGACAATGTGCGGTCACCGCCGCGCGGCCCCCGGAGCCCAGGCCGGGCCCGGAGCCGGCCGTCGACGACTACACGAGGCAAGGATTCGTGAACTTCACGCGCTGGAGCGCCCGGCTCCCCGGAACGCAGCGCCGCGCCGCCGCGCGGGCCGAGCACCCGGTCACCACCACGGACCGACGGAGCGAGGGCTCCGTACCCGCCGCCCGCGCCGAACAACTGACCGACGAACCGCCCCCGGTCCCCGCCGTCGACGAACTCCCGGTCCGTGAGGTCCTCGACCGCGTCCCGGCCCTCGTCGCCCTCGTTCACGGCCCCGACCACCGCCTCGCCTACGTCAACGACGCCTACACGGCGGCCTTCGGCGCGCGCCGCTGCGGCGAACCGGCCGTCTCCGCCCTCCCCGAGCTGCGCGACCTCGGCCTCATGCCCCTCCTCGACCAGGCCCTGCGCAGCGGCAGACCCCGCACCCTGAAGTCCCGCAAAGCACCCGACGGCCGCCACTACACCTTCACCTGCACCCCGGCCGCCGAGGACAACGGCGAGGGCGCCGTCCTCGTCTTCGCCACCGACGTCACCGACCACGCCGAGGCGGCCGCCCGCCTCAGAGCCAGCGAGCGCCGTCAGCGCGAGACCGCCGTCACCCTCCAGCGCTCCCTCCTCCCCCAGGAACTCGAGCAGCCGGACGACCTGCGCATCGCCGCCACCTACCAGCCCGGCGGCACCGAGGCCGCCGTCGGCGGCGACTGGTACGACGTGATCACCCTCGGCGGCGGCCGCACCGCCCTCGTCATCGGCGACGTCATGGGCCGCGGAGTGCGCGCGGCGGCCGTCATGGGCCAGCTGCGCACCGCCGTCCGCGCCTACGCCCGCCTCGACCTCCCCCCGCACGAGGTCCTCCAGCTCCTGGACGGCCTCGCCGCCGAGATCGACGCCAACCAGATCGCCACCTGCGTCTACGCCATCCACGACCCGAACGAGGGACGGCTGGTGTACGCCTCCGCAGGCCACCTGCCCATCCTGGTCCGCGACGACAACGGCACCGTCGTCCGCGCCGACGAACCCACCGGCCCCCCGCTCGGCACCGGCGGCTGGGTGCACACCTCCGGCGCGATCGCCCTCAGCCCCGGCTCCACGGCCGTCCTCTACACGGACGGCCTGGTCGAGCGCCGCAACGAGGACCTCGACGAGGGCATCGCCGCCCTGGAACGCGCCCTGGCCGGCGCCACCGGCACCCCCCAGGTCGTCTGCGACCGCCTGGTCCGCTCCGCGGGCGTCACCGCCGACCACGACGACGACGTCGCCGTCCTGGTCCTCCAGCACCCCGCCCGCACCGGCCCCGACAGCGAACTGTTCCGCAACGCCGCCCTGGAACTGCTCGGCGGAGTGGAAGCGGCACCCCGCGCGCGTGCCTTCGCCTCCGGCGTCCTCACCAGCTGGCGCTTCCCCGCCGACCTGCACGACCTCGGCGTCCTCGCCGCCAGCGAACTCGTCGCCAACTCCCTCCAGCACGGCACCCCGCCCATGCGCCTGCGGCTGCGCCGCACCGACCGCCGCCTGATCATCGAGGTCACCGACGGCGACGACCACCTCCCGCGCCGCCGCCGCGCGGAACCCGGCGACGAGTCGGGCCGCGGCATCGCCATCGTCGCGACGATCGCCTCCCAGTGGGGCAGCCGGCGCACCCCCGGCGGCGGAAAGGCGGTGTGGTGCGAGTTCGTGCTGCCGAAGAACACCGACTGAAAGAGAACCCGAACGCCCGTTCCGGCGCGCACGGCACCTAGGCGAACCCGCCCCCCGGTGCTACTAGCTCCCCATGGCAGACGCAACGGGCTTTCACCTCAAGGGAAGCGCCGCCGAGCGCTACGAACACTACGTCGCGCCCCTCATGGCGCCCTTCGTCACCGCACTCGTGGACGCCGCGGACCTCTTCCCCGGCGCCACCGTCCTCGACCTCGCCTGCGGCACGGGCTTCGCGGCCCGCGCCGCCGCCGCACAGGCCGGCCCCACCGGGCGCGTCGCCGGCACCGACGTCGACACGGCCATGCTCGAGGTCGCCGTGGCCCACCACCCCCGCCTGTACCCCGACATCGAGTTCACCCCGGCCCCCGCCGACGACCTCCCCTTCGGGGACGCGACCTTCGACGCCGTCCTCTGCCAGCAGGGCGTCCCCTCCTTCCCCGACCTCGACGCCGCCCTGCGCGAGACGGCCCGCGTCACCCGCCCCGGAGGCCGTTTCGCCGCCACCGTCTGGACGGACCTGGACGCCTCCCCCTACTTCGCCGCCCAGCACCGCGTCGTCGAGCGGTACGGCGGCCCCGACCGCGCGGCCGCCTTCCGCGGCGCCTTCGGCACCGCCGACCACCTCACCACCTGCCTCGACCACGCCGGCTTCCACAGGACGACCCGCCGCGACCTCACCGTCCCCATCACCCTTCCCCCACTGCGGGACTACGTCCCCGGCCACCTCTCCGCGACCCACTGGGGTCGGACGCTCACCGAGACCGCCGGCGAGCAGGCCCTCACCCGAGCCGCCGACGCGCTCCGCGCCGCCCTCCCCGGCGACACCACCACGTTCCCCTTCACCGCGACCCTGGTGACGGCGGTGCGCTGACATGCCGAGGCGGCCGTCGTCCCTCGACGACGGCCGCCTTCCCACTCCGCGTCAGGCCTCGGCGCCCACCGGCTCCACGGCCGCGCCACCCCGCGCGACCACCCGGTTGCGCCACAGCCACGGCTGGTCCTGCTCGGCGGTCAGCTGCCGCCCGAGCCGCACCGCGAGGACCGTGATCCCCAGCGAGAACAGCAGGAACGTCACGATGTACGGGGCGTGCAGCGAGGCCCCCATCGGCCCGCCCACCGCCGGACCGACCGCCAGCGCCAACTGCTTCACCAGGGCGAACGCCGAGTTGTACTGCCCCGCCATCCCGGTCGGCGCCAGATCGGCGACCAGCGGCGCGACCGTAGGCGACAACATCGCCTCACCGAGCCCGAACAGCGCGTACGTCGACACGAACGCGGCCGCCGCCATCTCCTGGCTGCCGTGTCCCAGCCCGGCGTACCCGGCCACGACCCACGCCACGGCCCAGATCAGCCCCACACCCGCGATCACCCGCGACCGCTTCTGCCGCTCGACGAACCTCAGCACGGCGAACTGCGCGACCACGATCACGGCGGTGTTGGCGGCCAGAGCGGTCCCGAGCGCCGACGTGGAGATCCCCGCGGCCTCGACCCCGTACGCGCTGAGCCCCGACTCGAACTGCCCGTAGCAGGCGAAGAACAGCACGAACCCCAGCACACACAGCTGCACCATGGCCCGGTTGCCCACCAGCTGCTTCCAGCTCCCCTTCGCCGACGCCCGCGGAGCGTCCTCCACCCGCGGCGCGCGCGGCATCCGCACCGACGCCATGACCGCGACCAGCAGCAGGAACATCGCCGCCTCGATCGCAAAGAGCAGGGTGAACGACGACACGCGCGTGGTGTCCACGAGGTGCCCGCCGATCAGCCCGCCGACTCCGAGCCCGAGGTTCTGCAGGAAGAACTGCGTCGCGAACGCCCGCGACCGCGTCTCCGCCGACGAACAGTCCACGATCATCGTCGCCAGGGCCGGCTGCATCACGGCCTGCCCCGCCCCGAGCGCCGCGGCGGCGGCCAGAACGGCGGTGGAGTCACCGGCGAGCCCCAGGCTCAGCGCGCCCAGCGCGGCCGTGACCAGGGCGGCGACCAGGACCGGCAGCGGGCCGCGCCGCACGATCGCCCGACCGGCGAACGGCAGCACGATCAGCGCGGCCACGGCGAAGACGGCCAGGACGAGTCCCGCCGTCATGGCCCCCAGCCCCCGCACCTGCGCCACGTAGACGTACAGGTAGGGGACGGTGAAGCCGAGCCCGAACGCGCTGAGTGCGTTGCCCACGTGGATCCGGCGCATCGCTGCGCCCATCGCCCTGGTCACGTTCACCTCTCTCAGGTAGTTGGTCAGTCTCAGGACTTAGAACCGAAGACTTCGAAGATAAATTTCGAAGCTAAAGAGTACACATCCAAGGACTTCAACGCCAACGACCCCCGTGCGATACTGGCGCCCATGGGTGACACCCCCGACAGCACGGGCATCGGCGGCGAGCCGACTCTCGAAGAGCAGATCGCCGCCTACCAGCGCGAGTTCCAGGACCTCGACCCCCAGGTCGAGAAGATCGTCTCGGCGCTCTCCCGCCTGAACCGCCGTATGAACGTCGCCTACGGCCGGCAGACCGCCGCACTCGGCGTCAGCAACGCCGACTGGGAGGTCCTCAAGGCGCTGGTCCTCTCCGGTGCCCCCTATTGCATGGGACCCGGCGACCTCGCCAAGCGCCTCGGTCTGACGCCGGCCGCCATGACTCACCGAATCGACCGCATGGTCGCCGAAGGACTGGTGACCCGTGAACGGGACGAGACGAACAGGGTCCGGGTGATCGTCGAGCTGACACCCGAGGGCCGTGAGAAGTGGCTGGAGGCGATGCGGCTTGCGTCGAGCTTCGAGGAGGACCTGCTTCAGGACCTCTCCGCCCGGGAGCGGACGGCCCTCGGCGACGTCCTCACCAGGCTCCTGCGCCGGGTGGAAGAGGCACAGCCGGACGCGGGCGGCCGGCTCAGCGACCTCGACTAAAAGATCTTGACAGCAGGTGCTTGACAGCCCCTGACCCGGTACGTAGAGTTCTTCGGGTTGCCGCGGAGCCGTAACGGTTCTTCGACGACACTCCCGCCGCAGTAGCGGCACTCACATCACAGCAAGATCTCCTGACGGGGTTGAATTCAGCACGCCTGAATTCAATTCGACAGGACCCGGTAGCTCGATTAGCGCTCGCCGGGACGGATCCGCTAAGGTTTGAGACGTCGGAACGGCCCAACAGCCGGAAAGAAACACCCCCTCTGACTGGGAATCAGGCGCCGAAAGGATCTGATAGAGTCGGAACCGCCGGAAAGGAAACCGCGAAAGCGGGAACCTGGAAAGCACCGAGGAAATCGGATCGAGAAAAGATCTGATAGAGTCGGAAACGCAAGACCGAAGGGAAGCGCCCGGAGGAAAGCCTGAGAGAGTCTCTCGGGTG
>NZ_JBVIAY010000050.1:0-8308 GCF_055573695.1 Streptomyces sp. NPDC030143
GGCCTCCGGAGCCGTGTGCGCAGGTTCGAATCCTGCCGGGGGCACCTTGGTTCAGGTGCCCAAAGACCCCGCCATCAGCGCTTTCGCTGAGGACGGGGTCTTCGCGTATGTGCAGGCGGATGCAGCCCGGAGCGGGCGCATGTCGGGGTCCGTGGACGAGGCGTGGACGGGATCTTGGGACATCGCCGCAGGTGAGGTCAACGAAAGGACGGGAGTCCGCATCAGCGCCAGACGACCTCTCCCACACGACGGCCGCGCCGTGGAGGCTGCCCGCAGTACCCATGGGAATGATCGATGCCCCGCTGAAAGGGTCGGCTCAAGCCTTGCTCCAGGCCTGACGATGGCGAGCGACGCTGTACACCTGCTCGACCTGCTCGACCGTCAGCACCCCTGAGAGCGGCGCCAGAGCCGCTACTTGACGCTCTTGGTACACCCGAACGCTGAGTTGCGTGGCGACCACCTTGAGATCGGTGATGCCGACGAAGACGAGTACTGGCTCGACCGGTACGGGAAAGCCGCAGTAGTGCTCAAGCACCCGGACCACACGCTTGGCCTCCGCCCGGCTCTTGCGCGCGTAGGGCGCCGGTTTTCCGTGATTGACCTTCACGGCATCGTCGCCGACCCATACGGCCTTGTCGTGGTGGTGCTTCGTATTGATGCTGAACACCCCGCCAGGCCCGATCAGCAAGTGATCGACGTCCACATGGTTGGCCAGGGGGATGGAGTGCAGGACCCGCCATCCATGACGCTCCAAGCGGTTCAGCTCGGCTCCAACTCGTCTCTCCCCCGCCAGTCCCTTACGCCATGAGTCCCACTCGGTAGGGCGCCGCAGGAGCCGTGAGACCACTCGCTCGATCAGCCCCGGGCCGGATTTGTCGAGCAGGTCGCGGAGGGATTCACCGGGACGGTTGGTGGACAGGTCGTCCGCCGGTGTCAGAGGCGGCAGCATCGGGCGGGCTCCAGCTCCAGGTGCCCTCTGCGGCAAGATTGGCTCGGGGCTGTCCCGTAAGTGGTGTGTCAGCACGGCGATCACGTCCTCGCGATACTCAGCGACCAAGACGGTGATGTCTCCCGCCCTCACGTCCGCCCAGCCGACTGCGGTCCCATCGGGCAGATTCGCGTACAGGCGATCATGTCCGTACCGCTTCCAGCGCGTGACTTTCAGATCCACGAGCCCCCCTCGTCCGCTCTCAGCCCGAAGCATCGCAGCAGGTAGGGCTCAAAACGAGAGAGGCCCCGGACAATATGCCGGGGCCTCACACGTGGACTCAGTGATCAGACGTGCATCTCACGGACCAGTGTGTCGTCTCCCTGGTAGAGCTCCAGGGAGTAGCTCAAACCGAGGCAGCGAAGTACGCCGCCGAGTTCGTCGAAGCGCTGAGGGTCGACGACTCCATTCAGGAGGACGTCTGGACCCACGATCGGCTCGACCTCCACCTGGCACCAGCTGGTTTCGACTTCATAGGCGTGCCAGGAGAACGACCTCGAACTCCACCCCGTCCGCACGAAGTGCTGGGCCACCGCGGAGGCATCCCGACAACCGCGCAGGACACCGCATACGTTGTTGCCCCACGCCGGAAGTATGAGGCCCAGGTTTCATGCGATCACTCGTATTCGCGCAACAGATCGTCGATTCGCCGGTTGGCAACGTCCTGCCGTCCGTCGAGGCACTTCGCGTAACGGGTCAGCAGGACCTCGACACTGTTGCCGGCGCGCTCGGCAACCTCGGTCGGGTCGACACCGGCATTCAGCCACGTCGACAGCGCCGAGTGCCGGAGGTCGTACGGCCGACTCGCGAGCGGCGAGGACGCGACGGTCGGCGGGAGCGCGAGGAGCCGGGCCTCCTGCCACACACGGTAGTAGGTCGAGGACGGGACGACCGAACCCTTCTCGCTGAAGAACAGCCGTCCGTCGTCAGCCGTACCGAAGGTGGCCAGATGCTCGCGGAGCACGGCGATGAGGCGAGGCGGGATCGGCACCCGCCTCACGTCCTCGGTCGGTCGGTTCTTCAGCCCGCGATCGTCGTGGGTCTCCCCCGAGTCGGTCCACTGCTTGCCGACCGACGGGCGGGTCCGGTGGAGCAGGGCCGAGCCCCAACCCCGTTCGGGAAGGATCAGGTCCGTCTCGACGAGGCCGACCGCTTCCGCCGGCCGGAGGCCACCGAAGTACATGGCGGCGAACAGACCCACGAGGCGACGACCACGGGCGCGCCGGTACCCGCCCACGTACGAAACGGCCGCCAGGAGGTTGCGAGCCTGCTCCGGGTTGGCGACAACGCGCGGGTCCACCTGGTTGGCCACCTTCGGCTTCTGCCAGCGGACAGCTGTGATCGGGTTCTCACGCAGCTCCCCCAGGTCGACGGCGTAATTCGCGGCGTTGACGAGTGTCCGACGTTTACGCCGCACGGTTTCCGCCGCGGCTGCCGTGCCGTCGAGCTTGAGCTTCAGCGAGTCGAGGACTGCGCGGGCCGTGGCGGGCTCAGCAAGATCAGCGAGCGGTCGAGAGGCTTTGGACACCCAGTGGAGAACGTTCCGCACGTCGTCCGGGACTTCCCGATCGTCGGGCCCCGGCAAGACGAAGGCCCAGTTGCGGAGCGCCTTGCGGATCGCCTCATCGGACGGACGTCCGGCGCGGTCGTCGAGGAGTTCCACCGTCACGCTGGTGAGCGATTCGTTGATGCCGTCCCGTGTGTTGGGGGCGGCATGGGGCCACTTCATGGCGAGGTACCTGAGGGCGAAGGCGTACCACGACACGGCCGACTTCTTCTCTTCCATCGAGGCCGGAAGGCCCGACTCCGTGTCGAACTCCTCGCCGTCGCGCATCGCCCGCATCAGCTTCGTGCGGTAGTGGTCGGCGAGCGCTTTGGTGCGGAAGGACTCGGAGAAGACATTGCCGGCCACGGACCAGCGGACGCCGTACGAAGGCGTTTTGGTGTCCCGCTTTCGGACGCCCCAGACCTTCACGTCGAGAGACTTCACGCCGCCGCCTCCAACTGTCGCAGCCACGTGGCGAAGTCGCTCCGCCAGATTCGGAGCTCTCCATTGGGGAGCTTGAACGCCTCAGGCCCCAGCCCCAGCTCCCGCCAGCGGTAGAAGGTCCGTCGAGAGACACCGCCCAGTTCGTCGAGCACCTGGCGGACCGTCATCAGCTCGTCGTGACGGTGGTCCATGTCGGTTCTCCTTCCGTTCCGATGGCAGGTTCAAGGGATGCAGCAAGCCAGTTCTCGGCAGCGCTGAGGCCGGTGCCGACGAACACCCAGTGGGCGAGGACGAGGGTGCTGTCGCCGTCCTGCGGGACAGGCGGAGCCGTCTGGGCCCGTCGCCAGTCGGCGCGGGCGGTGCGGAGGGCGCCGAGCGTGGTGGAGTAGCGGCGGGACTTGGTGGAGAAGTGGCCGCGGAAACCGAGCATGTGGGCCCAGGCGCGCAGACGGAGGTGTTCGAGGTCCTTGCGGGCGCCGAGGGTCCATGCGGTGCGGATGAGGCGGCGGGCGTGGTCGCTGATGTCGAACTGGGCCAGTTCGGCGGCGAACTTCAGCGGCCGGTCTAGAGCTCCCGTCGCTGTCTCGGCGCCCTTGGTGGCGTACTTGGCGATGTACGCCGCTACGGCCCGCTCGGTCAGCTCTTGGCCGCCGTCGAAGTCGGCGGAGCGGATCGTGCGGACGTCTAGTTGGCGGCCGAAGGCGAAGGTGTGGGCACGGCCGTCGATAACTGGGCCGTCGATCCGGGCGGCGGTCGCGGCCGCACGGGTGGCGTCGGCGATGAGTTCGGCCGTCGCCCAGGCCGGCGGCGGGGTGTGACCGCCTTCCGGGCCGTCGAGGCGGATGACGGCATGGAAGTGGACGGCTCCGCGCTTTTGGTACTCGGCGACCTTGGCGAAGGAGATCCGCGCGTGGTGGCGGAAGGTGCGCTGGGTGAGGCCAGCGCGCTTGGCGACCTCCCGGCGGAGGTAGATCGAGAAGCGCCGCCACAGGGCCCCGGCGTGCGCGTTCCAGAGCACGGCCGCGTCGTAGTCGTAGTGGTCCGGATCGAGCGGGGTGCCGAGTGCGGCGTCGTCCTGGTCGTGGCGGACACCGCAGCGGCACGGGCGGACCATGCCCCGGCCGTCGGTGGGCCGGTTGTGGACCGGGCCGAAGCCGGGGGCGGTGAAGGTGGCGAAGACGCGTGGGTGGGTGGCGACCTGGTCGGGGGTGCCCTTGCCGCCGCGGAGTCCGGCGGTGATCAGGTGGTAGGTGTCGCGGCGGTAGACCTCGGCGCAGGCCGCGCACCGGGTGGCCCGGCGGTTGTTGCAGCGGACCAGGAGCTGACCGGCCGGGAGGGCGGCGGAGTCGAGGTGGTGCAGGACGGTGCCGATCTCGCCCGTGCGGGTGTCGACGGCGTATGCGGTGCGGTGGCCGTCGAGGCGGACGGGGTGGGTGCAGCCGCCCAAGCCGGAGAGTTGGCGGGCCAGCTCGGGCAGGGTGCCGAGGGAGGCCAGCGTGGAGAGTTCCGCCAGCGGGGGCGGAGTCTGCCGGGTGATGATGGGAGTTCCTTTCGACTGTTTCGGCGGTCGGGAGGGACGGCCCCGGGGCGGCGGGATGCTTGGCGGCTTGTTGCCGCCCCGGTGGCCGGTCAGCGCCTGGTGGCGCCGGTGACGAGGGAGCGCAGGATCACGGCGGAAATGGCCACGGACACGGCCGTGACGGCGAGAGCCAGCAGGAGCGCGGTGAGGACGACGCCGACGACGACCACCGCGGCGACCGCACCCACGTAGGGGGTGAGCGGGCGGACGGCGGACGGCACCGGAGCCTGCACCTGGTGCTGCCCGGTGAGGGTCGTGGGTGGGTGCGGGGCGTCGGGGAGCTGGGGGCGGAACAGCATGGCGGGCCTCCTGGTCATTTGTCGGTGCCGTCGACGACGTCGACGCCGGTGCGGGTACCGGTCTCGATGGCGGGGGCGAGGAAGGTGTGGGAGAGCCAGAAGCCGAACAGGGCGATCACGACGGCGACCCAGAGGCGGACGCCGAGGAACTTGATCGCGGCCCAGGCGATGACGCCCAGGACGAAGACGAGCGGGAGCGAGACGGTCACGGAGTCTCCTCAGCGGACGCGGCAGCGGTGGGTGCGGGCGGCCAGCTCGGCGGCGGTGCGGCTGTCGTAGTCGGCGGAGAAGCCACAGCGCGGAGCTGTGCACACGGCGGCGTGCTTCTCACGGCCCCGGCCGTCGTAGTACGTGCCGACCTGGACCGGGCCGATCCGGACGACCCGGCGAAAACGCGGGTTGGCGGGCATGGATGCTCCTCTCAGAGCTGTGCGGCCACGGCTTCGGCCAGTGGTGCGGGGACGCCGAGCCGAGCACGGAGGGTCGAGGTGTCGATGGCCGATCCGGTCCGGGTGCGGTGTTCGTCGGCGACCTTGCGGGCGTGTGCGACGAGCGCGGCCGGGACCGATGGGCGAGGAGAGACGACTGCCGGTCGTTGTACGGGTTCCGGAGCCGTTGTGGTCGGCTCCGGGGTCACCAGTGCGGGGTCCGCGGCCGTCTCGTGTGTGGTGTGGGCAAGGAGGGTGCCGCCGAGGAAGGCGACCGCGGGCCATCCGGCGACGAGGATCCGCAGCCAGGCGGGTACGGCGTCCAGGTCGAGAAGGCCGGCCGTGGCGACGTTGGCCCCGAGCGACGCGGTCAGCGCGACGAGGAACCAGCACCATCCGGCCGCCTTCGACGCACCGGAGCGCAGTCGCCGCCAGGCCGCCACCAACAGCAGGTCGACGGAGACCGGATAGGCCCACGCCTTCCAGCCGTCCTGTCCGGCGGCTGCGGCCAGGTCGTGCAGGTGGGCGAAGGACAGCGCGGCGGCGATGACCGCCTGAACGAGCACCGCGTCGACGCGGGCCAAGTGGGCGCGCACAGTTGCGTCCCTTCCGTGGGTGGGGTCAGTCGGTGGGCTTGAGTTCGTCGGCTCGCGCGCGGGCAGCGGAGGCGGCTTCGGCCGCTTCCATGTCGCCGGGCCGGTCGGCGGCGATGCGTTCCAGCAGTTCGGCCTTACGGCTCATCAGCTCGGCGTAGTCGCCGGCTCCGAACGTTCGGTGGTCTTTCAGGTCGCTCAGAAACGCGTGGACTTCGGAAACGGACGGGCGGGACATGGAGGCTCCCTCGTTTTCGGGCGTGCCGGGGTAGGGACTCGGCACGAGACGGACGTGCCGGCCGTGGGGGGTAGTGAGTGGCCTACTCGGTGACCGGTACCGGGCTGAGGGGCGAGTTCGGGACGTCGGTCGGCTGGGCCGTCACTGCGGGTCGGAACGGTTCGAGCGTGGGCAGGTCGGGGACCATGTGAGCCGACTCGCGGCAGACCTCAGCCGCGCGGGCGAGAGACAGGAACGGCGTGCGGATGCGGGACCAGCCGCCGGACGTGTCACCTGCCACCGCGAGGCCGGGTAGTTCCGGGGCGATGGAACAGGCCGCGTCAACCGCTTCCGGCGCGATGTCGCCGAGGGCCATCTTCGCGGAGGCCTCATCGTTCACCCGGTGGCAGACACGGCCGGTCAGCTGGGCCCGGAGCATGGTCGCGCCCTTGCCCAGCTCGGCGCCGAAGCGCTGCCCGCACACCTCCACGTAGATGCCAGCCGCCCGGCCGAGCTGGGCCAGCCGGATGAGGTGGGTGACCATCTCGTCCCGCCGTTCCTCGTCCTTCTTCGTGGCGACGAGGAAGAGTTCGGCCACCTCGTCGACGAACAAGACGACCGGTACCGGTCGTTGGTGTTCCGGCAGGCCCCAGATGTCGGACGTGATCTCCTCGTCCGGGGTGCCGGGGGCGATGCCCTGACGCGCCTTGATCAGGTCGTACCGGTCCTCCATCTCGCGTACGAGGACGGGCAGCAATTCGGCCGCCTGCCGTGGATCGGTGGCGAGAGCCGACAGGCGCGGAGCGAACGGCGCCAGCTCCACGCCCCGCTTGCAGTCGATCCCGACTAGTGCGACCGGTTGCCGTGCCAGTCCGGCCACCAGGTGCCGCAGGTACATGGATTTACCCGACAGCGTCGCGCCGAGGGTGAGCTGATGCGGCACAGCGTGGTAGTCCCGTACGAAGGCCGTCGCGTCCTCCCTCAGCGCCACCGGCACCTTGAGCAGTCCGCCGCCCGCCTTCCTGGGCATCCGCACATCGCGCAGCACGTCGAAGCCGACGAGTCGCAGTTCGACCACACCCGGCTTGACGTCCTTCACGTACACGGCATGGACGCCCCAGGCGTGCCGCAGCCGCTCCGCCGAGGCGGCGACGTCCGCAGGTTCCTGGCCGGGAGCCAGTCGCAGTCTCAGCCGCAGTCCGGTGGAAGTGGGCCGGATGATGCCCCGGCGCGGGGGAACCGGCCGGACTTCACGCCGAGTCGTCGTCTTGACGGCGAGCGCGCGCAGCCGGGAAGGCTGCACCGTCAGGCCGCACGCCTCCATGACGGAGCCGTACGAGCCCAGGAGTCGGGCCGTCGATATCGGCAGGCCGACCGTGGACCAGTAGACGCCCGGGTGACGGGCCCGGATGTAGGCGGCCCCTCCGCCGAGCGCGGCGAGGGGACCACCTACCTCCAGCAGCGTCGTCCAGTCCGACATCAGGCGGAGGCCCCGACGGGCGCCGGGACCTCGGCCGGCGTGACCGCGGCAGCACGGAAGGCGATGCCATGCCTCTGCTGGCCGTTGAACACGCTCTCCCAGGGGCGAGCCACCAGGCCCACCAGCGAAACCGGGGCGCCCAGCGCCAAGCCCTCGGTGACGCCACTTTCCGGAACGGTGACCTTGATGAGGGAGGACTCGCCGTCCTCGATGTAGACGACGCCGATCGTCATCAGGGCTTCGCCACTGATGGCGTCCTTCGCGATCTCGCCCGTCTGCCGGTCCCGGACCTTCGGTTCCGGAGCTTCGGTCAGCAGGATGGTGGCTGCCGAGGTCTCCACACGGATTACACGCACAGATCTGATCTCCCTTGCGCTGCACCGTATGCACGCATACCGGTGCATTGAGTGAGGAATGACTACGCAACGGGAGGTTGACCGCATAGCGACTGGGCGCGATACGCTCCAAGAGCGTTGATGCCAACGACGCACCCGGCCTGAGTGGGCTGCCTCCCGCTCAGGCCACATCTCTGTCTGTGGCCTCTTTCGCTCACGCGCCGGCGCAGGTCTGCCTTCCTACCCCGGCCCGTTCGCCTGCCCGCGTCACCAACTCCGCTGGATGCGAAGGGATGTTCGGACGACAACCAGAGTAACTCGCACTCCAAGTACTGTCTAGTACTTCAGGTACCAGTCCGCATTTCGTGTACGCCCAACTCTCCTGCGAGGGCGCGCAAT
>NZ_JBVIAY010000050.1:8405-16606 GCF_055573695.1 Streptomyces sp. NPDC030143
ACGACAACCAGAGTAACTCGCACTCCAAGTACTGTCTAGTACTTCAGGTACCAGTCCGCATTTCGTGTACGCCCAACTCTCCTGCGAGGGCGCGCAATTCCTCAGAGGGCGGCTGGCTCATCGTCAACAGGTCCGCGGTGAGTTGCTTCACCAGCGGCAGGGCCCGCACCAGTTCCGGTGACAGCTCACGGGCCGACAGCAGTGCCGCGACGGCATCCCCGACCTGCCTTCGCTGGGCATACGCCCTGGCTACGTCGATCTGAAAACGAGTCTGGCGTTCGGCCGACAGCTCGGAGGCGTCAACAGTCTGCGCAGCCCGCATGGCGACTCCGGCGTCTCCGAGGTCGACCGCGACGGCGACCTCGTGCAGGGCGACGTTGGTCGGGCCGAACTCGGTGTTGTAGTCGTTGCGCCCGTCACCTACCCGTTCGCCCATCTCACGAGCCTCACGGAGATATCCGTACGCCTCATCAGCAAGGTTCAATCGAGCGGCGGCCACCGCCCGTTGCAGCGTCAGCGCACCACGCAGCGCGACCGCCTCGACTTGTCCGGAATCGGACAGAGGCCCCAGCGCTTCAGCCGCGCTCCCGGACACCTGGGCCGCCTGCTCGAAGTGTCGCGCGCCGAGGAAGACGAGTGACAGCCGGAATTCGCCGGCCGCCATCAGCAGCGGATCGTTCGCCCGCTCGGCAGCGACCACGGCACGGTCCACGGCGATCCACGCCGCCTCCGGCTCACCCATGTTCGCCAGGGCGCCGCTGCATGTGTGATACATGACCGCCAGCAGCCGAAACAGCTCAGGGCGGTCCGAGTCGGGAACGGACCGGGTGGCCGACTCCAGTCGAGGAACCAGCTCTTCCAGCAGCTCGGCCAGGTCGGCGTAGTTGCCCTGATGCGTGAGTGACCAAGCCCGGTCCACCTCGGCACGCAGCGCCGGCACGTCAGGGGACGTGTCCTGCCGACTGAGAACTGCCTTGAGCGAATGCGCGGCACTCAGCACCATTCGCAAGCGACTCGCGCCTGGGGGCTCCCCATCGGCCACCGATGCGACGAGGGGAGCCTCAGCCGCCAACTCGGCGATCGGCACTTCAAGGACCTCGGCGACCTTTTCCAGCACGGTCATCCGATCGATACGCCGCACGCCCCGCTCGACCTGGGACACCCACGCTTCCGAGCGCCCCAAAAGGCCGGCGAACTCCTTCTGTGACAGTCCCCGGCGCTTCCGATTGAAGGCGATCTTGCGGCCGAGCGATTTCTGATACTCAGTGCTCAACGTCCACACCCTTGCCGGACACGAAGTCCAAGCGATCCACCTCGACGGCGGACAGGTACTGCTCCCGCGCCGCGAGGAAGGCACGCACGTACTCCTTCGACTCGTGCTCCTCGAAGGCGCCCTTGTCCCGGTAGAGCTCGTAGAACACGCGCTCCAGCGGACGACCGTCAACGCGGTGCACTGCGTAGATCACCGTTCCGGGCTCGTTCGCCCGGATCTGCTCACCGGTGCGCTCCGCCAGGTCGTCGAACGCAGCCGCCGCCGCGTCGTCCTTGCAGGTGAAGCGCACAAACAGCCCGAACATGCGGAGTCCTCCCTCTATCGGCATCCAGGTCAGCACCAGACCACGCGGCGAACGCTATGCGCCACCAGCCCGCACGAAAAGTACGAACCCGCACTCCCAGTACGCGCACATTCGGTACGGTGCTAGTACTAATTGTACGGCTCTGCATGGTCCGTGTCAGCCGGTCCGCCCGGAGGACGCAGAAAACAGCAGGTCACTGCCATGGAGGACGCCATGCCAACGCACCGACGCACCTTCCCGGGAGACCCCCGAGCACTCCGCACGGCCCGACACTGGATCCACGCCACCTTGAACGGTCACCCGCGCTCTGACGACGCCGCGCTGATTCTCACGGAACTCGGCACCAACGCGCTCACCCACACCGCCAGCGGTGACGGCGCCAGCGCATTCCACGTCACGCTCACCGTCTCCGAGCTGACCACCACGATCGCGGTGACCGACGCCGGACACAGCAAGACCACCCCCGAGGTCCAGCACCCACCAATCAACGCCACCCACGGCCGTGGGCTCGGCATGGTCGCCGCCCTCGCCGACAGCGTCACGGTCCAGGGAGACGACTCCGGCCGCACCATCACCGCGGAGCTCCGCGCAGACCGTCACCGGGGAGGCCGCCCATGCTGAGGGACACGACCAGTCCCGGTTTCTGGTGCGAGTGCTGGACGGAGAAGTTGGGCGGGCGGCAACCGCCGGCGCTCTTCGGCTCGTTCGATGCGTACTCGGCGGTCGAGGCGAACAACTGGGTGGCGACGATCCTGCGCACCATCTCACCGGCCCTGGACGCGGCCGCTTCTCAGGAGGCATGGACGCGACTCCACGACGACCGCATCGACACGAGGCGAGCCCTGTTGCGCGGGGAGCCGTGGACGGTGTCCATCACCCACGTCAGCACACGCATCACATGGACTGTCCGACCAGCGCTCTTCCTGCCGATGGCACACCGTCAGGCCAAGCAACTTCCCTCATGTGCCTACGACTTCAAGCCGCACAGGCCACACAGCCCCAGGCATCAGACTGAGTAACAACCTTCTTTAACGGCTTCAAGCACCCGTCGTCGCTTCGCTCCTCCGGGCGGGCGCGGGCGGCCGGCGGCGCCCGCGCTCATGTCTCTGCCCCGCTCGGCACCGCCGACCACCCGCTCCCGCCCAAGAGCAAGCTAGGTCAGAACACGTCGTGGCTGGGGCGGTCGGCTCCACGGCTTTAGGCAGCCACTTCGGGGCGAGCCTCTAAGATCATGGCCCCAACGTCGTGCTTTACCGGGCAGGTCCACAGACTGCCCGACGCGCCGGAAGCTTACGGGGCCATGATCACTCGCCCCAAAGCAGCTCCAGCCCAAAGCCGCTCCGCCGACCTTAGGTCCCACCCGCAAGCGGACGCCAACACGGTCCGGCTGTGTGGGATGATCAAACTTCAAACGCTGCTGCTCCGTCGCCCTCAAAGTCGTAATATGACACTTCGTCGCTTGAATGGGGGCTGGCCAAACATGTGTGCTCAAGTAGTGCGGCCGAGCCTGGTCGGGCGCACGCACATCTTGAAGATCAGTGCTACCGATGTGCAGGAGCGGTCCAAGACCTGCGGCATGGGCGGTGCACTGAAGGTCCGTCCCGACGTCAGCAGTCCGGACTGGCGGCGACGACGGGACGACAGCCACCCCTTTCTTGGCAACATTATCCGCGAAGCAGCCTGCAGCATGCATGGTGATCCGAGAGCTGAGACATGGCACGGCTTGCAAGCCCTGATTCAGGAAAAACTAGCGGGGACCACAATGCACCCCGCCACGCGCAGGTACGCGGAACATGCCATTGCGAACTATCTAGAAGTTCATGACGTACTGACCACAGAAATTCCTGGACTCGAATTTCGCTGTTTCGACCCTAAGGTTTTCCCTGAACCTAATGGGACTCTCACTGTTTGGGCACCTCTGTACGATGCTCCAAACGGGATCCGTGAAGTACGGAAAATCCGGCTGGGCACCATCAGGGAGAAGCCTGAAGTACCAGACCGGTGGACTGTCGTCGCCGCGCATGTAGCTGGCCTCTTCCCTCCTCGAGGAACCGTTTCGCGCATTCGCATCGTTGAAATAGGACTGTGTGATTCCTCCTATCAGGTCCTCTTTGACGCCGCTCCCGACGATGTTCGATCCGCCTTCACATCAATCGCGCTACCGCACCTGCAGAAAATCATCAGCGCCGACAGCACACACCCGGGCTCATTCTGCAAGGACTGCAAAATCGCAGGCTGCTGTGGAGCCCTGGAAAAGCTGGATGGATTTCTAGGTCAAACCAGTCCGGGGGCAGCAACTCGATCGGTTAGCGCCAGAGACATTGAGCTCTACGAGATTTGCCCAGCACAATGGTTCCTTACCCTCTCCCAATTCTTGCCGCGAAAAGACTCCTCCGGTGCCGCATCGCACCGCGGTCGCCTAGTTCATGAGTGGATTGCAACCGCTCATAGCCGCTCAGTAAGGTGCACGACTAAGGATGTTGCCGATTTCGACGATCCGGACGCTTTCACGTCAAGCCTTTCCAGGGAGGAATATTCAGAGGTCCAACCCTATCTCGCCCATCACGTTAACAACTGCCCGGTGGGTGCAGGCACTCAGATTATTTCCATCGAAGCACCTCTCTACGGATACGATGCAACCGCTGACGTAATAATCGCTAGTACGCCTGACATGATCTTCGTGGATTCCGATGAGTGCCTAGTGATTCGGGAAACCAAGACAACCAGTCGCGATCTTCCGGAGGACAACGCCGAAGCATTCGATCGTTTCTTCGCATCTTCTTGGCTACTCAATCTATTTGCTAGTGGCTACCGCGGCCCTTACCAGAGCGCCTCAGCTCGGCTTGAACTGGAGGTGATCGCCGCAGAAGACAGCAAGATCTTCGAGTGGGACCTCAACGATGCAGGTGTCCTGCGAATGGCGAAGAAAGAGGTTAGGCAACGAGCCAAGTCCTGGCACAGAGACACGACCTGGGAAGCCACTCCCGGAAAGCACTGCACCTGGTGCCCAGTTAGAGACTGGTGTCCCGAAGCGGCAGCTGACGAAGAGGGCGACGCCGACACACTGGAGTGAGCAGCCCAGTGCTGGGGGGCCTGGGCCCAGCGCGTTCACGGAGGCGGCTGCGAACACCCCGCGTCAAGGCTACGCTTGTGCGGATGCACCCGCGCGCGGAGCGGGAGTGAACGGGATGGCGAGGAGGGGGGAGTTGGACGACCTGGGGCGCCCCTCCCCTAAGGCGATGGCACTGCGCAGCCCGAACCTCCAGCCGAGGTCGAAAGTTCAGCCGTCACGCTGGCAGACGATAGCGAACCAGCCGAAGCGCCATGCTCCGGTCGACTTGGCCTGGTGCGACACCGGCACCCTGGTGTCCCTCGGGCGCCGGCCGACCGTGCTCAACAAGGTGATCACCCTCTACGGTTCATCACTCGTCGTAACGTACGCCGTGGCGCAGGAAATTCGAGTCATGGCCAACATCCCGAACGGTAGACGGACTCCCGAGAACCGCGCGAGGTGTGATAGCGCCGACGTTGTCGTGCAGATGCTGGACGCTGGCGACATTCCCGAACACCCCCTCCTTGCAACGGAGGAGACCGTACAGATGATCGGTCGTGTCCTGCGCCAACTGGACGCGTTCGAGGAGCGACAGAACACCGCCTTGGGCCGGACCGACGACACCGTGCGTTCCTCGAAGAAGCACAGTGGCGAGGCACACAGCATCGTTAGCGCCTTGCGTACTGTGAGGCATGGCGCAAAGACCGTTCTCCTCACGAACGACAACGGTGCAATGCGAGTGGCAGAGCAAAACGGCATCGCCTGGAAGCACACCGGCCAACTGCTCGCAGAACTGGGGTGCCAGGATTCTCTACTCGGCGCCGACGAACTGCTCGAGGACTTTAACCACATGACCTCGAGCTTCGCCACCGTTCCAGCGGAAGTCCGGCCGACGAGCTCCGACTTCTTCACCTGCCGTCAGAGAAACGGTAACTGCACGCTATGTGACGCCCAGGCCTAGGCTTCGGCCAACTCCCAGCCGGCCGCATTCAGCTGCTCCAGCGCAGCATCTTCGTCGCCATCTGTAATCACGTCGGCGACCGCCGTCAACGGAATCAGGCCAGCTGCATACGCGTTCAGTGCTTGTTGTGTTAGACGCTCCGAAGGGAAGGCGCTTCCTTGATTCCCTTTCACCTCAAGCCAGAGCTGCTCGTTTCCAGCAATACACATTAGGTCGGCAACTTTGGCTTCCCTGCAGGCATCGAAGATTTCACTGTCTGCTATCTCGCCGACAGTTTCCTGCAGTGCATACATAGTGGCATCGCGACTAACACCATAGGTGAGCATAGTGTTCGTGACAAACGAAGCCATTTGCTCGAACGTCTTAATTTTGCCGTGCCTCAAGTAGGAATCATGTAGCGCTTCCTCTGGAAGCAAGAAGTTCCTCGCGAAAGAATCAGCAATCTTCTCAGGGCGCCGATCCTCAAGAATGGCGCGATCAACAACAATCTGCCCTATATCTCGCTGCAGAATGTGGCTGAGTTCATGGGCGAGGGTAAAACGCTGTCGCGCCCAGTTATCTTGACAGTTGATCAAGATCACCCATGCTGAAACACCGTCCCAATCTTCAGGGACGGAGATCCCGTGGATGTCACGAGGAAGTGCACGGTATTCGACTGGATAACCTAGACTCTCAACAAGTCCGGTGAGATCTCCGATTGGATCGGTATCTTCGATGTCGAGAAATGCACGAAGGCGAGATGCAGTTTTCTCGCCCGCTTCTCGATAACTCCACGCCTTCGAAGGGGCGAACTTGGGGAGTGGTATAACAGGCTCTTCGTAGCCCCAATCGCGCGTTAGCCGGTCCACCGAAAGGAGTTTGGTGGCGTGTGCAACGGAGTCACTAACGTCCCAAATTCCCTCTAGTTCACCCAGGCGGAAGCTGACTCCCATAGATGGTGGTTGCGCGCACAGAAAGACACTGGGGGCGACTTTATAAAACGCCGCAAGCGTAGTCGCTTCATATAGAGAAGGTAGACGCGAACCCATCATTAGCTCATCAAGAGCTATTTCAGAACCGAGAAGTTCTACCAGTTGCTCACGAGGTGTTTGGCCCTCAGCGATCAGGGCCTGAAAAGTCGCGACGAAGCGCTGCTCAAGCGTCTCATCCACTTCCATCACCGCCCCTTCTCATGCGCTGGCAACTCTCTGTGCAAGGTTCCGGCGTGGCTCATCAACCGTGTACCAGTGTGGCAGATGTCTTGCGATCACACAGTGAGTGCTGCAGGACTGACGCCTCTGCCCCCGCCCAATGAAACACTAACGCCTGCCACTGACAGTCACTCTCTGTGACTACACGCTCAGGCGCTAATCGGTTCGCTCCTCACAACGTGTGGACAACCGCGCCAACCGTGCTGCCCTCCGGGCCAGGTCAGGTGCTTCCGACGGCTGCGCTGTGTGATTGCACGTGCTGCATCTCAGCAGATCTGGCTAGCTTGGCGGTCCATGCCCTCACGGGCATAGGTACTGCTGTCCATGCCTGAACATGAAATGTGGCAGGTCCTGCCGGCCAAGCATGGATCCTGGCAACACTCGCCAGGGACGGACCGAAGTGGACCCACCTCCACTGCTCCCTGGCCAGGCCAGTGACACCTACGGATGACATCGACGCCCCAGACGGGACCCGTCGGCTCTGCAAGAACCAGGCAAGGTCCGCTCGACGACCCAGCGGCGTGGCAGAGCCTGAAAGCCGCGGGCCTCTTCGCTGCGGCGGACGACCTCCACGACCAGCCCCAGATGCTGGGCCGCCCAGTCGATGAGGTGGCCGGTGTAGCCGCCGTCGGCCCAGATGCGGGCAAGCGGCCGGAAGCGCTGTTTCCCTGCGGGCAGCAGTGTGCGGGCGGCGTCCCGGTCGGTCGTGGACGCGGGCGTGACCAGGATGCCCAGGACAAGTCCGAGGGTGTCGGTGAGCAGGTGCCGCCTGCGGCCGTTGATCTTCTTGCCGGCGTCGAAGCGCCGTGAGGGGTCGGTGAAGGTGGCGTCCGCCTTCACCGACTGCGAGTCCACGACGCCGGCGCTCGGGTCCGGGCTCCGGCCCTCCGCCCTGCGGACGGCCTCCCGCAGCCGGTCGTGCAGCTCGGCCACCAGGCCCGTATCGCGCCAGCGGGCGAAGAAGGCGTAGACCCGGGGCCAGGGCGGGAAGTCGGGCTCGGACGGCCGCACCCACCACTCCAGCCTTACGGGGATGGCCTTCTTCCTCACCGCTGAGCGCCCTCCTGGGCCGTCTCTGGGCCGTCCGAGGTCCCCGAGGGCGACCAGCGACGACCAACAGCCGGCCCTAAGCGACCCTGTGCAAACGGATTTCGAAGCCCAGCTCGTTTGGCATGGACGGGGCCCGGACGCGCCGCCAGGGGCCGACTTGCCCCGCTGCTCGCGCTTGCAGGCCCGCAGCTTGCGGCGTGAGGCACCAGTTCAAAGGCCTTTCACCTCCGAATTTTCGGAGGTGAAAGGCCTTTGACATCCAGACGTCGACAGCTAACCGACAGCTCAGCAGCAGGTCAGGCCGTTGATCGATTAGGCGACCGCAGGTCAGGGCCGCCGGTGATCAGTTGTGGCTGTGCAGCAGCGCGGCG
>NZ_JBVIAY010000051.1:0-15801 GCF_055573695.1 Streptomyces sp. NPDC030143
GGCTCTGCGGTGACGGCGCGCAGCAGGCGTTCCAGCCGCTCCGCGATCGCGTGGGCCGTCTCCCGGTCGAACAGGTCCGTCGCGAACTCCACCGACCCGCGCATTCCGGCCGGCGCGCCCCGCTCGTCGACCTGCTCTTCCAGTGCGAAGGAGAGGTCGAACTTCGCCGACGCCGCCTCCAGGGGGTGTTCCCGCACGGTGAGACCGGGCAGGTCGGCCTCGATGTCGCCGCTGTTCTGGAAGGTGAGGATGACTTGGAAGAGCGGGTGGTGGGACAGGGACCGGGCCGGGGCGACGATCTCCACGAGCCGCTCGAAGGGCACGTCCTGGTGGGCGTAGGCGGCGAGGTTCGTCTCCCGCACCCGCCCCAGCAGCTCGGCGAACGTCGGGTCGCCGGAGGTGTCCGTCCGCAGCACCAGCGTGTTGACGAAGAACCCGACGAGGTCCTCGAGGGCGGAGTCGGTGCGCCCGGCGATGGGCGTGCCGACGGGGATGTCGGTCCCGGCGCCGAGCCGGGTGAGCAGCGCCGCGATGCCCGCCTGCACCACCATGAAGACACTCGACTGGTGGTCCCGCGCCAGGAGGGCCAGGCCCTGGTGCGTCTCCGCGTCGAGGGTCAGCGGAACCGTCTCGCCCCGGTGGCTGGCCTCGGCCGGACGCGGCCGGTCCGTCGGCAGCTCCAACTGCTCCGGCAGCCCGGCCAGCGCCGTGCGCCAGTGGTCGATCTGCCGGGAGATCACGCTGTCGGGGTCGGTCTCGTCACCGAGCACCTCCCGCTGCCACAGCGTGTAGTCCGCGTACTGCACCGGCAGCGGCCGCCACTCCGGGGCCCGCCCCGAACGGCGGGCCGTGTACGCCACCGACAGGTCGCCCACCAGCGGCGCCAACGACCCGCCGTCGCTCACGATGTGATGGGCGAGCAGCAGGACGAGATGGTCGTCGGGGGCCGTCGTGAAGACCCAGGCGCGCAGCGGCAGCTCACGCGTCAGATCGAAGGCGTGGCCGATGGCCTGAGCGACCGCCGCGTCCAGGTCCGCGGGGGTCGTGGTGACGGCGTCCACGACGGGCCGGGCGGCCTCGCCGTCGAGGATGTGCTGGTACGGCGTGCCGTCCGCCTCGCGGAAGACCGTCCGCAGACTCTCGTGCCGCGCGACCAGGTCCTCGACCGCCGCGCGCAGCGCCGCCACGTCCAGCGCACCCGAGAGGCGGAGCGGCATCGGCACGTTGTAGGTGGCGCCGGGCCCCTCCAGCTGGTGCAGGAACCACAGACGCCGCTGCGCGGGGGAGAGCGGGATCCGGTCGGGCCGCGGTACCGGGGTGAGGGCGGCACGGGCCCGGGCGGCGCCGTCGAGGCGCTCGGCCAGCCGGGCGGCCGTGGGCGCCTCGAACAGGTCGCGCACGGCAGGCTCCACCCCGAGCACGGTCCGCACCCTGCTGATCAGGCGCATGGCGAGCAGCGAATGCCCGCCCAGCGCGAAGAAGTCGTCGTCGGCCGTCACCCGCTCCAGGCCGAGCACCTCGGCGAAGAGAGCGCGCAGGATCTCCTCGCCGGGCCCGTGGGCGCCGCGTCCCGGCCGCGCGCCGGTCGTCGACGTGGCGGCGGGGGCGGGCAGTGCCCGCCGGTCCAGCTTGCCGTTCGGGGTGAGGGGCAACTCGTCGAGCGGCACCACCGCCGACGGCAGCATGTGCTCCGGCAGCTCCGCAGCCGCCCGGGCCAGCAGGTGCGCCGGGTCGGCGACCGTGCCGGGAGCACCCACGACGTAGGCGACGATCCGCGGGTCGCCCGGACGGTCCTCGCGGACGACGACCGCCGCCCGCGACACCGCCGGGTCGGCGGCGAGGACCGCCTCGACCTCCCCGGGCTCGACGCGGAAGCCGCGGATCTTGACCTGGTCGTCGGTGCGGCCGACGAACTCCAGCAGCCCGTCCGCGCCGCGCCGCACCAGGTCGCCCGTGCGGTACATGCGCTCGCCCGGCGCGCCGGACGGGCAGGCGACGAACCGCCCCGCGGTCAGCCCGGGCCGCCCCGCGTAGCCTCGCGCGAGCTGGGCGCCGGCGAGATACAGCTCGCCGGGCACCCCGTCCGGCACCGGGCGCAGGGCGGCGTCCAGAACCAGGGCGCGGGTGTTCCACACCGGGCGGCCGACCGGCACCGCCGCCGTGTCCCGCGCCGGGTCGAAGCGGTGATGGGTGGCCTGCACGGTGCACTCCGTGGGGCCGTAGAGGTTGTGCACGCTCACGCCCCACGCGGTGGCGATGCGCCGCGCCAGCGCGGGCGGCAGTGGTTCGCCGCCCGCGAAGACGCGACGCAGCGGCAGCCGCTCGCCCTCGTCGGCGGCGTCCGCCACGACCGCCAGCAGCGAGGGCACGAACTGGGCCACCGTCACGCCGTGTTCGCTCAGGTACGTCAGAAGCTGCCGCGGGTCGCGCACGGCCCGGTCGGGGGCGACGCAGACCGTCGCCCCGGTCAGCAGCGGCAGCCAGATCTCCCACACCGACGCGTCGAAGGCGAGGGAGGTCCTGGCCAGGACGGTGTCCTCGAGGCCCAGCGGGAACGTGTCGGTCATCCAGGCCAGATGGTGCACCAGCGCCCGGTGCTCGACCCGCACGCCCTTCGGGCGGCCCGTGGAACCGGAGGTGTAGATCGTGTACACGGGGTGGGCGGGCAGCAGCGGGACCGTGCGGTCCGCGTCGGTCGGGTTCCCCGCCGACCGGGCGGCGAGCGCGGCCCGGGTCGCAGCGGCGTCCAGCACCAGCCGCGGCACCGGGCTCCCGGCGACCGCGCCGTCCGTCGCACCGGCCGTGACGACGAGGCCCGGCGCCGCGTCGGCGAGGGTGAACGCGATCCGGTCCGTCGGGTGCCCGGGATCCAGCGCCAGGTAGGCGGCGCCGCTCTTCAGCACGGCGAGCACCGCGACGACCAGCTCCGCCGAGCGGGGCAGCGCCAGCGCCACCAGCCCCTCCGGTCCGGCACCGCGCTCGATCAGCAGCCGCGCCAGACGGTTCGCCTCGGCGTTCAACTCCGCGTACGTGAGGGACGTGCCCTCGTACACGACCGCCGTCGCGTGCGGCGTCCGGGCCGCACGGTCCTCGAACAGGGTGACCAGATGCGTGTCCGGCACCTCCCGGGCGGGCCCGGCTGCGGCCTCGGCGATCCGGGACCGCTCGTCCGCGCCGACCAGCGGCACCCGCCCGAGCGGGGTGTCCCCGAGCGTGACCGTCGACTCCAGCAACCGCACCACCCGGTCCAGGACGGCGTCGGCGGTCCCGGCGTCGAAGAGGTCGGGGCGGTGGTCCAGCCGCAGCGTCAGCCGGCCGCCGAGCTGGTCGCCCGCGAGATTGAGGGCGTAGTGCGTGGCGTCCCGGCCGTCGACCTCGGTGAGCCGCAGCCCGGCGACCGGGGTGTCCTCGTCGTCCTCCGGGGCCGGGAAGTTCTCGAACACCATGGTGGTGTCGAACAGCTCGCCCACGCCCGCGAGCTGCTGGATCCGGGCCAGCCCCAGGAACTGGTGCGGGAGCAGCTCGCCCTGCTCCCCCTGCAACCGCGCCAGGTTGTCCAGCAGCGACCGAGCCGGATCCAGGCGCGCCCGGACCGGCACCGTGTTGATGAACAGCCCGATCATCGCGTCCGAGCCGGGCAGCTCGGCCGGACGGGTCGACACGGTCGTCCCGAACACCACGTCGTCCCGCCCGGTCAGATGGGAGAGCACGGCCGCCCACGCCCCCTGGAGCAGGGTGCTCATGGTCAGCCGCCTGGCGCGCGCCACAGCCGCCAACTCCGCCGTGAGGTCCTCCGGCAGCTCCCGCAGGATCCGCCGGGGCAGGACCGGGGCCGGGTCGGTCCGCCCCGCCACCCGGGTCGGCTCCTCGACCCCCTCCAGCGCCCGCCGCCAGGCGCGTTCGGCCGCGGCCGTGTCCTGCCGGGCCAGCCAGGCCAGGTAGTCCCGGTAGGGGGTCACCCGGGGCAGCCCGGCCGGGCTGCCCCCGCGGGCGTAGAGCGTGAACAGCTCGTCCAGCAGCAGCGGCGTCGACCAGCCGTCGACCAGGATGTGATGGCAGGTCAGCACGAGGTGGTACCGCTCCTCGCCCAGCCGGGCCAGCGTCATCCGCAGCAGCGGTGGCCGGGCGAGGTCGAAACGCCCGGCCCGGTCGGCCGCGCACAGCCGCTCCAGCTCCGCCTCCCGCGCCGCCTCGTCCCCGGCGCCGGTCAGGTCCACCTCCCGCCAGGGAAGTTCCACCGCGCGGTGGATCACCTGGATCGGCCCGCCGTTCTTGCGGGTGCGGAAGCCCGCCCGCAGGTTGGCGTGCCGGGCCAGCAGCGCGCCGGCCGACTCCCGCAGCAGCCGGCCGTCCACGGCGCCTTCGACCCGCAGCACCAGCTGCACGTGGTAGATGTCGGGCGTCTCCCGGTCGTACAGGGCGTGGAACAGGAACCCTTCCTGCAGCGGTGCGAGCGGCAGGACGTCCTCGAGTGCGGACTTCGTCTTCACGGCATTTCCAATTCGGCTTCGAGGTCGTCGATTTCGTCCTGGCTCAGGGAGACCAGGGAGAGGTCGGAGGGGGTGTGACCGCCCGCGTCCGGGGCCGCGGAGTGGGCCACCAGCGCGGCGAGCGCGGCGAACCAGCCCTCGGCGAGGTCCCGCACGTCCGGCTCGGCCAGCAGCCCGTCGGGCCAGTTCCAGGTCGCGGTGAGCCGGGGACCGTCGGTGTGGTCCTCCGTCACCGCGTTGACGACCAGCGCGTGGGTCACCGGCATCCGCAGGTCGTGGCCGGCCGGCGTGTGCGCGTCGGCCACCAGGTCCCAGTCCCGCACCGCGGCGCCCTCCGAGGCGGCCATCCGGCCCAGATAGTTGAAGCCGATCTGCGGCCCGGCGTGCCCGGCCAGGCGCGGTGCGGTCCCGGCGTTCAGGTGGCGGAGCAGCCCGAAGCCCATGCCGTGGTCCGGCAGGGCCCTCAACTGCTCCTTGATCCGCTTGACCACGCGGCCCAGCTCCGGGCCGCCGGCCAGCACGTCGTCCCAGTCGGGCCGGCCCGGGTCGAGCCGCACCGGGTACAGGCTGGTGAACCAGCCCACCGTGCGGGACAGATCCGCCCCGGGGACGATCTCCTCGCGGCCGTGCCCCTCCAGATCGACCAGGACCGGCCCGTCGGCCGCGTCCCGGCGCCGCCGGCGGGCGCCGACGGCGACCGCGAGCCCGCTCAGCAGCACGTCGTCGACCCTGGCGTGGAAGAGGCCGGGCACGGAGGTCAGCAGCGGACGCGTGGTCGCGGCCGGCAGGGTGAGGGTCAGCGACCGCGCGGTGGAACCGAGGTCCCGCGCCGGGTCCAGGGCGCGCTCGCCGAGGAGCGGCTCCGCGGTCTCGAGGATCCCCGTCCACAGCGGCAGTTCGGCGACCCGCTCCGGGGTGTGCGCCGCCGTCTCCAGGTGCCGCGCCCACTGCCGCAGAGAGGTGCCGGCGCGCTCCAGCCGTACCGGCGTACCGGCGCGCACCGCGGTCCAGGCGGCGACCAGGTCCGGCACCAGGATCCGCCAGGACACGCCGTCCACGACGAGGTGGTGCAGCACCAGCAGCAGCCGGCCCGGCACCCCCGTTCCCGCGTCGAACCAGACGGCCTGCACCATGGCGGCGTCCCCCGGCGCCAGCCGGTCCCGGGCACGGGCGCCCTCCTCGGCCATCAGCGTGTCCAGGGCACCGCCCGATCTCCCCCCGGCGTCGACCCGCCGCACGCAGTCCGCGGCGGCGACCTTGCCGACGGGCAGCACCTCCGGCTCCCACACCGGCGCCCCGGCGCCCTCCGCCGGCGGCACGGTCGTCACCTGCAGCCGCAGCGCGTCGTGGTGGTCGAGCAGTGCCTGCACCGCCCCCGTCAGGCCGGACAGGTCGAGGTCGGCGGGCGTCTGGAGCACGATCGACTGGTTGAACCCGTCGACGGGCGCGTCCAGCTCCCGCAGCCAGTGCATGATCGGCGTCGGGGGCAGCGGGCCGACGGCGTCCGCAGCGTCCTCCGCGGCGACCGCGTCCGGCACGTCGGCGGCGTGCGCGGCCAGCGCCTCCACCGTCTGGTGCCGGAACACGTCCCGTGCGGTCAGCGCCAGGCCGTGCGCCCGGGCCCGGGAGACCAGCTGGATGGAGAGGATGCTGTCGCCGCCCAGCTCGAAGAAGCTGCTGGTGACGCCGGCCCGGGGCAGGCCCAGCACCTCGGCGAAGATCCGGCACAGCGTCTCCTCGCGCGGTGTGCGCGGTGGTGCCACCTCCGTCTCCGCGGTGAAGTCCGGAGCCGGCAGGGCCGCCGTGTCCAGCTTGCTGTTCGCCGTCAGGGGGAGTGCGTCCAGGACGACGAACGCCGCGGGCACCATGTAGTCCGGCAGCCGTCCCGCCAGGTGGGCGCGGAGCTCCGCGGTGTCGACCCGGGCGCCGCCCGCGGCGACGACCGTACCGGTGCCGTTCACCGGCGCGGCCCCGGCCGGGGCCGCGCCGTCGTCCACCGGGGCCCCCTCGCCGGCCGCGACCACGTAGGCCACGATCCGCTTGTCGCCGGGGCGGTCCTCCCGGACCACGACCGCCGCCTGGGCCACCGCCGGGTGCGCGGCGAGCACGTTCTCGATCTCGCCCGGCTCGACGCGGAAGCCCCGCACCTTGACCTGCCGGTCCACCCGGCCCAGGAACTCGAGCTCGCCGTCGGCCCGCCACTTCACCAGGTCACCGGTGCGGTACATGCGCGCGCCCGGCGCCCCGAACGGGTCGGCGACGAACCGCTCCGCGGTCAGCGCGGGCCGCTGCAGATAGCCGCGGGCCAGCTGCACCCCGGCGACGTACAGCTCACCGGGGACGCCCACCGCCACCGGGCGCAGCGCCTCGTCCAGCACGTACGTCCGGGTGTTGCGGACGGGCCGGCCGATCGGCGGTGCCACCGGCTCGGACAGGGCGGCGGTGGACGTCACCCACACCGTCGCCTCGGTCGGCCCGTAACCGTTGAACATGCGGCGGCCCGGCGCCCACCGGGCCACCACCTCGCCGGTGAAGGAGTCCCCGCCGACGGCCAGCGACCGCAGGTCGGGCAGCGCGGTCTCCGGCATGCTCGCCAGCGCCGCGGCCGCGATCGGCATGTGGTTGATCCTCAGCTCCCGCAGCGCCCCGGCGAGCGCCTCGCCCGCGAACGGCCCGCCCGACGGGATCACCAGGCAGGCCCCGGACAGCAGGGCCAGCCACATCTCGAGCACCGACGCGTCGAAGCTGGGTGACGCGAACTGCGACACCCGGTCGCCCACGGCGACCCCGCAGCGCTCGATCTTGTCGGCGGCGAAGCTCGCCATGCCGGTGTGCTCCACCACCACGCCCTTGGGGCGCCCGGTCGACCCGGACGTGTAGATGACGTAGGCGGGGTGGGGCAGGAGCAGCGGCGTGACGCGGTCGGTGTCCGACGGGTCGTGCTCCGGCCCGTCGTCGCCGGCCGGATCCGCCATGTGCAGGACCGGCACCCCCGTCCGCGGGAGCCGCCCGGCGGTGGCCTCGTCCGTGACCACCAGCGCGGGCCGGGCGTCGTCGAGCATGTACGCGACGCGGTCCGCGGGGTAGTCGCGGTCGACGGGCAGATAGGCGGCGCCCGCCTTGAGGACCGCCAGGACGGCGACCACCAGCTCGGCCGAGCGCGGCAGCGCCAGGGCCACGATCCGTTCCGGGCCGGCGCCGTGCGCGATCAGGCGGTGCGCGAGCCGGTTGGCCCGCCGGTTCAGGTCCGCGTAGCTGAGGACCAGCCCGTCGTGCTCCACGGCCGGTGCGCCCGGGTGGCGGGCCGCTCCCGCCTGGAACAGCTCCGGCAGGGTCGCCGGCACGGTGTCGTGGTCCGTGGCGTTCCGTTCCACGAGCAGCCGCTCGCGTTCGTCCTCCCCGAGCACCTCCAGCGTGCCGACCGGCCGGGCGGGGTCCGCCACGGCGGAGCGCAGCAGCCGCTCCAGCCGGGCGGCGAGTTCCTCGGCCGTGGACCGGTCGAACAGGTCCGTCGCGAACTCGACCGTGCCCGCCAGGCCGGCGGGCTTCCGCTCCGCGGTGTGCAGCTCCTCCATGTTGAACGCCAGGTCCGTCCGGGCGGCGCCGGTGTCGACCTCGTCCAGAGCGACCGTGAGGCCGGGGAGCCGCACCGTCGCCTCGTCGTTGTTCTGGAGGATCAGCATGACCTGGAACAGCGGGTGGTGTGCCGTCGAGCGGGCCGGATTGACGGCCTCCACCAGCCGCTCGAAGGGCACGTCCTGGTGGGCGTAGGCCGCGAGGTCGGTCTCCCGCACCCGGGTGAGCAGCTCTGTGAAGGACGGGTCGCCGGAGGTGTCGGTGCGCAGCACCAAGGTGTTGACGAAGAACCCGACCAGGCGGTCCAGCGCCTCGTCGACCCGGCCCGCGACCGGGGTGCCGATCGGGATGTCCGTGCCCGCGCCGAGTCGCGTCAGCAGCGCGGCGAGGCCGGCCTGGAGGACCATGAACACGCTGGACCGGTGCTCCCGTGCCAGCCGTACCACTCCGGCGTGCAGCTCGGCGTCCCACGCGAACCCGACCTGGTCGCCGCGGTGTCCGGCGACCGCCGGGCGCGGCCGGTCGGCGGGCAGCTCCAGCCGGTCGGGGACACCCGCGAGTGCCGCCCTCCAGTGGGCGATCTGGGCCGAGACCAGACTGTCCGGGTCGTCCTCGTCCCCGAGCACGTCCCGCTGCCACAGCGTGTAGTCCGCGTACTGCACGGGCAGCGCCGCCCACTCGGGCGCCCGCCCCGCCCTGCGGGCCGTGTACGCGGCCGTCAGGTCGTCGGCGAGCGGGGCCAGGGACGCCCCGTCGCACGCGATGTGGTGGGCCAGCACCAGGAGGGTGTGCTCGTCCGCAGCCGTCTCGAACAGCAGGCTGCGCAGCGGCGGCTCCGTCGTCAGGTCGAACGCGTACCGGGCCGCGGCGGCCACCTCCTCGTCCAGGCGCTCCCCGGTGGTGCGGACCAGCTCGAACACCGGGCGGGCCGCGTCCTCCTCCAGCACCCGCTGGTACGGGGTCCCGTCCCGCCCCGGGAAGACGGTGCGCAGGCTCTCGTGCCGCCCCACCAGGTCGGCGAGGGCCTCGCGCAGCGCGCGCACGTCCAGCTCGCCCGACAGCCGCAACAGCATCGGCATGTTGTACGTCGGGCTCGGCCCCTCCAGCTGGTGCAGGAACCACAGCCGCCGCTGGGCGAACGACAGCGGCACCCGCTCCGGCCGCCGCGTCGGCCGCAACGGCGCCCTGCGCGCCGCCGCGGCCCCGTCGAGCCGTCCGGCCAGCGACGCCGGCGTCGGCGCCTCGAAGAGGTCGCGCAGCGCGAGGTCCGCGCCGAGCGCGGCGCGGACCCGGCTGGTGAGCCGGGTGGCGAGCAGCGAATGGCCGCCCAGCCGGAAGAAGTCGTCGTGGACGCCGACCTCGTCGAGGCCGAGCACCTCGGCGAACAGCCCGCACAGCAGCTCCTCGCGCGGGCCGCGCGGACGCTGCGGCCCGGTGGCCCGCTCGGCGGCGGGCGCGGGCAGCGCACCGCGGTCGAGCTTGCCGTTCGGGGTGAGCGGGAAGGCGTCCAGCAACACGAAGGCGGACGGCACCATGTACTCCGGCAGGGTGGCGGCCACCCACGCGCGCAGCTCGTCCGGGCCGGGACGCTCCCCGCCCGCGCGGGGCACCGCGTACGCGACGAGCCGTCGGTCGCCGGGCCGGTCCTCGCGCACCGTCACCACGGCTCGGTCGAGGAGGGGATGGGCCAGCAGCGCGGCCTCGATCTCACCCGGCTCGATGCGGAAGCCGCGCACCTTCACCTGGTGGTCCACCCGGCCGACGAACTCCAGCTGTCCGTCGGTCCGCCACTTCACCAGGTCGCCGGTGCGGTACGCGCGCGTGCCGGGGGCGCCGTACGGATCGGCGACGAACCGCCCGGCCGTCAGGCCCGGCTGCCCCCGGTAGCCGCGCGCCACCCCCTCACCACCGATGTACAGCTCGCCCGGCACGCCCGGCGGTACCGGCCGCAGCGCCGCGTCCAGCACGTACACCCGCGTGTTGGCGATCGGACGTCCGATCGGCGGGGTGCCCTCCGCGCCGACCGCGGCGGACGCCGACCAGATGGTGGTCTCCGTCGGCCCGTACAGATTGGTGACGCCGGCCGCCGCCCCGGCCAGCCGGTGTGCCAGCGGCGCGGGCAGCGCCTCGCCGCCGACCAGGACCCGCAGCCCCCGTACCGTGTCGGGGTCCTCGTCGACCAGGCCCTGCCACAGCGCCGGGGTGGCCTGCATGACGGTCGTCCCGGCCGCGCGGACCAGTGCGGCGAGCAGCCGGGTGTCGCGGACCTCTTCCGCGGTGGCCAGGACCACCGTCGCGCCGGACACCAGCGGCAGGTACAGCTCCAGGCCGGCGATGTCGAAGGCGACGGTCGTCACGGCGAGCAGCCGGTCCCCGGGGCTCACCCCGGCGCACCGGTCCATCGCCGTCAGGAAGTTCACCAGGTTCCCGGCGGTGACGACGACCCCCTTGGGGCGGCCGGTCGAGCCGGAGGTGTAGATGACGTAGGCGGGGCTCGCCGCGCAACCCCCCGCCGGAACCTCCCCCGCGGTGAGGTCGGCACCGGACAGCCCGGCCAGGGCCGCGCGGGCGGCCTCGTCGTCGACGACCGACAGCCGGTCCCCGTCCACCGGCAACCGGTCCGCGAGGCCGGCGGCGGTGACGACGCAGACGGGCGCGGCGTCGTCCAGCACGTACGCGATCCGGTCGGCGGGATACTCCGGGTCCAGCGGCAGATAGGCCGCGCCGGTCTTGGACACGGCCAGCAGCGCCACCAGCAGGTCCACGCCGCGTGGCAGCGCCACCGCGACGTACTGCTCCGGCCCGACCCCTCGGGCCAGCAGATGCCGGGCCAGGCGGTTGGCCCGCTCGTTCAGCTCGCCGTACGACAGCCGGACGGTGCCGCACACCACCGCCTCCGCGTCGGGCGCGGCGGCGGCCCGGGCCTCGAACAGCCGGGGCAGCGTCGCCGCGGGCACCTCGCACGCGGTGTCGTTCCAGGTGACGAGCTGCTGCCGCCGTTCCTCCCCGGACATCACCGGCAGCTCCCCGACCGGGCGGGTCGGATCCGCGACGGCCCCCCGCAGCAGCCGCTCCATGCGGGTGACGAGTGCCCTCACCGTCTGCGGGTCGAACAGCTCGGTGGCGAACTCGACGTCGACGGCGATGCCTTCGCAGCGCCCCCCGGCGCCGAACCGCTCCTCCGCCTCGAAGGACAGGTCGAACTTCGACACCCCGGTGCCGACCCCGTCCAGCTCGGTCCGCAGCCCCGGCAGCGTCAGGTCGGCCCGGTCGTTGTTGTGGAGCACCAGCAGGACCTGGAACAGCGGATGGCGGGCCATCGAGCGGACCGGGTTGACGATCTCCACCAGCCGCTCGAAGGGCACGTCCTGGTGGGCGTACGCGGCGAGGTTCGTCTCCCGCACGCGCCCCAGCAGCTCCGCGAAGGACGGGTCGCCCGAGGTGTCGGTGCGCAGCACCAGCGTGTTGACGAAGAACCCGACCAGGTCCTCCAGCGCGTCGTCGGTGCGGCCCGCGACCGGGGTGCCGATCGGGATGTCCGTGCCCGCGCCGAGCCGGGTCAGCAGAGTCGCCAGCGCGGCCTGGAGCACCATGAACACGCTCGACCGGTGCTCTCGGGCGAGCCGGGTGATCCCCTCGTGCAGCTCCGCGTCCCAGAGCAGGCCGACCCCGTCGCCCCGGTACCCGGCGACCGCCGGCCGGGCCCGGTCGGCGGGCAGCTCCAGATGGTCGGGCAGTTCCGCCAACCGCGTCCGCCAGAAGGCGACCTGCTCGCTGATGAGGCTGTCCGGGTCGTCCTCCTCGCCGAGCACCTCACGCTGCCACAGCGTGTAGTCCGCGTACTGCACCGGCAACGGGTCCCACCCGGGGGCACGGCCCTCGCGGCGGGCCGCGTACGCCACCGACAGGTCCCGCGCAAGCGGGGCGAGCGAACCGCCGTCGGCCGCCACGTGGTGCACGAGCAGCAGCAGCACGTGATCCTGCGGCGCCACCTCGAACAGCCAGGCGCGGACCGGCACCTCGGCGGTCAGATCGAAGGTGTGCCGGGCCGCCGCCGCGAGCAGCCCGTCGAGGCGCTCCGGGTCGGTCCGTACCAGCTCGACCGCGCACGGGGCCTCGTCGGCGCCGAGGATCCGCTGGTACGGAGTGCCCTCGTGGTCGGGGAAGACGGTGCGCAGGCTCTCGTGGCGCCCGATCACGTCACGGACGGCGCCGCGCAGGGCCTCGACGTCCAGCTCGCCCGTCAGCCGCAGCCGGAGGGGCAGGTTGTAGGTGGCGCCGGGTCCCTCGAACTGCTGCAGGAACCACAGACGGCGTTGGGCGAACGACAGCGGAATCATGCTCACTCCCCCGACCTCGGCATCGGCCGCAGGGCCGGCCGGACTTTTTTCTTCCTCGCGCCGGTGACGTGCGCACCGAGCGCGGCCACCGTGGGTGCCTCGAACACGGCGCGGATGGGCAGTTCGACGCCCAGCTCCGCGCGGACCTGGTTGACCAGCTTCGTCGCCAGCAGGGAGTGCCCGCCCAGGTCGAAGAAGCTGTCGTCGATGCCGACCCGCGGCAGCCCCAGGATCTTGGCGAAGATCGCGCACAGGCTCTCCTCGCCGGAGTTCCTCGGCTGCCGCGACGACACCGCGGCCGCGGCGTCCGGGACCGGCAGCGCGCGCCGGTCCAGCTTGCCGTTCGGCGTCAGCGGCAGCGCGTCGAGGACGACGAACGCGGACGGCACCATGTAGTCGGGCAGCCGCCCCGCCGCATGGGCCCGCAGATCGGCGGCCTCCGGCACGGCACCTTCGGCCGGGGTCACATAGGCGACCAGCCGCTGGTCCCCGGGCCGGTCCTCGCGCACCAGCACCACGGCGCCGCGCACGTCCGGGTGGAGCGCCAGCACACCGCCGATCTCGCCGGGCTCGATACGGAAACCACGCAGCTTGACCTGGTCGTCGGTGCGGCCCAGGTACTCCAGCTGCCCGTCCCCGCGCCAGCGGACCAGGTCCCCGGTGCGGTACATGCGGCTGCCCGGCGGGCCGAACGGATCGGCGACGAACCGCTCCGCCGTCAGCCCCGGCCGGTCCAGGTAGCCGCGGGCGAGCTGGGCGCCCGCCACGAACAGCTCGCCCGGCACCCCGGCCGGAACCGGCCGCAGCGACGCGTCGAGCACGTACACGCGCGCGTTCCAGATCGGCCGGCCCACGGGGGCCGTGCCCGGCCAGTCCGCGACCTCGTCCGGGAAGGTGTACGAGGTGGCCGCGTGGGTCTCGGTGGGCCCGTAGTGGTTGTGCAGCCGGCGCGTCCGCCGCCCGGCCAGCGCCCGCAGCGCGTCACCGAGCACCAGCGCCTCACCGGCCTGCGCGATGTCGGTCAGCGCGGGCAGGTCCAGGCCCTGCGCCGCGGCCTCCTCGCTCACCGCGTCGATGACCAGGTTCGGCGCGTACAGCTCGTGCACCCGACGCTCGTCGAGCCAGCGGGCGAACGCCGCCGGGTCCCGACGCACGTCGTCGTCGGGCACCACCAGGGTGCTGCCCTCCAGCAGTGCCGACAGGATCTCCTGCACCGACACGTCGAAGCTGACCGCGGTGAACTGCGCGACCCTGCGCCCCCGCCCGCCGGGGATGGACCCGCGGTGCCAGGCCAGCAGGTTCACGAGTGCCCCGCCCGGCATGACGACGCCCTTGGGCCGGCCGGTGGACCCGGAGGTGTAGATGACGTACGCCGGATGGGCCGGCCGCAGCGCGGTGACCCGGTCGGCGTCCGTGGGCGCGGTGTCCGGCCGCCCGCGCAGGGCGGCGACGGTCCCGGCGTCGTCGAGGAGCAGCCGCGGCAGAGCGCCGGTGTCCGGCAGCCCCGCAGCCGTCCGGCCGTCCGTCAGCAGGCAGGCGGGCGCCGCGTTGTCCAGCATGTACGCCACCCGGTCCGCCGGATAGTCCGGGTCGACCGGCAGATAGGCCGCGCCGGTCTTCAGGACGGCGACGACGGCGACGACCAGCTCCGCCGAGCGGGGCAGCCCGATCGCCACGTACCGCTCGGGGCCGATGCCCCGCGCGATCAGCTCGTGCGCCAGGCGGTTGGCCCGCGCGTCGAGGTCGCCGTAGGCCAGCGCGACCGTGCCGTCCTCGACGGCGACGGCGTCCGGGGTGCGGGCGGCCTGCGCCGCGAGCAGCTCCGGCAGCGCCTCCTCCGGCACGGTCCGAGCGGTGTCGTTCCACTCGGTGAGGATCCGCCGCCGTTCCCGGGAGGAGAGCAGTTCCGCCTCGCTGAGCGGGCGGGACGGGTCGGCCACCACCGACCGCAGCAGCCGTTCCCAGCGGGCGACCAGCTCCCGCGCGGTGGACCGGTCGAACAGGTCGGTGGCGAACTCCAGCGCGCCCACGATCCCCGCCGCCCGGCCGTCCTCGTCCTGCCGCTCACCCATGTGGAAGGTCAGGTCGAACTTGGCCGCGAAGGTCTGGAACTCCGCGTCGGAGACGGCGAGCCCCTCCATCGCGAAGTCGCCCTCGACCTTGTTCGCCAGCACCAGCATGACCTGGAAGAGCGGGTGGTGAGCGAGCGAGCGGGTGGGGTTGACGATCTCCACGAGCCGCTCGAACGGCAGGTCCTGGTGGGCGTAGGCGGCGAGGTTCGTCTCCCGCACCCGGGCGAGCAGCTCGGCGAACGTCGGGTCGCCGGAGGTGTCGGTGCGCAGCACCAGCGTGTTGACGAAGAACCCGACCAAGTCCTCCAGCGCGTCGTCGGCGCGGCCCGCGACCGGGGTGCCGATCGGGATGTCGGTCCCGGCACCGAGCCGCGTCAGCAGCGCGGACAGCGTGGCGTGCAGCACCATGAACACGGTGACCTGGTGCTCCCGCGCCAGCCGCGCGATCCCCTCGTGCAGCTCGGCGTCCCAGGCGAAGTCGACGTCCTCGCCCCGGTAGCCCGCCACCGCCGGGCGGGGCCGGTCGGTGGGCAGCTGGAGCTGCTCGGGCAGGCCGGCCAGGGTGGTGCGCCAGTGCTCGATCTGCCGGGAGATCACACTCTCCGGGTCGTCCTCCTCACCCAGCACCTGCCGCTGCCACAGGGTGTAGTCGGCGTACTGGACGGGCAACGGGTCCTGCTCCGGTGCCCGGCCCGCGCGGCGCGCCGCGTAGGCCACGGACAGATCCCGCGCCAGCGGGTCGGTCGACCAGCCGTCACTGGCGATGTGGTGGGCGAGCAGCAGCAGCACGTGCTCGTCCGGTGCCGTACGGAACACCGTGACCCGCAGCGGCGGTTCGGACGCCAGGTCGAAGGCGTGCCCGACCGCCCGGGTCAGCGCCGTGTCCAGGTCCGTGGCGGCCGACTCCACCACCTCGAACACCGGCCGGGCCGCCTCGCCGTCCAGGATCCGCTGATACGGGGTGCCGTCCGCCTCGGGGAAGACGGTCCGCAGGCTCTCGTGCCGCTGCAGCACGTCCCCGACGGCCTCCCGCAGCGCCGCCACGTCCAGCTCGCCCGACAGCCGCAGCGCCATCGGCACGTTGTACGTGGCGTTCGGCCCCTCCAACTGCTGGAGGAACCACAGGCGCTGCTGGGCCGGGGACAACGGGACGCGCTCCGGCCGGCCGACCGGAGCCGGAGAAGTGCGCACCCCGGCCGAGGCCGACGACAGCCGACGGGCCAGCGCAGCGACGGTGGGTGCTTCGAAGAGGTCGCGGACGGTGAGTTCGGTGCCGAGGGTGGTGCGGATGCGGCTGAGGAGGCGGATGGCGGAGAGGGAGTG
>NZ_JBVIAY010000052.1:0-15041 GCF_055573695.1 Streptomyces sp. NPDC030143
CCGGCATCGCCGGCAAGTGCATGGACGTCAACGGCGCCGCCACCGCTGACGGAACCGCCGTCCAGACGTGGGGATGCAGCGACAGCGCCAACCAGTTCTGGTCCGCCTACACCGACGGCACCCTGCGCTCCATGGGCAAGTGCCTCGACGTCGCCGGGGCGGGCACGGCCAACGGGACCAAGGTGCAGCTCTGGTCCTGCCACGGCGGCGCCAACCAGGTCTGGCAGCCCTACAACGGCGGCTACCGCAACCCCGCCTCCGGCCGCTGCCTCGACATTCCGGGTGCCTCCACCGCCGACGGCACGCAACTCCACCTGTGGGACTGCCACGGCGGTTCCAACCAGAAGTGGACCACCCTCGCCGCCGGATGACCCTCACTCCCGGGAGGCCCGGCTGGTGCGTGAGCACCGGCCGGGTCTACGGGTCGGGGGTGGTGGTTGTACGACGACTGCGCGATCACGGGCTGAAGACGCACCGCCGACGGTGACACTCTCACGGTCCACCTGGCCACCGGCCGCCACTACCGCCTGGCCCTCAGCCCCGCCGCCTGACCTCGCTCGGCACACCACGGGCCGGGCCCCGGCATCGCAACTGCCGGGGCCCGGCCCTCGTGCCGCCGCTCACCCCGTAGGAGGGATCTGCCCATGACCGCATCCACGGCGATCCGGCGCGCCTACCGTGAGGTGACGACCCGCCGGGAGGACCAGATGAGCGCGCAGCCCGACCACGCACCCGTCACCACCTACGCCCCCGCGCCCGGGGCGCCGGCCGAACTCCTCGCCCAGCTGCGCGCCGACCGGCGTGCCGACACCTGGGTGCCGGCCTTCGAGCGGGAGTGGGCGGCCGCGCTCGAGGAATCACGGCGCACGTTCTCCCTCGCGCCGCTGTACGCGGTCGTCCGGGAGCGGCAGGGCCGTCTCGCCTCCGCCCCGGCCGTCGACGCGTTCGTCGCCTCCGGCTACGACGACAGCGAGTTCATCGACACGGCGGAGCTCCGCGGGCGGCGCCGGTGACCGCACATCTGTACGCGGTCCGCTTCTCCGCCCCGGCCGCGAAGGTCCTCGCCACCCTGCCCGAGCACGTCGAAGGGCACTGTCCCGTTGGCTGACTGGTGGGATGATCTTCTGGTTGATCAGGCGGGGAGGGGTCGTCGGTGGGGAGCTCGTCGCCGTCGTACAAGGGCCACCGGTACCCGGTCGAGGTGATCTCCCACTGCGTGTGGCTGTACTTCCGCTTCCCTTGTCGTTGCGCGAGGTCGAGGAGCTCATGCTGGAGCGCGGGATCGTCGTCTCCTACGAGACGGTGCGCCGCTGGTGCGCCAAGTTCGGGCAGACCTACGCAGGCGCGCTGCGCCGCCGGCAGCCCCGGCCTGGGGACAAGTGGCACCTGGACGAAGTCTTCATCAAGATCAACGGCGTGCAGCGGTACCTGTGGCGGGCCGTCGACCAGGACGGCAACGTCCTGGGGACATCCTCGTGCAGAACCGCCGGGAGAAGGCGGCGGCCAGGCGCTTCTTCCGCAGACTATTGAAGAGGACCGGTGCGGTGCCGCGGGTGATCGTCACCGACAAGCTCCGCTCCTACGGCGCCGCCCACCGCGAGGTCATGCCCTGCGTCGAGCACCGGCAGTCGAAGTACCTGAACAACCGGGCGGAGAACAGCCACCGGCCCACCAGGCAGCGCGAACGGGCGATGAAAGGCTTCCGCTCGGTGGACGGAGCCCAGCGGTTCCTCTCCGCGTTCAGCGGCATCTCACCCCACTTCCGGCCCCGCCGCCACCTGATGCCCGCACACGACTACCGCGCCGAGATGACCGTCCGCTTCGCAATCTGGGAGCAGATCACCGGCGTCGCCAGCCTCGCCACCGCAGCCTGAGCACAGCCCGGAACCGGACTCCACCAGGCCACGACACACCATCAGACACCTACCCACCCAACAACGTGACAGCGCCATGCGCCCTGCTTACGTCGGGCAGCTGATCCTTCATCAGGGCCGTCGTGAAAGCCTCGGACACATCGTCAAGTACCTCCTGATTCTGGCCGTCGCCAACGTCCTCGAAACCGACCATGGCCACGTCCTGGCCTCCGGGCATGCGGGTCAGCTTGGGCGGCGGTGGACGCGGCTGGAAGGCAATCACCAGAGTGGTGCAGGCTACGAGGACACCTGCCAGAGCGAGGACAGACAACCAGCCAGTCAGGCGGGACATGGTGGGCCGGTCTTTGAATGCCTTCCTGACGGCAAGGATCCCGCCGATCAGGACCGCCAACAGTAGGACAGCCGCCGCCACAGGGCCGGACGTGATGCCGAGCAGTTGCAGGAGCGGATCGAGGATCGCTGAGAGCAACGCGGCTGCGATCGCCAGTAAACCCAAGCCCCACGGCAAATGCCCAGAATCGCTGTCCGGCATCTCGGGAGCTTCCAGTGACTCGTCGGCGGGGCCCTCGTCCGGGGCGCCCGGCTCAGGGCCGTCCAGCATGATCTCCCTTCAGCATAAGGTTCGCATCCGGACTTTCGCACACTGTCCATGCCCTGGAAGCGCGCCTCCCCGTAGCTCGCCCTGACAGGTCGTCCAGTCCCCACGATCGGGTTAGCGTCGCGCGCCTCGGGATGCGGCTGAAACAACGGCGCTACCGCGCCATGTGTCGGGACGCGATCGGCCGCCCGCCCCCCGGAGTCAGTCGCGAGCGGGGCGGGTCGGTGGACCGTTCCCTTGAGCACGGAGGACCCGATGGTTGCCCCGATCCCGCCGTCTCTGTCGCCGGAGCACCTGGAGTACCTCCACCAGCTCGCGGACGCGTCCCGGCTGTGCACGGCGTTGTTCACGTCGCCGACGCCGCCGCCAGTCCGGCGCCGTTCACGGCAGTTTCCCGGTGGCCGGCCGAATCCGTGGCGGCTCGCGCGCCTGCGCCGCCGCCGGAAGGTGAGTGCAGGACATCCCGGCATCCGGTGCGCGCACCCGATATCGGCGGTGCGCTGCATCACCCGCCGCGCGGCGGGCGATGCAGTTCATGGTGCGCACCGTGTGCGCACCGACGATGTTGTGCACGCGCCACCTGGCGCGGTGCGCACCAAGATGGCGCGCGTTGGCCGCGGCAGCCACCCGGACGATCTTCGAGTGTCAGCGGACGTGAACGTTCCTGGCCTCCTGCACAATCCCCTCATGGAGCCGCTGCCTGTTCCGTGCCCCGCCCACCTCATCCCCGTCGCCAGTGGCACCGGGGCCTTTCACAAGGCATACAGGCAGGCCATGGCGCACAGCGCCGTGTTCATCGCCATCGAATCCGAGGGTCCACGGTGGACCGTGAAGGCAGACACCCTCACCGCCGGGTCTGGGCACGTTGTCGACGACACCGTGAACGACGCCATCCGGGCCGCGATCGTCCGCCTGGTCCACAACCGTGAGGCCGGGACGGACGCCTACACGGGACCGGTTTACTTCATGATGCACGACGTGCCGAGCGAGGAACGAGCCCGCGAACTCGCGGCCGCGCTCCACGCTGCCCTGTACGGAGACCTGGAACCTCTCAACAGCGCCGTCCCTCCCACCTCCTGACCCGAACAACAGAGGCCGCACACACAACCGCGAGCCTGCCGAAGAGGAACACAACTCAGCGCCGATTCCGCAATCAGCGAGTGACTCGCCTGCCAGTCACCCCGTGTGCGGCAGGCGGGCAGTGGACGCCACTGGCCGTCGTCATCATCTTGAGGCGGCGTCGGCGGACAGAGGCCGAAGCCGGAACGACGAGAAGCTGACCGTCGTCATCGTGCTGGCCTTCGGCGTGCTGATCGCTCCTACGGCGTTCGGCCAGGGAATCCTCGACGTCGTCGTCCAGTCAGGTCGCTGAACCCTTGCGGCCGGGCTGCTGCATGTGGTCGTGGTCACGGACGAACCGTTTGGACTAGGGATGGTCAAGGGCCAAAACGGACACCGTGGCCCGGATGAACAGGTCGCGGACAAGGGGTGCTTTCTCACGGTGGCTTCGACCCGTACGCCTGGCGCGTGTGGGCCGGACCTGTCACCGATTCCGGCCGCGTGCGGCCGGAGAGATCGAGGACGCGATGACTGCCGCACTCACCCCGCACACTCCGCCGGCCCCTGGCGGACACCGCTGCGACGGCGAGCCCCGCAGTGAGCCCTGTGGCGAGCCCCGCTCCCAGCCCCGAGCCGCCTTCTGACCGTTGTCGCTGATCAGCCCCCCCGATTCGCCCGCCCCGGCTGCTTGCAACTCCTCTTCTCCCCGTACTGATGTACCTGGAGAAGCGTCCCCGGTCCGCAAGGCCGCGGGGACGAAGGCCGGCGCGGAGATCCGCGGTGAGGTCCTGCTCACCCTCGCCCAGTTGCGCCTTGCCACACCCCGCCAGCTCAAGGCGCTGCTGCTGCCCCGCCAGCAGGCCACCGACCACGTCCGTCGCGCGCTGCGCGACCTGCTGGACGAATCCCCGGCTCTGGTCGGCCGGACCCAACGGGCCCAGCAGAGCGACTGGTACTGCACTCCGGCGGGCCTCGCAGAAGCCGCGGCTTCCGGTGAGCTCTCGCCGACGGCCGGCCGGACCACCGGGAAGCGCATCGCCACCAGCAAGACGGGCCCGCGTGAGCACGGCCTCGCCCTTGTCGACACCGTCGTCGCCGGTGCTGGCGTTTCTGGAGTTCATCGTGAAGAGCGTGCAGTTCTCCAACGGGATCAGTCCGTAGTACGGAGCCGCACCACTGCCGCCCATGTTGGTGAAGAAGACTCGGTAGAGCTGCGGGAGTTCCACGTCTTGCTCGGCCTGAAAGGCATCTGCCTGGCCTTTGGTGAGGCGGGGGCCGAGACGAAATTCGTGCCGCTCCTCCCCAAAGGAGTGACTTCGGTTGGGCGCGTAGGGGATGCGTGCCAGCTTGCGTCGCAACCGCGGGATGCGGGAGTCCATGCGAGCTCTTCTCTCGTGTCGCCCGCAATCTATCGCACGGCACCAGAGCTCATCTTGCGAGCAGGACTCGCTTCCTCAGCAGCTGGAAGCCGGCCCGGCCGCACATCTGGCGCTTGAGCATCTTGATCCGGTTGACGTGCCCTTCGACGACGCCAGAACTCCACGGCAGAGTGAGGCCGGCGATGACGGCGTCGCGGTCGCGGTCGATGCCCGCGGCGTGGGTGTGGAGGCTGGGCAGGTCGTCCTGCCGGACGGCGTCGAGCCAGTCGGGCAGGCGCTCGCCCTGGCGCTCGGTGAGCATGGTCGCGAAGGAGCGTACGTGCCCGGTGAGGGCGTCGAGTTCGGAGCAGTGCGTCCGGACAGCCTTGAGCTGGAGTTGCTCGGTCTCGGTGAGGGTGTCCGGACGGCGGAGGATCCATGTGGCGACGGTCCGGGGCGAGGGCGGCCGGCCGGTCACCTGCTGCGGTGAGGTGCGCTTGTCGTGCAGGTAGGCGCGAACGCGCTGGTAGCTGCCCTTGTAGCCGAGTGGCACGATCTCCTCCCACAGCTTCCAGGCGTTGGTGCAGCCCTCGCTCCAGCGGTCGTCGAGGTAGGGCTTGTAGTCGTCGAGGACGGAGGGCCGGTTCTGCCACTGACCGGTGAACAGCTCTTCCGGCGTCGTGGCGTCGGCGAACTGCTTGACGGTGCGGTAGGTCATCCCGAGCTGCCGCTGGACCGAGCGCCGGCTGTGTCCCGCCGTCAGCAGTGCGTGGACGGCATGCCGGGCCCGGGTCCGGTCGGCGAACCGGTGCCCGCGCGGCCAAGGAGAACCGGCCGAGTCCGCGGCTGGAACGTCTTGTCCACCCGCCGCCGCACGATGTGGCGGCTGTTTGCCCTCGGCCGGCCCGGCCTCGAACAGCCCCTCCTGATCGCGCATACCGGGATCATCCCGTACGAGTGATCACCAGCCAACACGGGTGCCGCGGGAGCGGATTTCGCTACGTAGCTGAGCTGAGGACTCAGGTCCGCCAAGAGGCCGCTTACCGAAGGCCGCGGAGAATCTGGGAATCGCGTCACCACGGCTCATCCCCAATCGCCACGGCGAACACGTCTCACAGGCCGGAGGCCGAGGTCACCGTCACGCTGTCGTAGGAGGAGAACCAGGCCCCGCCGGTCAGGGCGCGCTCACCCCCTCTTCGGGCGGGCCGTACGTGAAGCTACTTGAGCCACGACCGCACCCGCCGCTACGGCTCATTGAGGCGCTTGAAGCACAGACCCTCCAGCCCAGCCGCGGTCGGAGGGGCCGCCGAGGCGGCCGCCCGCCCGGTTTCGATGCCCAGGCCTACAAGCAGCGCAACACCGTCGAGCGGTGCATCAACCGCCTCAAGCAGTGGCGCGGCGTGGCCACGCGAACGGACAAGCTCGCCATCGCCTACCAGGCCGCACTCCACCTCGCCGCCATCCTCATAAGGACCCGACGATGACCAAAGAGACAGAAGCTAGGTGACTGACGCAACCAGGGCGCGAGGCACTGCGTCGATCACTGACGGAACTGCTGACGCACGTTGATGAAGGAGTGCATGATGTTACACACGAGCGGCCCTCTCACCTCTGCGATGAGCCGGCGCACGCTGCTTGTGGCCGGTACGGCCACCGCCACGGCCCTGCTCACGGGCGTGCCCGCCCGCGCCTCGGACGGTGTCACCGGTCTTCGCGGGCTGGAGGAGCAGTACGGGGCCCGGCTGGGGGTGTACGCCCTCAATGTCCGTACAGGGGAGACGATCCGGCACCGTGCCGACACGCTGTTCCCGATCTGTTCGCTGTTCAAGACACTCGCCGCCGCCGCGGTGCTGCGCGACCTGGACCGCGACGGCGAGGTGCTGGCCCGCCGGATCCACTACACGGCGGCCGACCTGGTCGAAAACTCGGACGTGACAAAGGAACACCTGGCCACGGGCATGACGATCGCCGAGCTGTGCGACGCCACGATCCGCCACAGTGACAACACCGCGGGCAATCTGCTCCTGCGCGAACTGGGCGGCCCCACGGCGATCACCCGGTTCGCCCGTTCCCTCGGTGACCCGGTGACCCGGCTGGACCGATGGGAGACGGAGCTGAACTCGGGCGAGCCGTGGCGGATCACGGACACCACGAGCCCGCGCGCGATCGGCCGCACCTACGCCCGGCTCGTCCTCGGCGACACGCTCAGCCGGCCCGACCGCGCGCTGCTCACGCACTGGCTGCTGCACAACGAGACCAGCAACACCCGTCTGCGCGCGGGGCTGCCGTCCTCGTGGGCCGTCGCGGACAAGACGGGTGGTGGTTCCTACGGCACCAACAACAACGTGGGTATCGCCTGGACCGAGGACGGCACCCCGCTGGTCCTCTCCATCATGTCCCGCAAGTTCGACCAAGGCGCCGCGACGGAGAACAAACTGATCGCGGACACCGCGCACCTCTTGGCCGACGCCCTGCGTTAGCACCACTTCCCACACGTCTACGCACGACACGGGGTGTCGACCGGCTCGGCTTTCGTTCCAGGTGCGAAGAGGGATATCCGGCAGACGCCCTGCCTCACCGGATCGTCCCGGAAGACGAGCGCATCGCACTCGACATTGCGCGCGATGACCCTGCTCTTGTCGCAACCGTGCCCCGGGCCACCGCCAGGAGGGACAGTCCGAACTCGCCCGGCTCCGACGAAGCGTCAGGGCCGGGCCCGCAGCCCGTCTCAACCACATACGCGCGAGGGCGACAGCCATCTCAGCCACAGAGGACATCGTCGCGCCGTTGCCCCGGACAACATGCAGCAGTACGCCCTAGGAAGAGGAATGGTTGCCTGCTGGCCGGCGAAGGGACTTGAGTCTCCCGTAGGGGGAGGCTCAAAGGTGGGGTCATGGACGGCGACACGCTCTACTCGATCGGCGAACTTGCTCGACGGACCGGTCTCACGGTCAAGACCATTCGGTTCTACTCCGATCGCGGAATCGTGGCGCCGACGGACCGCAGCCCGGCCGGCTACCGCCTCTACAGCATCGACGCCGTCGCACGCCTGGACCTCGTGCGGACCCTGCGCGAGCTGGGACTGGACCTTCCCACGATCCGCAAGGTCGTGGACCGTGAGTTCTCGCTTCCCGAGGTCGCCGCGGCGCACGCCGAAGCACTGGCAGTGCAGATCCGCGTCCTGCGCCTGCGGCGCGCGGTGCTGATGGCGGTGGCCGAGCGCGGATCCACACCTGAGGAGACGGAACTCATGCACCGGCTGGCCCAGCTTTCCGAGGACGAGCGCCGAGGTCTGATCGGGGATTTCCTCGACGCCGTCTTCGGTTTTGACGCCGCCCCCGCATTCGTGGGGGTCATGCGCTCGATGACCCCCGAGTTGCCCGACAACCCGGAGGCAGAGCAGGTCCAGGCGTGGGTGGAGTTGGCCGAAATGTCCCTGGATCCGGGTTTCCGCGACGTCGTGCGGCGGATGGCCGAGGACCAGGCAGCCGAGCAGACCCGAAGCGGCATGATGGGCCCGCGACGCGACATTGCCGCAGTCGTCCGTGGCCAGGTCGGCCCGGCCCTGGCCGCCGACATCGACCCGGCCTCGCCCCAGGCCGATCCGATCGTCGCGGCGTTCACGGCGCACTGCGCGCACATCCTCGGCCGCCCCGACGACGTTGAGCTTCGCCGCCGGCTGGCGACTAGGCTGGAGAGCGTGAGTGACCCCCACAGGGAGCGGTACCTCCAGCTGCTCGCAGTGGTCAACGGCTGGCCGGCCCCGGAGAGTCTCGCTCCAGTGTTCGATTGCTCCGTCCAGGCTCTGCGCGTCCGGACACGGCAATGACGGGGCGGTCGCAAGGCGGCATGGGGCGGACGCGGCTGGCGTCGGGTGAAAACGCCGCCGCATATGATCGGTTGATGAGTGCCCCGGTCGTACTTCAGGTGGCCGCGTCGCCGGTCTCTCGTGCTCTGGTTCTTCGCCCCTGGCGCATGGGCGACGTTGCCGCATTGGTCGAGGTGAGCCGGGATCCCGTGCTGCGCCAGTGGGCGAACTCCGTCGTGGACAACGATGCCGACGGGGCACGCTGGGTGCAGGCTCAGCAGCAGGGCTGGGCAGCGGGGGACCGGTTCGGCTTCGCCGTCTTTGAGGCACAACCCGGTTCAGTTCGCGAACAGTTGGTGGGCAACGTGGTCCTCAAGGAAGTCACCTCCGGCAAACCGGCGGCCGAAGTGGGCTACTGGACCGCGGCGCACGCTCGCGGGCGGGGAGTGGCCTCCCGCGCTCTGGAGGCCCTCACCAGCTGGGCCTTCGACACCTTCGAAGCCGACGGGCTGGAGCGTCTCGAACTCCTGCACCAGGTGGACAACCTGGCATCGTGCCGGGTTGCACAGAAGAGCCGCTACGACTTCGACACCATCCTGCCCGCGGCACCGCCCTCCTTCCCCCGCGATGGCCACCTGCACATACGGCGCCCGAGTGCCTGAGATCCTCCCGACTTCTGCGGATCGGCTGAGGCTGCTCACGCCGAGAGGTCTCGGGGCGTTCGACGAGGTGGCCGCGTTCGAAGCGGGCCCCGGCACGGACCAGAGCAACGAGGTGGGGTGCGTTCACAGCCCGCCAGCGGGCCTGGGCTGACTCGACCAGCTTGAAAACCATCGCCAGCCCGGCGGCCCGGCTGCCGGCACCCTTCGTCACCTTGGTCCGCAGCCGCGCGGTGGCGAACGTCGATTCGATGGGATTCGTGGTCCGCAGATGGACCCAGTGCTCGGCGGGGAAGTCGTAGAACGCCAGCAGCTCGTCCTCATCGTCCACGATCTTCTTGACCGCCTTGGGGTACTTCGCGTTGTACTGCTTGGCGAATATGGCGACGGCTTTGCGGGCCTGTTCCTTGTTCTCGGCGTTGTAGATGTCCTGGATGGCCCGCTTGGCCGCGGGCTGGGCCGACTTCGGCAGCCCCGCCGGAGCTGCCCGACCTCAAGCACACCACCAGGGTAGACCGACCGCACGCTGTCGCCGCTAGCCCCGACCATGACTCCGACCACGGCGGGTCAGCGGGGCGTGGCCGCTGCCCGCAGCGCTACGTGTCGGGCTCCTGGCGCAGGTCCAGGAAGCAGCGCAGCCGTACACCGGGCTCGCCGGGCTCCCGAGTCGTACGGTCCGTCGGCGCGATGGCGCATCGCGCGGCGAGCAGCTCCTATACCGCGAAGGCGGTCTCGTCATCGGCGGCCGCGACCTCCACTACGGCCAGGCCCGGCGCTGCTACATGTGCCTCGTTGATCTGCCTCATGCCTGGCACTACGCGCGGGTGCCCACAGAGGTTCTCTCGCGTGGGCGTCTTCACCCGACCGCGTACGCCGCCGGGCGCGCGGCTAGACGGCGCACAGGCCGACCCGGTCACCGGGGCAGGTCAGCGCGGACGGGTCGGGTTCCGTGATCGGTGGGGGAGTGGTCATCGTGGTTCCTGTTCCGGGTGACGTTTGCCGTCACCTCGCTCGCAGGATATCGGCCCGACTGGCACTGGTGTTCGAGATGTGCATGTGCCCCGATGGTGGTGCTCAGCAGAGCCGTGTCTGAGTCCAACAGCAGCGGCTTGCCGTGAACTTCCGCAGCGAGCGGCACCCATGCAGGGGCGCAGCTGTTTGTAAGCACTTCTTTGGGTGCCAGCGCACCAGCGTTTCGGGGCTCCACTGACGTACCAAGCTGATCTGGCGCCACCGACCGCACTCCTCGCACAGGCCGGCCGACCGCTGGAGCCCGCAGTCCTCGCACGGCAGGGCCCGGCGCACCGCCTCTGCGTCGGCCGCGGCCTGGCGCTCGCGCTCCGCCCGTTCCTGGGCAGCCGCACGGGCCGCATCACGGCGGGCCTGCTCCGCGCGGGCCTGCTCCCGCCGCCACACGAAGTCCTCCGTCACGATGGCCGCCTGCTCCCGCAGCCGCTCCTCGAGCACCCGGCGGTGCTCGCCCTCGCTCAGGCCAGGCAGCTCCCGGTCGACCTCCGCCGTGATCATCGCCCGCCGAGCCCGCCGAATGTGCACCACGTTTCCGCAGTTTCTCGTACTCAGCCCCCGTGTCCGGCCGGATCCCGTCATCGCACCGGCGGTCCGAGCACGCCTGACGCCGCACCAGGCCACGCCGTGCCGAACTCGTCCGACGGCTGCGGCTTCACTCGTACGTAGGCGCCGACGCCGTAACTTCGTGGGAGCACAGGGCACGACCAGCTCAGCCGTGGGTGTCAAACAGTGCGCACCCGAGCAGGCGAGTCACAGACCAGCCTCAATAGCAGCGGGACTCCTGCCCGAGGCATCGTTGCCGAGGCGGCGAGCAGCGCGGTCGCCGGCATCCTCCCCTGGTCCGACGCGGGTATTCGTGGACGCACTGCTCGTTCTCCGCCGGGTGGGCAGCCGGGAGCCGCTGAACGCCACGCTGGTGCAGCGCATGCGACTGTCAGCGCCGAGAGCTCAGCACGTTCGTCGAACAAGCGCCTCCCCGCATGCGGAGCATGCGGCAGTCGGCTACACGGGTCGCTGGCAGGTGGCAGATTTCCCACCAGGCCTATGGCAGCTCTGTGGCAGCGTTGATGTGCACGGGGCAGGCCACGGGCTCGTAACGCGGCGAGTTGCTCCGGCTTGGAATGGCTTCCACCGACCACTGCAAGCCGCGGTATATGTGGATGCTGACGGCATGCGGCTGTGAGCCGAGGCTCTGGCGGAAGTCCGCCACGACGTGGTCGGCGCCTCCTTTCACCGACTTGAGGACGTGGGCAGGCAGCCGTCGGACGACGCTCTCGACCGCGCAGTAACTGCAGGCGTTCGGCACTCGCCGTCGCACGGTGCGCAGTCGGGGCGAGAGCCCCGAGCCCTGGGCGATCAGCCCGATGGGTCCTTGGCTGGCGGCAAGGATCGTCAACTCGCGGAGGCGACGCGCCCGCAGCACCCGTGCGACCTCGCGTGCCAAGCGCGCTTCGCTCTGCCTCAGGACCACATACCTCGACCGCAGACGCCAGTCCTCGGGAAACAACTGGCTGATGGCCAGGCCAAGGAATAGCAACGCAAAAGGGATTCCCGTGATGAGAAAAGCACCGAGCATGCCGCCCCTCCCCTCCCAGAGCTCTCCAGTATCACGACTACCGCGCCGAGATGACCGTCCGCTTCGCAATCTGGCAGCAGATCACCGGCGTCGCCAGCCTCGCCACCGCAGCCTGAGCACAGCCCGGAACCGGGCTCCACCAGGCCACGACACACCATCAGACACCTACCCACCCAACAACGTGACAGTGCTCGGCAGAGGGCTCACACCGCGGGCCTGGCCGCTGCGCGGGTCGATCGCGGGATGCACCTCCAGGGTGCGCACTGGGTCCACCTGGCGGATCCGGAGCCACGGCAGAGGAGGGCACTGCTCCGTAAGCGGTGGTGTTGAGGACCCAGCGGCGGCGAGTTTCCACAGCTCCCTCCACTCAGCCCTCCTGGCTTTCCACCAGGCCGCACCCTCATGGCTGCGCCCTGGGGGCGCCGCAGCGGTCCAGGAGAGCAGGACTGACACCAGACTCCAAAGGCTCTCGAAGTCCTTGGGGACGCTTCTGCCTTTGACCCAGTCGGATACCGTCGAAGCGGTCAGCTGCTGGGCGGCGTCTGGAGCCTGTTTTTTTCACCTCCCGCAACGCTGCTGCCCGTGAGCGTCCTAGCCGTCGGCAGGAGTGGAGGACACTCATGGATCCCTTGCTGCTCGGAGCGCTGGTCGTCGTCGCCGTCACGGCAGTCGTGTCGGCAGCAGCCGTCCTCGTGAACCGCCTCACGATGAACGGCACACGGTCCGAGCACCGGGCGCGGGTGCTCAGTGGGGCCGCGGAAGTCATCCGGGCCGTCCGAGGGCGTAAATGACCATTTCCGGGGTCCTTATGTGCCCCGACGGTCCCACGACCTACCCGCGCCCGCGCCAAGCCCTTCACTCGCCACGAGGGCGACCTGGCCGCTTCACCGCGAACCGTTGCCACGCGCCCAGCCACGCCGCTCCGAACCACCGTGGCCAGCCCGCCACACCATCAAGTTCCTGGCCCTGTCCCTTGGCCAGTGTCCCCGCCGTCGTGCCGCGGCCCGCCACAAATTTCTCAATGTCATGAGCGAACGCATTGACCTCCGCCTCCAGCCGCTTAAGGTCGGCCAAACGCTGGTACAACGCCGTCCGCAGGCGCTCGGCCTCTGCCTGGTCGGCGGTCAGCACCTGGGCGCGTCTCTCCAGCCGTGACAGAGCTTGCCTCTCGGCCATCCGAGCACGCGCTGCCCAGCCCTGCACCCCCATGGTGAGCGTGTCGATCACTAGTCTCACCCAACTCCTGAGCTCTTCACGAGCGGCCTCGCGTTCCGCCACGGTCAGCTCCTTGATCCCGCCGAACACCACGTCCGAAGCGGCTTTGAGCCGGTACCCGGCACCGGTGAAGAGCGCCATGACCCGGTGTCGCGTCGCGTGGTCGAGCGCCAAGAGCTCCGCGTCGAGGGCAAGGGGCTCCAGCGCGGCTGCCTCCGGGATGAGTTCAGCGATCGTCCGGCGCTCTGCCGCCGCAGTGTTGGCCAGGACGGTCAGGGCCCTGGTCGTTGCCTCGGCATACCCGGCCTCGACGTACTGCAGCACGCTCTTCTTGGTCCGCAGCGCCGCGATGCCCGCCAGCAACTCTCGCTCTAGCGAGCTGACGGTCTGCGTCAGGGTCCAGCAGGAGCGGGCGACAGCGGTTCCCAGTTGCTGCCGGGCTCGCACGATCCGCTGTGCCTCTTGTTCACGGTTGGTGTCAGCGGCGGAGAGCTCCATTCGCAGAGCCGCCTCGTCGTACGCCTGCCTGTGCGCCTCCTGTAGGCGAGGGCCGAACTCGACGGCGGTGTTCCAGCGGTCGCGCCACATCCGGACGCCCCATTCTCCTTCGAACTCCTCGCGCAGACGACGGCACAGATCGCCGGGACCGGCGCGCATCTCCTCCGGGACCGAAGCCGCCAAGGCCAGAAAAACGGTCACCGGTTCGCCAGGAAGTGGGACCCCCACCACGTCCTCAAGCAGGTGGCCGAGCTGAGCACGGAGCTCGGTGGCCCGTTCGATAGCCGTGGCTTCCCGCTGGGGACGGGAGCCAAAGTCCCGCTCGGGCCCGGTCGAGTAGTCCTCGGCGCTCATCAGCCGTCGGATCTCGCGGTCCCACCACGTGAAGGCGAACGTCACCCGGTCGTAGTCACGCGGCACCTGGACGAACCGACGAAGCGCCTCCAATGCCGCGTTGTTCGTGTAGGAGTCGGGACGGCGGGCGTCCAGTAGCACGACGATCGCATCGGGCCTGCGCCTGACGAGCTCCGCGTACGAGTCGGCGTGCAGCGGTACGGGCGAACACAGTCCAGCGGTGTCCAGAAAGTTGAGGTGGCGCAGAGCGGGGTGTGAAATCTCGCAGCTGGCCTTGTGCAGTAGAGGCGCCAGACCTGGATCGGTGAGGTGACGTGCGAACTCTCCCGGCTCCTCGAGGGCGAGCACCACCGGCTCCCGGCGCTGGAGTGTGAGCTCGAACGTCCGAGCTGGCAGTGGCTGGTCTGCACGGTTCGCGAGCTCTTGTTCCAGCTCGGTCAGGAGGCCCGGCGCCAGCACCGGCGTACGATCACCACCTGTGAGTTCATGGACCTCCCGCACGCCAAAGGCGTCCGGCGAGCGGAGCCAGGTGGCGAGGACCTCGGCATTGCTCCGGGTACGGTGTTCCGTCTCCAGCGGCAGTGCGATGCGGACCTTGGTGCGGAAACGCAACACGCCCCTCGGCTCGGGGCCGAAGCGGAACTCAGTGGGGACGGCAGTGGTCGGCGTCTTGGCGACGGGGAGCCAGTCCAGGCCAAGCAGTCGAACCATCAGACTGGTCTTGCCGGAGGAGTAGGCCCCAAGCAGCATTACCTGCGGTGTCTGCTCGGCCCATAGATCGATGACTTCGGAGAGGTCGGATTGCAACGGGCTTATATCCGAGCCGCCGCCCTCCACCGCGATTGCCAGTCGGTGTCCCCGCTGCAACAGGTCGAGAGAGGCACTGCGGAGCCGATCCGGTACCAACCGTGCAGCGGGCCTTAGAGGTCCTAACAAAGGCGTTGGACGTGGCGGTGGGTGATCAGACATGTGGCGAGGCCGAGGAACGCTTCGTGGATGTCGTCGCGTCTCTC
>NZ_JBVIAY010000053.1:0-12085 GCF_055573695.1 Streptomyces sp. NPDC030143
GGACTGGGCGCAGCCACCGGAGCTGGGGCGACGGAGGCAGAGGTCTGGGTGTGCTCGGTCGCGGTCATGGCCCCAGCCTCGGAGACCGGCGCCGCAGCGGTCCGGACTTCCGTAGCGGGGACGGGCTCGCTGGTGAACATCTCGGGCACCGCCGTGTCCTGCTCGGGTGCGGCCGAGCTGGTGGGGGCGGGGTACAGCTCCGCGAGCTGCCGCAGCAGCCGGGCGTACGCGTCGCGCTCCGGCGGGCGGGGCTCGGTCTTGCCGGCCTCCCAACCGGACACCGTGGCCCGCCGCACCTTCAGCGCGCCTGCCACTTCGTCGATCGTCAGGCCGTGCGCGGCACGCAGCCGCTTGCGCTCCGCCGGGGGCGGCAACACAGACCGGGACGCCACCAGCGCATCGACCGCGTCGAACAACTCGGACATGGAACACCTCCCGACCACACCCTAGCCCATGGAACGTACGAAGCACGTACGTTCACCGTACGGATAGCGTACGAATGCCGTACGCGTGGTTAGCTTCTCGGAGACCAGTCCAGGCGCGGTCCAGCCGCGGACCGGCTCGGGCGGCAGTCAGTCGGACAGGGCAGCTTCCGGATCCCGCATGCCGCGCAACCGTCCATCTTGATGCATCCACCCCCTACTGATGACGCGTTCGCCGCTTTTGCCGGTGAAGGAGCCGCGCCCGGCTTGACTCCCACAACGGTCACTGACCGGCCGTGCACAAGCGATGTTCAGTTCCGCGAGTAGGCCGTGTTCGCACTGAGAGGGGCGCCAGGATGCGTGAGCCGACGTGGACTGTGCACTTCACTTCGAGGGATGTCGTGCAGCCGCAGACGGTCGCGCCAGAGCTACGAGGCTGCCAGGCAACCTGGGCGTGTGGCTGGACGAGGCGGGCCTGCCTGGGCAAGTGGCTCCAGCGGCAGAAGAACCCGGTCACCTGGGCGCACCTTCTTCCCGAGCAGCAGGAGCGGCTGTCCCAGCCGGGCGTGAGGCCCGCCCAGGCGCCGGCCCGCCCAGGCGCCGTCTCCGGCCCCTGCGGCAATGCGTGCGACGAAGGGCCCGGGTAAGGCGCAGCAGGCGTTTCAGCGCGGCCTTGCGGCCCTCGCGCAGTGGGTGGAACGGGAAGGCCAGCGGCCTGTACCACGCGGGGCTAGCGAACAGATCACGGTCGACGGCGAGACGGAGCCGGTGGTCGTGAAACTGGGCGTATGGGTCTCGAACACCAAATCGAGGCGCGACAAGCTCACAGCGGAGCAGCTGGACGCGCTGCGGGAGCTGGGCGTGGAGTGGGCGTAGCGCGTTGGGGGTGCGGCTGGCCGCGGCAGACAGTGGTCGACCGCACCCCAAATCTGGTGTTCAGTCCGTCGATGTGTGATCGCCGGAGTGGACAACAACGACCGTCTCATGCGCGGCAGTTCGACCTTCACCAACGCCGCGACCGGCATGACGGTGGAGAACTCCACCGGTTTCGTCCGTGAAGCCTCGGGCACGTTGACAGCCATGACGACCGGCGGGGCGAGCCAGTACTACCTCACCGACGTCCAGGGCAGCGTCATCGGCCTTGTCGACGCCGGTGGCAAGCGCACCGCGACCTACAGCTACGGCCCCTACGGCGAAGCACGCACCACCACCGGCACGAACCAGCCCTACCGCTACACCGGCACCTACCTCGACCCGTCCGGTCTGTACAAGATGGGCGCCCGCTACTACGACCCCCAGCTCGGCCGCTTCACCCAGCCCGACCCCTCCGGCAAGGAAAGCAACCCCTACGCCTACGCCGCCGGAGACCCCGTCAACCGCATCGAGCCCAGCGGCCTGGACTTCCTTGGGTTGTCCGGGGGGAATGGCTCAGCTACGGCGGCCAAGCGCTGGGGTTTGCCTCCATCTTCATACCCGGCGGCGCGCTCGTAGCGGCCGGCCTCACCGCTGCATCGATCGGTATGGAGGCTGCAGGCGGGGCCATGCAAGGAAAGAGCGGGTCTTCGATTGCCGCCGGAGCTCTTGTGGGTGCGGTAGGCAGAAAGGTGGGAGTCGGAGCAAAGCTGCTCGGCGCTTCCAAAGCAATGGATCAGGGCATCGGCGTGGCCTGCTGGGCCATGGGCGCGGGTGCCGGCCTATTCATGTGACCGGCTTGTGACAGGCTGAGGAGAAGGACATGTCATTACCGCTTGCTCGTTCCGGCGCCGCTGTCGGGGGCAGCGTCGGAGCCACCATAGCCATCATCATCATCGGGCTTCTCATCTTCGCAATCCTCACCCTGCGGCGCCGCAGGAGAGGCGGAAAATGACAGTCGTCTGTCCGTGAAGTGGGAACGACGCGCTGATCGGTGCTTAGCGTGTAGGGAAAGTCCGCTGAATGAGGGCGCTCGACCACCACTGGTCGAGCGCCCCGTCGGACATGCGGCGGGAAGCGGCCGAATCAGCGCTTGCTGCCCGTCGGACGCTTGGACCGGCAGCGCTGGACGAAAGAGCGCCTCCCCTTTTGCCGCCCTGGACCAGCCCCTCCGCGATCTCCCGCAGCACCGCGGCTCACGGCGCTTCAGCCCCGTGCCGAACGTGGCCCGGGCCGTTCCCGCCTCACTCCGTTCGTGCAGAGCCGCTACGTCGACGCATGACGGTGCCGTGCGAATACTGCGCCACGACACACGAAGGGGCCGGTTTCCCGAATTCAGGAAACCGGCCCCTTCGATCAGCCTCGAGATGCCGAGTGGCTTACTCCGCCTTGGGGAGCCGGATCGCCACTGTGAGATGTGCCGTCTTCGTGGCAGTGAGCCAGCTGGGAATGTACCGACCCATGACAGCCGCAAGGTCGCGAAGTACCACCGTCGTGTCAGTGGCAAGCTCCAGCCACAGGCCGACGACCAGCAGGAACAGCGTTTCCCTGCTCAACCGTGACTGACACACTCCCACTGACACGAAGCCGACACATCTCAGGTTTGTCCAGCCGGGCTGTCGGATTCTTCGGGCTGGATGCGGGGCTCGGGCGACCCCAGGCCGTAAGTTCACCACCCCGCGCACCCCGTGCACCGACTTGACTCACCGGCGGCGGTCCGGTCGCTGGAGGCTCGAACGGGCTGCTGCTACCCGTCCCGCCAGGCACTCAGGGTCCAGAAGACCGCGAGGCCCGTCCACATGATGGCGAACACCCAGACCACGGGGTGGCCGCCGAACAGTGCCATGGAGCCGAGCCAGCCACCCCCAACGGCCACGCCCAGCAAGCCGAAGTTGGGGAAGGCGAAGAGGCCGGAGAGCCGCGCGCTCAGCAATGCCCATGCGCCGCCCGCCAGGATCAGGCAGCCCAGCGCGAGCCACGGGAGAACCGCCTGCTGCGAGGAGGGCGCGTAGGAGTCGATGTGGCCGCGAACCCTCAGCTCCACGACGTCCCCCTGCCACAACCGGACTTCGGCGTGGTCACCCTTCCTGGCGTCGTCGTACGTCTCCGACCCCACGCCCAACCAGGTTGTACCCCCTGGCCGTTGGACCTTCAGGTTGTGGTACGTCGTACAGGTCGTACCGCCGCCTCCGCCGCCTGCGGTGGTGATGCCTCCCGTCGTGCCGCCGCTCGTGCCGTTGGACGTGCAGCGCTCACCCGTCCGCCGGTCGAGCACCGTGCCCGCCTCGCGCCGCACGCAGAGTTCCCCCTCATCCCCGTCCCCGCTCCGGCCCCCGCCCTGGCAGACCGGTGCGTCGCGGTACTCCATGGTCGCTCCGTAGCCTTCAGCGACCTGCTGACCGCAGAGCAGGACTCCCCATCCGGCCGCGAGGACGAGCAGCCCCCGTAACCAGTGGGGCAGCCGCCCGCGGTACCAAACGTTGCCGTACCCCCTGCTTTTCACCCAGTTGTAATCCCCGTTCGGCTGAGTTCTCATGCGCCTGCGGGGCCTGCCCTGCGGGGAGGACGGGTTCGTTACCGTGAACGCCGCCCGTACGGCACCCGCACCAGGTCACGATGGTCCCGCTGCCTGGTCGAAGCCGCCCTGCTTCCAGCCCGGTACCAACGGAACTCGCGTACCGGCTGTCCGCCGGCCACCTCGTCCACCGGGATCCTGTCGAGTACGGCCTCGACCAGCCGACCGTCGGCTCGCCGATAGGCCGCCCGAACCGTCCGACTACCTGTCGCGTCCGCGACGCCTGGACCAGTCCCCATGGCTGCCCCTTCGTGTCCGACGCCATCGACACCAAGACGGCCCTGTTCTCCCGAAGCTACGGCGAAGTGACGAGTAGCTCTCTGTAATCAGAGTGACGCTCGGTCAGAGAGAGCGAGGCGGTGCACGCCGACTTCGCCGCCCTCCAGCAGCGCGAACGCAGACCCAAGTAGTTACTCAGCGCTACACGCCACCTGGCGGTAGCTATACGAGAACAGGGCCAGAACGGGCACAACTCATGCACTCGGTTGACCCCGGCTTTCGTCCGTGACGATTCCCCCACGCCGAACTGCCCGCCCGACACCTCTTGCCCGGCCTGCGACGCCGAGCGGGGTACCGACGGACCGTCACGCCAGCGCAGGCCCGCGATGGGGACCTCACGGTCGTAGACGAGGGTGTCGTCCGGGTTGCCTCTGACGATCTCGATGTCGTTGTCCACCGAGGACCGGAAGCGGATGTCGGGCTTGGTGAACGAGGCAAAGATGATGTTCTTCGGCCGCCGGATGCCATGCAGCCGCGTTGGCGCCACGGTGAACACGGGATAGCCGCCATCGTTGCCGGTCACTCTCAACTCGACCCGATAGTCCGGAGATGACCGTTGATGGTGCCGACCATTTTTCTCCTGGAGGTGCTCGTCAAGGAGGACGTCCGCTGATACCAGGCCTTCCAGGAAGCGGGCGAGCCGGGCGTCCCCGGCCTCGAAGACGTGTATGGGGCGGGGTACGTGGAGCTGGATTGTTCCGGACGGGCTGTGGGAGATCGCGAAGCCGTCGATCCCACCGTCGAAGGTGCGGTCTCAGGGCGGGGGAACGCAGGACACGCCTGATGAGACGCTGCTCGAGCGATCATCTACGCGCTGGTCAGCGGGTACGCCTGGCGGGCTCTGCCGCCGTGCTTCGGGATCTCGAAGTCGACCGCCCACCGCCGGTTCCTGATCTGGTCGAGAGCCGGCGTCTGCGGCCGGCTGCATGAGGCGGTGCTGCACCGACTCGATGATGCCGGTCTCATCGACGTCTCGCGCGTGGTCCTCGACTCCGCCCACATGGGGCTTTAGTCCTGCCTTTCGGGCAGCCGAAGCCGCAGGGCGGGCAGGAGCAGCCCCGCCACGGGGGACTGAACGAGCCTGCCCCTGCACGTCGGCGCCCGCTTGTCCCCTCCACGGAGCGCAGAACCCAGACCGCACAGGGGATCCCTCTCCTCAGCGCGCCAGACGATCAGAACGTCACATTGTGGCCCCCTCAGGTCAGCCGCGGGATGTCGTGCCCGGCGTTCCAGTAGCAGCCACGCGGTGTCCCGGGCTGCGGTCGGGAGCGGGGAAGGCGCAGGATGATGGCCATGGCGCGGGCGCTGATCATCGGTGGAGAACCGCTGCTGGGGGGCCGCCCGGTGATCGTGCGTTGTCAACGGATGCGGACCATCTCCCCGGTCCGTGAGGCGGCGCTTGTCAGGGATCGCGGCGCCGGAGCCTCTCCCGTGAGATCGCGCGGACCGTGTGTGCGGTGGCGGAAGTGCGTCGAGTGTCCGTAACAGCGGTGAAGAAACCAGGGAAATCGGCTGTGTGTTCTTCGATTGATCGGGCATCCGGTGCCTCGGAGGTTGATAACTATGGTTCCCCTGCTTCTGGTTCTGCTGCTGGCTCTGATTCTGTTTGGTGCGGGTTTCGCGCTGAAGGCACTGTGGTGGATCGCCGTGATCGTGCTGGTGGTCTGGCTGCTGGGCTTCGTCGTGCGGACGGCGGATACCAGCGGCCGCAAGGGCCGCTGGTATCGCTGGTAGCCATCAAGCGGCAACGCGCCACACTGCGGGGCCCCGGGTGCACCCGGGGCCCCGCAGGCATGTCCGGCACCAGGACATCCCACCCGGTGAAAACGGTGTAATCGCCACCTTGATGGGCACCAGCCCTCATAGCTGGGGACCGGTGAAGCAGCGGAACCTGCGCCTCCGTCCATCGGCCCCAGCTCCCTCCTGTCCGGCTCCCTTTCGGGCCCTATGGCGCGGTGCGGCCGGCGATGTTCCCGCCGGGGTCGTCGGCCAGAGCGATCAGAGCCGTGACGCGTTTGCCGACCGGTTCACGGTGGACTTCGTAGCCCTGGCTGACGGCGAGGGTGATCTCCAGGCCGTGCCGGCCCACTCGCTGCGGGTCGGTGGCGGCGATGTCCGGCAGGACCGGGTCGCTGTCCCACACCGAAACCCGTACCGCACCGCCGACGATCTGCAGATCCAGCATGAGCGGCCCGGACGCGTACTTCACCGCGTTGGTGACCAGTTCACTGACCACCAGCTGCGTCATGCCCATCGCCCGCTCGGACACCGGCAGCCCGTACACGGCCTGCACGTCGGTGAGGAAGCCGATGGCCAGGCGCCGCGCGGCACCAATACAGGAAGAGTCGCCGTCATAGGCGGCCGACGCCGACAGCGCATCACTGTCCCCGGTCATCTGCCCCTCATCCCCCGCCGTGGCTTTGTTCACGAGAACGGGCTCTGGCTCAACTTCCGTGGAGTGGCCACTCTGAGTGACAGCTGGGTCCCTTCGTGCCGTGCATGAAGTCGCCCGAAAATGGTCCGTGGACAAGGCGGCTGGGCTGAGAGTTCGGGGCCGTGGAAGAGGTCGTGCTCCGGCTGAAGGAGCTGTTGTTTCCGTCGGTCGCGGACGTCGAGGTGCTGTCGGTGGACGGGCTCTGGCTCAACTTCTGTGGTCAGTGAAATGCGCCACCGACGCCTCGAACGAGAGCGTCTTTGTCCAGAGGGGGCTGGCGCGCAGATGTCGGAGGTCGCCACGGCTCCCGTTGCGCCCGATCGGGTAGGCGGGTCCGGCCGGCCCGGTGTGCCTGCGGCTGTCCATCCAGCTTCCGGTTACGTTCGCGGGCCAGAGCCCAGAGGAGGCTGCGATGACTGATCATCCGAACATTGCCGTGTTTCAGCGGGCCATGGCCGCCTTCACGGCAGGCGACATGGAGACGCTGGCGGAGGTGTTCCACCCCGATGTGGTGTGGCATAACCCCGGCCAGAGCCCGTTGGCCGGCGAGTACCACGGTCGTGAGGCCGCGTTCGCTGCGTTCCAGAAGGAGTTCCAGCTCTCAGGGGGTACGTATCGCCCGCAACTCCATGATGTGCTCGCCAACGACCAGCACACGGTCGCCCTGCTCCATGTCACGGCCTCGCGTGAAGGCAAGGAGCTCGACATGGACTACGTGATCGTCTTCCACATCCGAGACGGAAGGATCACCGAGGGCTGGGACCTCTGGTCCGATCAGAAGGCGTACGACGAGTTCTGGTCGTAGCGACACACATCCCGCCACTGAGCGCGCGGCTCCACAGAACCCGTTCTCGTGAACAAAGCCACACCTCCAAACGACTCCCCGTGAAAGTGGCACAGCCACGAGGTGCCGGAATGCGCGGAGGGGTCAGGGTCGGGTGACTGCTGGGGGTTCGTCGACGCTCGCGCCCTGCTCGTGGATCCCCCCGGACGCCGCGGCGCAGTATGCGCCTCTTCAGTCGGCACGACTTGGGTCCGGCCGACTGATCCGGCGCTTCCCTCAGGTGGCCGGGCGCGGTTCCCGCGCCCGCAGCCTGCGTGCGAGCAGGCCGAGCAGCACGGCGTTGACCAGCCCGGACAGTGCCACCCCGATGGAGAAGATCAACGGGCTCAACCAGGCGAGCGAGGAGTAGTACGCAACGGGCGACGATACCGCCATGGCGAGGATGCTGAACGGCGCCGTGGCCATGAGCGGCCAGATCCCGGCGAACCCGGGATCCGACAGCACGAACTCGGCGCACAGGAAGAACCCCAGCGCCACCGCGACCACGGCGAGGTAACCACGCGCGAGCCAGTTGTCCACCGCAGGCGCCAGCAAGGCCCGAACCCCCTGCGGGCGGGTGCCTTCAGGGGCCGTCATGTCTGTTCTCTTCTGCTCAGCCGGGTCCGCAACGTGCGGGAGGGGCTCACGCGCTCCGGCCGATGTGGCGGTCGCGGCCCTGGTGGCGAGGGCGCCGAGCACGGCAGCGTTCACGAGGGCGCACAGGAGGAGGCATACGGCGAAGACCGCGACCGCCGTCGCGTCGGCCGCCCCGTCGACCTCGGCGCCGGGGTCGAGAGGGAGGAACATGCACAGGAAGGAGAGGGGCGCCGTCAGCAGCAGAGGGCTCCCGGCGAAGGCGCTCTCCGGGAAGAGCAACATGGCTGTGAAGGAGACGGCGAATACAGCCAGATAGCCCCGGGCGAGCCAGTTGCCCGAAGCAAGCGCAAGGAGTGGGCGCAGGCGCGGGACACGGCGGGGGTGGGGCGCAGTCGGCATCGGTTGTTTCCTCGGGTCGGTCCGTTGGTGATCTCAACGGTGGACCACGGGCCGCGCTCAGGCATGAGTACGGGTACTCACCGGCAGGGCCGCAGAATCCGCACGCGTCTGCGCAAGACCCCTCACTCTGTGGTGTTCCACTCTCAGTGGGTCCGCGAATCCCGTTCGTCGGACTCGCATCGTCCGCAGGTCAGCGCGCCATGAGGGGGACCAATGGGAGCAGGTCTGGGGAACCTGTGAGCGCCGGGTGGGGACGTTCAACGAGCCTCATCACCACCTCGAATGGCGCGCGGGCCATGCCCGCGACGCAAGCATGCCGATCGTTCTGGATCCCCGCGACTACCTCGATGAGGACGTTCGGTCCATCCTCAACGGCGTTGCTGGCGGCGACTCCGAAGCTTTGGCTGTGTGAGCGTCTGCGGATGTCGTTTCGCGGTGACTTCGGGAGCCACCAAGACCCTGGTTCCCTTGATCAATGTCAAGAGAATTGATGTCACCGGGCGCGTGATCGTGTCCGCCCGGGTCGTGCGGCATTGCTACTGGGCAAGACCGCGCGGACGACAGCGTCGTAGCTCGGGGGCTGGTCTGCCGGTCAGGAGTTCGTCGGCGACGAGTCGCCCGACGGTGGGTGCCAAGGTGATGGCCGAGTGTGTGACGGCGACGTAGACGGATCGATCTTGTGCCACGTATCCAATGATCGGTCCTTGAGCGGGCATCGGTCGTCTGCCGATGCGATAGCCCAGTAAGCGACAGCTGTCGCTTCCGCGGAAGAGGGACTGCAAGCGGCGGAGCGCGTCTTGCGTGGCCTGCTCACACGATGTCGCTGACTTGTCTTCAACGTGCGGGAGTGTCAGGAAGAGGTCGCCGTTGCGTACCTCTCGGACTTCGAAGTCCGAACTGGCCACGATGGTCTTGACCAGGCCGGGCGGTGCTGTGAGCCGCACCAGGCAGGCAGGGGATGCGGCAACGGGCAGACCAGCCAGCAACGGCTCAGCCAGCTTGGGGATGCCGGTTCCGGCGGCGAGTACGACTGTGTCGGCGGCGTGGAATCCGGTGGAGGAGAGCACCCCCACGGCGCGTTCGCCCGCCATTTTCAGGGAAGTCACGATCGAGTTGTGGTTCACCATTGCGCCGTGGGCGCGAGCAGCATCCAGGAGGGCCTTGGTCATTGCTGTCGGATCGACGCCCCCGTCGCTTGGGGTATGGATTGCCTGCTCGGGAGGGTTGCGCAGGTTGGGCTCCAGCACCGCGATGTCACTTCCTCCGACCCAGAAACGGCCGGGTCCTAACCGAGAGTCGTTGGCCTGGGCGTCGGTCCAGGTCAGCGAGCCTGTCCAGCGGACGGTGACGTCAGGCAGCTCGGTCTCCAGTCGCCGGTAGTCCGCAAGTACGGATCCACGCAGGTCTTGCGCTCCGCCGGGCCAGTCCCCTCCATGGCCACCGATCCAGGCGAAAGAGTCGCCCGTCGCCCCCGTAGCCGGTGACGGTCCCTGGTCGAGCAGGGTCACAGGGATGCCCTGGCGTGCCAGATGGTAGGCCACCGAGGAGCCAACGATTCCCGCACCGACGACAACAACGGCTGACATAAGCACCTCTTCGACAGGCGAGTGACCACTCAGGGTGGGTCTGCAAGGTGAAAACACAGTCGGGTTGCTGCAGAGATCCCGCAACGGAATTTCGGTGTGGCTCTTCCTGTTCAGCCAGCGGCGGCTTGCTCGGCCTGCGCCTTGGTATGTGCGAGGCGGTAGGACTCGGTGCCGGTCTGGATGATGGCGCCGTTGAAGGTCAGCCGGTCGACGATGGCCGCGCAGAGCCGCGGATCGGTGAACGTCTTCGTCCACCCGCTGAAACTTTCGTTCGAAGCGATCGCGACGTCCTGCCGCGGCCACGCCTCGACATGGCCCCGGCGTCCATCGGCCAGCCAACGCCACACCGTCCGCTCCGACACACCCGCCAACTCCGCCGCGATCCGCACATGCAGCGCCGACAGCGTCCCCTCCCCATCCACCGCAAGAAGCCGCCGTACCACCACACCCCGCGCCAACGGCACACCCCCGGCCAGCACAACCCCAGCTGGCCCCGCCCCGGGCTCACCCACCGCCCCCCGATCGACAACGAACTGCTGCCGAAGAACGTCGAAGGCACCCGACAGAGCCCCGGTCCAGATCCCGTCTGGACCGGGGCTCTCGGCGTTTTCACCTGCTCTGACGCCTCGCCTGGTGGGCAGCCGCGGGCCTTGAGTCCCATCGCAGGCGCTGTCGACTCCGGCGGATCCGTCTCAAGCCGGCGTCGAGGTCTCCACGTCCTCGACTTACTTGGTCGTCTGGTCGTCGAAGATTTCCTGGTTGTACTGGTCCATGGTCTTGGTGTCGACGCCGTCGCATGCGTCGGGGCGCTTGTCTTGTTCGCTCTTCTTGGCGTCCTTGTACTGCTTCTCCATGGCGGCCTTGCAGGCGGCGAGGTCGGGCTTGTCGCTGCTGCAGGCGGCTGTCGTAGCGGCGAGGGCGAGCAGGACGGCTGTGATGGCTGTACGGGTGCGCACATTTACTCCTGGGATTGTTTGGCGCTGATGGGCGTGCGGCAGGCGGGAGCCTGGTGAGGCGCTGTGGCAGTTCTGTGTCGTGGATCCGCCGCCGGACAGTGATACGGAGCGGAGGGCCGATTCGATTGGTTGAAAACGAAAAACTTTTTTTCGGTGCTCGACCCGCACTTACGGGCCGTTGATCCGTACCTCCACCGGATGTGTGTCCTGGTGCGAGCGCCTGGTGTGACGGGGCGACCCGGGGGCGGACGCGGAGAGGGGAACTGTATGGAGGCGGACGAAACTTCTGGTGCTCGTCGCGGAAGGCGATGCCGTCGAACCCGCGGCTGTCGGCCCCGACACGGCGTCCGCCTTGAGGGACTGGGAGTCGATCACGCCCGCGCTCAGCTCCTGGTCCCGCCCGGCCTGCTCGCGGACCCTGCGGCGAAGCCGGTCGTGGAGCTCGCGGACCAGACCGTGGTCGCGCCAGCGGCGGAAGAATGCGTAGACCCGGCCCCGCCGCAGGCATCCGGGCCGGCGCGCCCGCCGAGACCGCAGTGGCGGGAGCACCTTCCCGCAACACGCCTTCGATAGTACGGTCGCGCGCATCACCCCAGCCCGTCAGAGGACATTTGGCATGCCTGCACGCTATTTCGAGGACTTCACGCCCGGCCGCGGGCGGCTGGCGCCGCGCGCGGTCCTGGACTCCGACGCCCCCCGGATCGACCTCAACGGGCAGTGGGCGTTCCGGTTCTCGTCGGCGCTGCGGGCCGAGCCGGACGGGTTCCAGGACCCGGAGTTCGACGACGGCTCCTGGGACGCCGTGGCGGTCCCCTCGCACTGGCAGCTGCGCGGCTACGGCCGGCCCGTCTACCTCAACATCGCCTACCCCATCCCGCTCGACCCGCCCTTCGTCCCACAGGAGAACGAGACCGGCGACTACCGCCGCGTCTTCGACCTGCCGGACTCCTGGCAGGACATGCCGACGGTAGTGCGCTTCGAGGGAGTGGACTCCTGCGCCCGGGTCTGGCTCAATGAGCCTCTTCAGCGTTGCCGCTCCAGTGTGAGGATGGCCTTGGCGATTGACGTCATTCGATTCGGGCTGCATCGGGACCTGCGGAAG
>NZ_JBVIAY010000054.1:0-5184 GCF_055573695.1 Streptomyces sp. NPDC030143
CGATCCACGGCCGCGACTCCCTCTTCCCCACGGCAAGACCAACGAGCAACCACGCGGACAGTCACGTGATCAACAACTTCTGTTAGGAGCTCTTAACCGAGCTGTACGAGGTTTCGTTCCGCTCACGTTTAACGCCCCGCCCGCTCCGTGAAGTCGTTGGATAGTTCCGTCAGCCGGTTCTTGAGCCGCTGTGCTTGGACAGCCCTCTCCTCCCACAGCGCGACGTCCTGCGAGTACGGGACGAGTGAGGCCCGTGGGCCGGCGAGCATCTCCTCGAGCCGGCGTTCCACCGGGGCCCACAGGTGATCGAAGATGTGGCGTGCGAAAGCTGCCTCCTCGGCTTCGTACCGCGCTCGGAGCTTGTTGGCGAGGGCGTCACGGTCCTTACCGAAATCCTTGACCAGCTTCAAGAGGTCGAAGGCCGTGAGGACGGTGAGGACAAGCGTTGCCGCCGCCCCGACAGTGGCCTTTGTGGTCTGTTTCGCTGCTTCTTTGGAGGCTTGTTTCGCTGCTTCTTTGGCGGCTTGCTGGGCCGAGAGCGTGCTGACCGCCGCGGCGGCAGCTGTGGCGGCCGCCAATGCGGTGGTGGCCGTAGCTGCCCCGGTGGGCTCCTGGGCGGCGGATCCCGGACGGCCAAGTGACATGGCGGGGGTCTCACCTCCGCCATCTCCGGCGGGAATCACGAGCCCGACATCCCGCAGATCCTGTTGCAGCCGTCGAAGGTGCCTGTCGGCGACCGAAGCGCCGTCGGTGCTGGTGCGCTCCCAGAATGAACTCTCCTGCTCGGCCCGCCGGATGGCGGATCGGATCAACCTGTCGAGGCGATCAGGGGCGGACTCGACAGCGCCTGTCCAGCTCGCAGCCGCGCCCACCAGTGTCTGCACCAGAGTGAAGTGCTCCAACACCGTGTCGGCGCTGGCGCGACCATAGAGCGAGGCGAGCTCTGGAGCTCGCTGCGTGGCGACCGTCCGGACGTCGTCCCGCATCTGCACGCGGGCAGGCTCGATCACCTCGCGTTCGATGCGAGCCCACTCCTCCAGGTACTCCTGGCTGACGACGCGGCGGCGTTCGCACTCGGTCTTCACGGTGTCCGCAACATCGGCCAGTCCCTTGGCATATCCGCTGCACCGCAAGAGCAACAGCCGCATGCGTGACCGTTCGATTCGCTCACCGAACGGACCGACAAGGTCGTCCAACGCTTGCCGCAACGGTAGGTATCCGCAGCGCTCCAACTCGCGCTGGAAGGCACTGTCGGATGCCAGGGCCGGCTCCTGCTGGCGGCGTGCAACAAGCCGTCGTGCTTGATGAGAGTCGTACAGCACGACTTCATTCAGATAGGCCCCGAGGTTGTCGCGCAGGGCGTCAACCACACCACCGGGTCCGGTCAGTTGCGGATCACGGTACGGGTCGTATTCCGGGTCGTCGTCGTGATCTTCCAGGGACCTGGTTACGACTCCCAGAACTGCCGCTTTGCGATCCGCAAGCGCCCGGGCGAAGACGCCGACCTCCCCGGCGTTGCCAGCGCTTTCCGGGAAGAAGGTCCACAGGACCAGATCCGATTCATCCTCCCTCAGGTAGCGGAGAGTCACGTCTTCGAAGGCCTGCAAGCGATCTCCCAGGCCGGGTGTGCTGATGAGCCGAATCTGGCGGAGCAGTGGGACGCGGAGGTACAACCGCACTTCCCGGCACTCCACTTGTTGCTCGCTCAACGTTTCCTGCTGCCGCAGAAAGCCCACTGCGTGGGCGATCGATTCGAATCGGGTGACGGTGCCATCGGGCCAGATGCGTTCCGCGTACTCCTCCGGTGCCGATTCGTCGAGCGGGTTGAGGACTGCAACCACACCGTCGGTCGGCTTGCTGTCGGTGATCAGCAGCTTCCGACCGAGCAGCGAATTGATCAATGACGACTTTCCGGAGGAAACCTGTCCGATCACCATGACTGACAGCGTCGCCGACACCCGGTCAACCACTCGCGTGATCCAGTCGCGGTCGTGGACCTGTGAACGGGGATCCACTTCGATCCCCGTCTCCCCCATGAGGGACCGAACCTCCTCCGCCATCATTCCACCCGTTCCCCTGCCCCGGCGTGCTTCATGGAATTCGATCAGCCACGGCAGTACATTTGTACGTTTGTGGCTTGGGAAGATCTCACCAGTAGTGGCGCACAACCGGCTCCTGGCATGAACCGGCCATACGGAGACCGTTCCCGTCCCGTTCGCCCCCTCTGCGGCTCCCAGCATAAATGTGACCGTCATCACGCAGAGTCAAACGGCCATAGGAACGGCATTTGGCGAGGCCGAGCGACTACGACTCGGGCGTCTCGGTCACCGACAAGTCGACCGGTCGTCGTCAATGAGGCCGTCGGCTAGTGCTTGGGCCACGGCGATGGACTCAGGGGTCTGACCCAGTGACCGCCCAGGGGCGACCTTTACCGTCTGGACAAGCCTGTCAACACGCTGGGTAGCGCTTTATCCGCCCAGGAATCCCCGCCTGTACCCGACGACATCGCCCCACCCCTAGGTTCGCCGTAGTTGTCTCATCACAGATGGTGAGGCACCGGTGGGAACAGAGCAAGAGGCCCTGGCCGTGCCCGCTGTGGGGAGCGCCGTGGCGCTGTGCTGTTCCCCCCTACGTTTCCGCGGTCGCGCCGGCCAGGGAGTCGAGGAGCTCTCCGAAGGTGATCTTCTCACCGTCGTAGTCGAAGGTCATGGCGGCGGCGAGGGCCTCCCATCGGTCGGTGCTGCGCCCGCAGTGGTCCAGCAGGATTTTCAGGGCGACTTCGGGTTCGTGGCGGGCGAGGATTTCGTCGGCGGGGATCTGGCGCAGGTGCTCCAGGGTGTGGTGGCGGGATTTGACGACGGCGCGGTAGACCTCGGAGCGGGAGAAGATCTCACCGGTGGCGGGGGAGTCGAGCCAGGACTGCAGGACGGCCGCGGGGTCGGGGTGCTTGCCGAGTTCGTCGTCGTCGAGCAGCCGCACCACACCGTCGTGCTCGTCTTCGGGTACCGGGACAGCGGCCGCCGCTGCCAGGAACCAGTCGGGCCCGCCGGCCTTCTCGGCGATCCAGGCCAGTTCGGCTGGGTGCAGCCCGTTCAGGACGTCCGTGACGGCAGCGTGCGGGGTGTTCGGGTTGGCGGCGAGGGTGACGAGTGCCTGGACCCGGCGGTGCTCGTAGTGGCGTTCCAGGAGCCGGGCCGGGCGGTCGTGGTCGGGATCTGTGTTGTTGATGACGCGGATCAGGGTCCGGCTCGGCGTGGGGGAGACAACGGCCGGCTGATCCAGCCGGGCGAGCTGGGCGCAGGCCCCGGCGAGGTGGTCTGGGTTGGCGCTGAGGAGGGCCAGGTCCTCGGCGAGGCGTAGGACGCGGCCGTCGAACTCGTGGTCGCCTTCCTGCTTGTCGGCCCAGGTGAGCAGCTGGCCGCGGGTGACGAGAGCGTCGGCGGCCGCGTGCAGCTGGTCGGGGGCGAGGCCGGCCAGGCGCGGGTTGTTGTGGACGCGGTTGGCGATGTGGTGCAGGGTCCGGCGGGCGGTCACCTGCGGGTTGGGCAGGTCGGCCAGTTGGGGCAGGCACAAGGCCGGAAGGCAGGCGAGCAGCAGTTCGTCGCTGAGAGCGGGAGCCGGGTCGGCGGGGGGTTCCTCGCCATCCGGGTCGGCGGCGCGGAGCCGGGCGTCCTCGAGGGCCTGTGTTTCGGCCTGGTCCAGCAGCAGGTGCTGAACAGCCGGCCCGAGCACGGGGTGCGCGGTGAGCTGCGCCCACCGCTGGGGACACCGGGCCAGCATCGCCCAGGCACTGTTGTCGCCCAGCTCCAGCGACCAGTCCTTCAAGAACGCGGACACCGTCTCCCAGCCCTCTTCGGGCTCGGGGTGAAGGAGGTACGCGGCGAGCGGTGTGAGGCAGACTTCCAGGACGGCGTCGAACAGTTCCTGCGGGACGGGCGGGGCCGGCGCCGCGCCCTTGGTGCGGGTGTAGCGGTCGGGGTCCCAGTCCCGGATGACCTGTTCCACCTCGTGGCCGGGGAGGCGGGGCAACAGTGCGATTGCCGCCTCGACCTGGCCGGGGTGCCGTGCCAGCGCAGAGATCAGCCCGGCCCAGGCCCGGCGGTGCCGCAGGATGGCGGGCACGTCGGCGGCGGTCACGGTGCCGTCGGCCGCCAGGGCGGCCAGCGTCTTCTCGTCGGCGTGCACCAGGAGCTGGCCGCGCAGCCGCTTGGCGGAAGTCCGGGCCAGCAGCGCGGGCAGCGCGGCCTTGAGTGCTTCCTCCCGCCACTGGTCGGCCTGGGCGTGGAAACCGTCCGGCGTCGTCGCCGGGGCGCACAAGGCCCCGATCACTGTCTTGAGTGCTTCCTTGGGGAGGTCCTCACGCATCGCGAGATCCCGCCACAGCGGGTACGTACGGGCGTTGACCATCCTCGGATCCCCTCCTACACCTGACCCGGCGTCATTGCCTAGTCGCTATCCGTGGAACGACCGTACGGCGTACCCGGGTCTGAGCGGGTGCGATCCATGAAGTCGCCTCGCTTTCATGCGCTGACCCGGGCCGATGCGGGGGGGGGTGCCTCTATGTCCTTGGTCAAGTCTGGTCGGTCATGCGGCGGCCGTTTCGGGGGTGCGTGGTTCGTAGAAGGTGCCGTCGCGGAGCATGGCGAACAGGACGCTGATGCGGTGGCGTGCGAGGCGGAGGAGGGCTTGGGTGTGGGTCTTGCCTCGGGCCCGGCAGCGGTCGTAGTAGCTGCGGGAGGCGGGATCGTGGAGAGCGGCGAACGCGGAGAGGAACATCGCGCGTTTGAGTTGCCGGTTCCCGCTTCTTGGGGCGTGTTCGCCGTGGATCGAGGTCCCCGACGACTTGGTTGCCGGCGCGAGACCGGCGTAGGAGGCGAGGTGGGCGGCGCTTGGGAACGAGCTGCCGTCGCCGACGGTGACCAGGAGGACTGCGGCGGTCCTGACGCCGACGCCGGGCAGCGACGTCAGGACCTTGGAAAGAGGGTGGGCCTCCAGCAGCCTGGGTCTGGGCTTCGAGAGCCTTGCGTTGTTCGTGGACGGCGGCCAGCGACTTGGCCAGGGACGGCACGATCACGTCGAGGGTGCCAGTCCCTGGGACCACGACCGTCTGTTCATCGAGCGCGTCGAAGATGTCGTTGACCAGGCGTTCGGCCATGCGCGGGGCTCTGGGGCGGATGACTTCCA
>NZ_JBVIAY010000055.1:0-4562 GCF_055573695.1 Streptomyces sp. NPDC030143
CTGCACGAAGGCCCACTCGGCATCGGACAGTTCATGGCGACGTATCACCCGACCATGATCCCCGACCGAAGATCATTTGACGACACCCCCTAGGGGGTGACGCGGCGGAAGGTCCACTGCTGGTTGGTGCTTCCCCTGTCGGTGTACTGGATCAGCGGGGCACCATCGGCCGTACTGCCCGAGTTGACGTCGAGGACCTTGCCGCTGTTGCGGTTGACCACGGTGAACGCACCACCGGTCAGCGGGCGCAGCTGCCACTGCTGGCTTGTCCGGCCGTCGGCGGTCGCCTGTACGACCCGTGCGCCGTCCGCCGTCGAGGACCCCGCCACGTCGAGCACCTTGCCGCTGCGGACGCAGGTGATGGTGTGATAGCCGTCGCCGGTGGACTGGAAGGCCCAGTGCTGGTTCGACTCACCGTTGTCGGGCCACTGGATCACGGCGGCGCCGTCCGCGGTCGAGGCAGCGGAGACGTTGGTGACCTTGCCGCTGCGCACGCTGACGCACCTGTAGGCCCGGGTGGGCGCGATGGTGTACTGCACCGAGTCGACGTCGACGTGGCCGGTGCCGTTGGGGTTGTAGGTGTAGATGCCGACCCGGTCACCGCGGTAACCGCCCCAGGTGAGCTGGTAGGTGCCGCCGAACGCGGTGAAGGCGTTCCCGTCGAGGCTGTAGGAGAACCGGCTGACCCCGTTGACGTCCCAGGTGGTGCGCAGCCACACCGCGTTCTGCGTGACCGCCGGACCGTCGGTCAGGGTGCCGCCGGCGTTGTGCGCGATCGTGGTGGTGGTCCCGGAGCGCCGGACGCCCAGCCCCGCGTAGGTGGCCGCGAAGTGGCACAGCCCGGCGTGCTGGCCGTCGGCGAGGCCGGCGAGTTCGAGGCGGACGGTCATCGTCCCGCCGCCCGCCGTGCGCAGCACCCGCTGGGTGAGGGTGTTGCCCGCCTTGGTCAGGTTGTCGGCGACCAGGGGTGCGAAGGCCTTCAACCGCAGGTGGCCGGGGCGTTCGGTCAGCGACCAGTAGCCCGCGCGCGGCTGGTAGTGCCACTCCCACTGCGGCTTGAGGCGGGTGTCGGTGAACCGGTCGCTGGTCACCACGGGCGGCAGCGCGTCGAGCGGCAGACCGGGCGTGCCGCCGGCGGGCACCCGGCCGGTCCACACCATGGTGCCGATGCCGTCCGAGCCCACCTCACCGATGATCGGCCAGCCGTCCACCCAGGTCACCGGCAGCAGGGACAGCGGACGCCCCTCCCAGTCGCCGTGGCCGTGATGGGTCACGAAGTACCACGTGCCGTCCGGAGTCTGCAGCAGTCCGCCCTGGTTGGGATCACGGTCGACCGGGGTGTTGACGTGCATCAGCTGTCGGGTCTCGAAGGGGCCGAAGGGGCTGGAGCCGCGGTTCATCATGAGCACCCGGCCCTCGGTCTTCACCTCGCTGAACAGGTGGTAGTAGATGCCGTCGATCTTGTACAGCTTGCTGGCCTCGCTGCGCGGCGACTGGTGGATGACGGTGGACGGGCCGACCAGCGACTTGCCGTCCGCGGACAGCTTGAACAAGTGGATCTTGTAGGAGTCCGAGAAGTGCGTGGTGACGAGGTAGCCCTGGCCGTCGTCGTCCCAGAACGGGCACACGTCGTTCCAGCCGGAGGTCCGCCACAGCGCCGTCAACGGCTCCCAGGGGCCGGCCGGCGACGCGGCGGACGTCATGAAGAAGCCTTCGTCGGGCGTATTGAAGTACACCCAGTAGCGGCCCGCGTGGTAGCGGATGGCCCCGGCCCACACGCCACGGCCGTAGCGGTTCATCCGGTCCCAGTTCAGTGTCGGCCCGATGCGGGTGAGATCGTCGACCGCGCCGCTGATGGTCCGCCAGTTGACCAGGTCCTTCGAGTGCAGGACGGCCATGCCGGGGGAGAACTGCATCGTGCTGGTGATGCCGTAGTAGTCGGAGCCGACCCGTATGCAGTCCCAGTCACTGAAGTCACCCGGAAGGACGGGGTTGACGTACGTGCCGTCCCCCTGGTCCCCCCACTTCCCGGCCGAGAGTGCGGCTGCCGCCGCCGTGCCCGGTGGCAGCAGGCCCTGGAGCAGGAACGCCCCGGTGCCGACCGCGGCGAGCCGGCCGAGTTGTCGTCTGGTGATGTCCACGAACCCGTCCTCACATAAGAAAACTCTGCCAGCCATCCGATGTATTGGCGCTTTTCGCCGCGAACCCTAGCGCGGTTTGCGGGTTGCGGATAGATGTCGATCAGAAACATCGGATGGAAGTCAGTGCCTCAGGGTGCGGTGTTCGTGTACACCGCCATCAGAGGAGTGCCGGCCCGCAGGATCAGGTGCTCGGTTCCGGTCCTGTCTGTTGGCGCCTGCCGGCGAGGGGCGGATCTGTACGGTCTTCGGTGTAAGTCCCGATCACGGAAGTAGCACGGATGAGCGACGTGACTGTCTCTGCCGAGGCGGTTGAAGGGGTTCGGCCCACTGGGTTGCCGGCGGACGGGAGACGCGCGGGCGCGTCGCTCATAACAGGAAGCACACAACGGAAATCGCCTGCCTTGCCCCGCGGGTGCGTCGGACTGCCCGCAGGCGTGGCGCGGAACCTTGAGGGGTGGCCGGACTGCGGCGGCGTGGTCGGTTCCGGTCCCGGCGCGTTCGCCGTCACCGTGCGACATGGCCTGTGACCGATGACGCAGGGGCCCGGCTCGCCGTGAAACCCCTGGGGCGGGATGCCCAAGGCGTGGACCCGCAGGCCGACTTCGCCGACCTGGCGATCCTTCGGCTTGCCCTGTCGGGCCATCGACGCCAACGACTGGAAGGCGGCCGACGGCTCGCCGGCCGGTTCAGCTGTGCACGGGCATCGGCGACACCGTTCAGATGCAGAACCGGGTAGTCCCACAAGCGTGGAGGTGCGTAGAACGGACTGCCCCTGAGCACCCTGCCCAAGCAACAGCCTCCCGAGTACGGCGATTCGGTTGCTGCCTCTCGGCGACAGGGTCGGCTCCGTCCCGTGCCGGAGTGGGATGCCCTGTGTGCCGGAAAACGATCTGACCGAACTGGCCGGTTCTCTTGACGTGTTCTTGGCGGTGAGTCTACCTTCTGGCCGAAGCTACGTACGATGTTCGAGTTTTCGAACGAACGGGAGGGTTGCCCGTGTTGTGCACCCGTCATCGGTTCCCGCCATGGCAGCTCCGCCGAGGTTGCCCTTTCGCTCCTCACCCGGCTTAGGCCCGTTCCACCGGCACGACGGACCGCGAGTGCGTCGACTCCACCCGTCACTTGACCGTCGCACCCGCACGAAGACAAGAGACGCACAGGGCTGCGGTTCCCTTCCGGCCGGCGGCGATATCGGTCGCGGCCTGCCTGCTCTCACGGCTCACGTCGTGAGCACACCCCAGTGGGCTGCCGCCGCCGACCCGGGCTGTCTGATGACGCACGTCACCGGGAAGGGCTCGACCGGCCAGCAGATACCTCCCGCACAGCGCGGCCGGTCTGAACGGACCGAACTCAACGGCGGCGGAATGACCCCGCGCTCCCCGATTAGGTACGCGCGAGGTGCGCGCTCCCCACACTCGTGCGCTCACCCGACGGCAGCAAGCACCACGCCTTCCATCTGCAGTTCGAAACGATCACCGACGTCACAGGGCGCAGCGACGCCATCTTCCGCCTGACGAACGACCCGACGGACCTGCGGCACCCCTCACGCTCCTTCGCGTTCGAAGGGAGGGCGTCGGTGTCGCCGCCTGTGAGAACCACGCATCGAGAGGAAAGACCTTGCTGGCAGGACTGATCAGGAGAGCGGCGTTCCTCGTCGCTCTGGTGGCGCTGGCCACGGGAGTGGCCGTGCCCGCGCAGACGGCCGCGGCGGCGGACGCCGACTCCGCCTATGTGATGGGCTATTTCAAGGAGTCGCTCAGCGGCGCGGGCAACGTCAACGCCGTGCACCTGGCGGTCAGTGACGACGGCCGGGAGTGGACGCCGCTCAACGACAACAACCCGGTACTCACTCCCACCGCGGGCACCAAGGGCATCCGCGACCCGTTCGTGTACCGGCTGCGCGACGGCAGCTGGGTCGTGCTCGCGACCGACATCCCCGTGGGCGGCAGCTTCACCAAGGCCAACCCGAACATCCACGTCTGGACCTCGCCGGACCTGGTGAACTGGTCGGCGGACCGGCTGCTGAAGGTCAACGCCACCAACCCGAACTCCTACAGCTGGGCCCCGGCCATCCACTGGGACCCGGTCCGGGGCGCCTACGGCATCACGTTCTCCACCGTCCCGCAGGGCAAGTCGTACTCGGTGATCGCCGTCTCCTACACGACCGACTTCGTCACCGCCACCGACCCCGTGGTGTTCCACGACGCGGGCACCGGCATCATCGACTCCCACGTCGTCACCGGCGTCAACGGATCCAACTACCTCTACTACAAGAGCAACGCGACGGGCCGGCTGGTCGGTGCGCGCTCGACGTCGGTGGAACCGCGCAGCTTCACCAAGTACACCGACGGCGTCGCCGAGAACCGGTGCACCGAGGCCCCCACGCTGGTGAAGTCGCTCACCTCGTCCACCTGGTCACTG
>NZ_JBVIAY010000056.1:0-3739 GCF_055573695.1 Streptomyces sp. NPDC030143
CTGCACGAGGGCGTCGTCCGGCTGGCGCGGGAGCACCAGGTCACCGTGTTCATGGTGCTGCACGCCACGCTGTCCGCGCTGCTCACCCGGCTCGGCGCCGGGACCGACATCCCCATCGGCACCCCGGTCGCGGGCCGCGCCGACACCGCACTGGACGACCTGGTCGGCTTCTTCGTCAACACGCTGGTGCTGCGCACCGACACCTCCGGCGACCCGACGTTCACCGAGTTGCTCGCCCGGGTGCGGGAGACGAACCTCGCCGCCTACGCCCACCAGGACCTGCCGTTCGAGCGGCTCGTGGAGATCCTCAACCCCACCCGCTCGCTCGCCCACCACCCGCTCTTCCAGGTCATGCTGGTCCTGCAGAACGCCGCGCAGGGCGACTTCGCCATGCGGGGGCTGCGGGTCACGGAGGACGAGGACGTCCACGCCGGCATCGCGAAGGTGGACCTGACCCTCAGTCTCGGGGAGCGTTTCGACGCCCAGGGCACGCCGTGCGGGCTCGGCGGTGTCGTGGAGTTCGCGACGGACCTGTTCGACGCCGAGACGGTCACCGGGCTGCTCGAGCGCTGGACGCGCTTCCTGCGGCACGTTGTCGCCGCGCCTGGCACGCCCGTCGGGGCCGTGGACATCCTCGCCGACGACGAGCGCGCGGCGCTGGCCCGGTGGGGCGGGCACACCCGTGACGCCCGGATCGTGGCCGACACCGTTCACCGGCGGTTCGCCGTCACGGCCGCCGCGCATCCGGACACGACCGCGCTCGTCTCCGCGGACGGCACGAGCAGGTGGACCTACGCCGAGCTGGACCGCTGGTCCAGTCGCATCGCCCACCACCTGCGAGCACGCGGCGCCCGCCCGCACAGCCGGGTGGCGCTGGTGCTGGAGCGCTCGCCGTTGCTGGTCGCGGCGATCCTCGGCGTCCTGAAGACGGGGGCCGGCTATGTGCCGATCGACCCCACGTACCCGCGCGAGCGCATCGACTTCATGCTCGCGGACCTCGCACCCGCCGTCACTGTCGACGACGGTCTCGCCGACGTGGACCTCGACGGCTGTCCGGACTCGCCGCCCGAGATCAGCGGTGTCGGGGAGCAGGGCGTCGCGTATGTGATGTACACGTCCGGTTCCACCGGCCGCCCCAAGGGCGTCGAGGTGACGCACCGGAACGTGGTCGATCTCGCGCTCGACGGCTGCTGGGCCGCCGGTGCCCATCGCCGCGTCCTGGTGCACTCGCCGCACACGTTCGACGCGTCGACGTACGAACTGTGGGTGCCGTTGCTGAACGGCGGTACGGCCGTGGTGGCAGGTCCCGGCAGGCTGGACACCGCGGAACTGGCCAGGGTCGTCGCGGAGAGGGCGTTGACCGGGCTGTTCCTGACCGCCGGGCTCTTCGCCGTGATGGCGGAACAGCGACCGGATTCCTTCTCCGGCCTCTCCGAGGTGTGGACGGGCGGTCACGTGCTCTCACCGGTCGCCGTCCGACGGGTTCTCGACGCTTGTCCCGGCGTCACCGTGGTCAATGTGTACGGTCCGACGGAGACCACCACGTTCGCCACCCGGTACCCGGTCTCCTCGGTGGACCGGTGCACCGACCCGCTGCCGATCGGCGAACCGCTGGACGGCAGCCGGCTGACGGTCCTGGACGAGCGGTTGCGGCCGGTGCCGCCCGGCGTGGTGGGTGAGCTGTACATCGGGGGCGACGGTGTGGCCCGCGGGTACGCGGGCCGCCCGGGCCTGACCGGCGAGCGGTTCGTGGCCGACCCGTTCGGCCCGCCGGGGGCGCGCATGTACCGCACCGGTGACCTCGTCGCATGGCGCCCCGACGGGCAGCTCGACTTCGTCGGCCGCTCCGACGACCAGGTCAAGGTCCGCGGATACCGCATCGAGCCGGGCGAGATCGAAGGCGTCCTCGCCGCCCACCCCGGTGTGGCACACGTCGCCGTCGTCGTCCGCGAGGACCGGCCCGGGGACCAGCGCATCGTCGCCTACGCCGTGCCCGTCGAGGGTGCGGACGGTCTTGACGTGGCGGAGTTGCGGGAGCTGACCGAGCGTCGTCTCCCGGCGTTCATGGTGCCGTCGGCGTTCGTCGTGCTCGACCGGCTGCCGCTCACCGCGGTCGGGAAGCTGGACCGCAAGGCGCTGCCCGCGCCCGGGTACACGGACGGCGAGGGCGGGCGGGCGCCGCGCGACGCTCGCGAGGACGTGCTGTGCGCCCTGTTCGCCGAGGTGCTCGGGGTGCAACGCCTCGGCATCGACGACAACTTCTTCGACCTCGGCGGGCACTCGCTGCTCGCCCTCCAGCTGATCAGCAGGGTACGGAGCGCCCTCGGCGTGGAGCTGACCGTGCGGGACCTGTTCGAGGCGCCGACGGTCGCCGGGATCGCGGCGCGTCTCGGTGACGCGGGCGGGGCGCGGGCGGCGCTGGTGCCGATGGCGCGGCCGGAGCGGCTGCCGTTGTCCTTCGCCCAGCGGCGGCTGTGGTTCCTGCACCGGCTGGAGGGACCGAGCGCGACGTACAACGTGCCGATGCGGCTGCGGTTGCCGGACGCACCGGACGTGGCGGCGCTGCGGGCGGCCGTCGGCGATCTCGTCCAGCGGCACGAGAGCCTGCGGACCGTCTTCCCGGAGGCGGACGGCACCCCGTACCAGCGGATCCTGGACGGCGCGGCGGCCCGGCCGGTGTTCGAGGTGGTGGCGTCCGCGCCGGAGCGGATCGACGAGGACGTGGCCGGGGCCGCGCGGTACGCCTTCGACCTGGCAGCCGAACTCCCTCTGCGGGTGACCCTGTTCACGGTCGGCGCGGACGAACACGTCCTGCTGCTGCTCGTGCACCACATCGCCGGCGACGGCTGGTCCCTGGGCCCGCTGGCCCGCGACCTGTCCCTCGCCTACACGGCGCGCCGCGCCGGACAGGCGCCCGCGTGGGAGCCGCTGCCGGTGCAGTACGCGGACTACACGCTGTGGCAGCGGGAGGTGCTCGGGGACGAGACGGACCCGGACAGCGTGCTGTCGCGGCAGATCGACCACTGGCGCACCGCGCTGGCGGGGCTGCCGGAGCGGCTGGAGCTGCCGACGGACCGGCCCCGCCCCGAGGTGGCCGACTACCGGGGCCGCAGCGTCGACTTCGTCCTCGACCCCGCGCTGCACCAGGGCATCACGCGGCTGGCGCGGGAGCAGCAGACCAGTGTCTTCATGGTGATGCAGGCGGCGCTCGCCGCCCTGCTCACCCGGCTCGGCGCGGGCAGCGACATCCCGCTGGGCACTCCGGTCGCGGGGCGGGCCGACGACGCGCTGGAGGACCTGGTCGGGTTCTTCGTCAACACGCTGGTGCTGCGCACCGACACCTCGGGCGACCCGACGTTCGCGGAGTTGCTGGGGCGGGTGCGGGAGACGAACCTGGCGGCCTACGCCCACCAGGACGTGCCCTTCGAGCGGCTCGTGGAGATCGTCAACCCCACCCGCTCGCTCGCCCACCACCCGCTCTTCCAGGTCATGCTCACCTTCGAGTCGACGCGTGCGGAGCTTCCGCTGGCGGGGGCGGCGGGCGAGCTGGAGGCGGTGGGCTCGGACACCTCGAAGTTCGACCTGGAGTTCGGGTTCGAGGAGCGGCTGACGTCGCAGGGCCTGCCCGGGGGCATGACGGGTTCGGTGGACTTCGCGACGGACCTGTTCGACCAGGCCACCGTCGAGGCGATCACCGCCCGCCTCGAACGCCTGCTCCGCGCCGTCACCACCGACCCCG
>NZ_JBVIAY010000057.1:0-3067 GCF_055573695.1 Streptomyces sp. NPDC030143
CAGATCCTGAAACCGCCTGTCCTCCCCATCCGACACCGTGTCCGGCGGCACCTCCGCCGACCCCGCCACCATGATGTGGATCTGCTCGCTCATCGCGCTGACGCCGTTCAACGTGGCCGTCGCCTGGAGACGGCCCGCGCCGCGCGGGAGGGTACGGCCCGGGACGCAGGACCATTTGCCTTTCATCGGTGGCGCCCACTTTTGTGTTATCTCCCGCTCCGTATCACGTCCCCTCTACGTAGGCACCGTCCCCCCACGAGAGCCCGAGGAACGACACAGTGACACTTCGGATCAGCCGACGCAGCATGCTCAAGGCCGCGGGAGCGGCGACCGGCGCGGTCGGTATCGGTATCGGCACGGGCGTGGCCGCCTCCCCCGCGACGGCGGCGCCCACGTCCTTCGCACACCCCGGGATGCTCCACACCCGGGCCGATCTCGAGCGCATGGCCGCCAAGGTGAAGGAGGGCGCCGCCCCCTACACGGCGGGTTTCGCCAAGCTCACCCTCACCACCGGCCGCCACTCGCAGAGCGCATGGCGGCCCAACCCGCAGGTGACCCCGATCCGGGGAGGGGGCGGCGTCCAGAACTACGGGGCCCTCTACCGCGACATCCACGCCGCCTACCAGAGGGCGCTGCGCTGGAAGATCACCGGCGACACCGCACACGCCGACACCGCGCGGGACATCTGCAACGCCTGGTCGGGGACGCTGAAGGGCATCGGCGGAGGCTCCGAAGTCGTGCTCCTGGCGGGCATCTACGGGTACCAGTTCGCCAACGTCGGCGAGCTCATGCGCGGCTACCCCGGCTTCGACCTGGCCCGTTTCCAGGACATGCTGGTCAAGCACTTCTATCCGATGAACCGCCACATGATGTACCGCGAGACCAATTGCATCGGCCACTACTGGGCGAACTGGGACCTGTGCACCATGGCCTCCATCATGGCCATCGGGATCCTCTGCGACGACCGGGCCAAGTTCAACGAGACGGTGGACTACTTTTACCACGGCGAAGGCAACGGCTCGCTGGCCAAGGCGATCCCCTACGTCTACAACGACGTGGGCCTGGCCCAGTGGCAGGAGAGCGGGCGTGACCAGGCCCACAGCCTGATGGGCATCGGCCTGATGGGCACCATCTGCGAGATGGCCTGGAACCAGGGCGTCGACCTCTACGGCGCGGACGACTCCAGGTTCCGCAAGGCGTGCGAGTACGTCGCCCGGTACAACCTGGGCTATGACGTGCCGTACACCACATACACCTGGAGAAACGGCGCGCACTGCGTGGAAACGGCGCAGACCGTCATCTCCGAACACGGCCGTGGCCAGGTGCGCCCGGTCTGGGCGCGGGTCTACAACCACTACGCCAACAGGCGCGGCATGGCCATGCCGAACACCCGCGAGATGCTGGCCCGCAGCGGGCCCGAGGGAGGCGGCGGCCACTACGGCCCGAACAGCGGCGGATTCGACGAACTCGGCTTCGGCACACTGGCGTACACCCGGGACAAGGCCACCGCGGCCGAGGCGGCGGCCTCGCCGTCCCCGCCGAAGTCGACGGCCGCCAAGCCCGGTGCCTCCGGGGCTTCCGGTTCGTCCAAGTCCCCGGCCGGGCAGCCCTCCGGGGACGTCAGCGCCCAAGGCGGGAAGGGCGGCGAGGACCTGGCTGCCACCGGCGCCTCGGACCTCGCTCTGTGGACGGCCGCGACCGGCGTCACCGCCGTCGCCGGCGGCCTCCTGCTGCTCCGCCGCCGCGGTCAGGCCCGCCGCGACGCGGAGTGACACCTGCGGTGACACAAAGAATCCGGTGACGGATCGCAGTCAGACGTGGCGCGGTTCTGCGCCGGTCCGGATGATTGGTGCCTGGGCCTCGCGGTCCTCGGCTACTTCTGGTCCACCTCGAAGTTCAATGACGCCCCGAAGTAACCGCCATGCCCACGCCCACCCGAGGGCGGCATACACCGACACCGCTTCGGAGTGCGCCGCCCTGTTCGTGTACGAGAGTTGAGGAGCTACTGAATGGCCTGCCGACCGTCACTCGGTGGTGAGCGCAGCAACCTGCTCGGGCAGGTCCGGAGCGGTAGTCCGCCGACAAGGGCGTCCGTCAGCGGGCGACTTCGCGGTTCGTGAGGACCAGCAGGGCCCGGACCAGGGCGGTCGCCCATTTCGGGTCGGTGCGGACCTTGCCGAGTACCCGCCAGTTCTTCAGGTGTGCGAAGCCGTGCTCGACCGGCGCCCGGACGGCGGCCAGCGCCGTGTTGGACAGCTTCTGGCCGCGGGTGAGCGGCCGGTTGCGGGCGGCCTTGTAGCCGTTGATCACCGCTGGGTCGGTGTCCGGGCTGCTGTCGTCGAGGCCGACGAAGCCCAGGTCGGCGATCGCGCCGAGGCCGGCCTCGCGAAGGCGGTCGGTGAGGTGGTCATGGCGGCAGGCCGTGATCTCCGAGGTCCGCCCGGGCCTGGCCGCCGAGACCCACAGCAGGCGGCCCCTGTCGTCGGTGAGCGCGATCACGAGCAGGCCATGGCACTTGCTCTTGCCGGAGTAGTTCTTCCGGTTCGCTGTTCCGGTGCGCCGCCGGGTGCGTATCAGCGAGCCGTCCAGCAGTACGACTCCGCCACCGGATCGGGCGATCTTCTTCAGCGCGCGGTCCAGGCGCGGAGCGCGGGCGGCCAGCAGGCCGACGACCTCGCGCACCCAGCGGGTGACGGTGGTGCGGTGCACCCCGTTTCCGCCGGCCAGATCGCCGGGCCGCTGGTCACAGCGCAGCACCGCCAGCACGATTCCCGCGATCTTCCCCGGCGGCAGGGCCCGCCACGGCGAGCCGATCTTCTTCAAATGGCCGCGTATCAGGGTGGCGAGGTAGTTCAGGGTGGTGCTCGACAGCGGCAGTCGGGCGGTGTAGACAAGGCCGTCAGGGCCCTCGGCGAGACCGTTGTTTTTCGTCACACAAACTCAACTGCCGCCGGGGGCCCGCCAGTTACGCTCCGACCGTCATCGCCCCGGTGCGGTTACCGGCGTGCGGTGAACCGTCCGTCGGGCCGTTTGTGCAGCCATCCACGATCGGCGAGCTTGGTCATCT
>NZ_JBVIAY010000058.1:0-1104 GCF_055573695.1 Streptomyces sp. NPDC030143
TGCCCCTGCTGGTGGAGCGGGAACGGGCCCTGTACGGCGCGTGGTACGAGTTCTTCCCGCGTTCGGAGGGCACCGCGGAGCGCCCGCACGGGACGTTCCGCACGGCGGCGCGCCGGCTGCCCGCGATCGCCGCGATGGGCTTCGACGTGGTCTACCTGCCGCCGATCCACCCCATCGGCAGGACCTTCCGCAAGGGCCGCAACAACACCCTCACCCCGGGCCCGGACGACGTCGGCGTGCCCTGGGCGATCGGCTCGCCGGAGGGCGGCCACGACGCCGTCCACCCCGACCTCGGCACCCTGGAGGACTTCGCCTGGTTCGTCGAGCAGGCCGGCGAGCACGGCCTGGAGATCGCCCTCGACTTCGCCCTCCAGTGCTCACCCGACCACCCCTGGGTGCACAAGCACCCCGAGTGGTTCCACCACCGGCCCGACGGCACGATCGCCTACGCCGAGAACCCGCCGAAGAAGTACCAGGACATCTACCCGATCGCCTTCGACGCCGACATGGACGGCCTGGTCGAGGAGAGCGTGCGGATCCTGCGGCACTGGATGGGCCACGGGGTGCGGATCTTCCGGGTGGACAACCCGCACACCAAACCGGTCGTCTTCTGGGAGCGGGTCATCGGGGAGATCAACCGGGCCGACCCGGACGTGATCTTCCTCGCCGAGGCCTTCACCCGCCCCGCGATGATGCGCACGCTGGCCCAGATCGGCTTCCAGCAGTCGTACACCTACTTCACCTGGCGCAACACGAAGCAGGAACTGACGGAGTACCTCACCGAACTCTCGGGGGAGTCCGCCTCCTCCATGCGTCCCAACTTCTTCGCCAACACGCCGGACATCCTGCCGGCCTACCTCCAGCACGGCGGGCCTCCCGCCTTCGAGGTGCGGGCGGTCCTCGCCGCGACGCTCTCGCCCACCTGGGGCATCTACAGCGGCTACGAGCTGTGCGAGAACACCGCCCTGCGGGAGGGTGGCGAGGAGTACCTCGACTCGGAGAAGTACCAGCTCAAACCGCGTGACTGGGAGGCCGCCGAGCGGGAGGGCCGCACCATCGCCCCGCTGATCACCCGGCTCAACGAGATCCGGCGGGCCCATCCGG
>NZ_JBVIAY010000058.1:1199-2693 GCF_055573695.1 Streptomyces sp. NPDC030143
GACCGTCAACGAGCCCGTTCAGGACACCTTCGAGGACACCCCCGCCAAGGACCGCGACCCCGAGTGGTTCAAGCGCGCGGTCTTCTACGAGGTCCTCGTCCGCTCCTTCCAGGACAGCAACGGCGACGGCGTCGGCGACCTCAAAGGCCTCACCGCCAAACTCGACTACCTGCAATGGCTCGGCGTCGACTGCCTCTGGCTCCCGCCCTTCTTCAAGTCACCCCTGAGGGACGGCGGATACGACGTCTCGGACTACACCGCGGTCCTCCCCGAATTCGGCGACCTCGCCGACTTCGTCGAATTCGTCGACGCCGCCCACCAGCGCGGCATGCGGGTCATCATCGACTTCGTCATGAACCACACCAGCGACCAGCACCCGTGGTTCCAGGAATCCCGCAAGGACCCCGACGGACCCTACGGCGACTACTACATGTGGGCCGACGACGACAAACAGTACGCCGACGCCCGCATCATCTTCGTCGACACCGAGGTCTCCAACTGGACCTACGACCCGGTCCGCAAGCAGTACTTCTTCCACCGCTTCTTCTCCCACCAACCGGACCTCAACTACGAGAACCCGGCCGTCCAGGAGGAGATGATCTCGGCGCTGCGGTTCTGGCTGGACCTTGGGATCGACGGGTTCCGCCTGGACGCGGTGCCCTACCTGTACGCCGAGGAGGGCACGAACTGCGAGAACCTCCCCGCGACCCACGAGTTCCTCAAGCGGGTCCGCAAGGAGATCGACGCCCACTACCCGGACACGGTGATCCTGGCGGAGGCCAACCAGTGGCCCGAGGACGTCGTCGACTACTTCGGCGACTACGCCTCCGGCGGCGACGAATGCCACATGGCGTTCCACTTCCCGGTGATGCCCCGCATCTTCATGGCGGTCCGCCGGGAATCGCGCTACCCCGTCTCGGAGATCCTCGCCAAGACCCCGGCGATCCCCGCCAAGTGCCAATGGGGCATCTTCCTGCGGAACCACGACGAGCTGACCCTCGAAATGGTCACCGACGAAGAGCGCGACTACATGTACGCGGAGTACGCCAAAGACCCCCGGATGCGCGCCAACATCGGCATCCGGCGCCGGCTCGCCCCGCTGCTGGACAACGACCGCAACCAGATCGAGCTGTTCACCGCGCTGCTGCTGTCCCTGCCCGGCTCGCCGATCCTCTACTACGGCGACGAGATCGGCATGGGCGACAACATCTGGCTCGGCGACCGCGACGCCGTCCGCACCCCCATGCAGTGGACCCCCGACCGCAACGCCGGATTCTCCTCCTGCGACCCCGGACGGCTCTTCCTGCCCACCATCATGGACCCCGTCCACGGCTACCAGGTCATCAACGTCGAGGCGTCCATGGCCTCGCCCTCGTCGCTGCTGCACTGGACCCGGCGCATGATCGAGATCCGCAAGCAGAACCCCGCTTTCGGACTCGGCTCCTACACCGAGCTGTCCTCCTCCAACCCGGCCGTCCTCGCCTTCCTGCGCGA
>NZ_JBVIAY010000059.1:0-2496 GCF_055573695.1 Streptomyces sp. NPDC030143
GTCTCGTGACTGCGTGCCTTTTGAAGAATGAGCCTGCGAGTTTGCGGTGTGTTGCGAGGTTAACCCGAGTGGGGTAGCCGTAGCGAAAGCGAGTCCGAATAGGGCGGTGGAGTAGCACGCTCAAGACCCGAAGCGGAGTGATCTAGCCATGGGCAGGTTGAAGCGGAGGTAAGACTTCGTGGAGGACCGAACCCACCAGGGTTGAAAACCTGGGGGATGACCTGTGGTTAGGGGTGAAAGGCCAATCAAACTCCGTGATAGCTGGTTCTCCCCGAAATGCATTTAGGTGCAGCGTCGTGTGTTTCTTGCCGGAGGTAGAGCACTGGATAGGCGATGGGCCCTACCGGGTTACTGACCTTAGCCAAACTCCGAATGCCGGTAAGTGAGAGCGCGGCAGTGAGACTGTGGGGGATAAGCTCCATGGTCGAGAGGGAAACAGCCCAGAGCATCGACTAAGGCCCCTAAGCGTACGCTAAGTGGGAAAGGATGTGGAGTCGCACAGACAACCAGGAGGTTGGCTTAGAAGCAGCCACCCTTGAAAGAGTGCGTAATAGCTCACTGGTCTAGTGATTCCGCGCCGACAATGTAGCGGGGCTCAAGCGTACCGCCGAAGTCGTGTCATTGCAGCATGTACGCCCAACGGCGGCTGTGATGGGTAGGGGAGCGTCGTCTGCCGGGTGAAGCAGCACCGGAAGGTAGTTGTGGACGGTTGACGAGTGAGAATGCAGGCATGAGTAGCGATTCACACGTGAGAAACGTGTGCGCCGATTGACTAAGGGTTCCTGGGTCAAGCTGATCTGCCCAGGGTAAGTCGGGACCTAAGGCGAGGCCGACAGGCGTAGTCGATGGATAACCGGTTGATATTCCGGTACCCGCTGTGAAGCGTCAAACATCGAGCATCGTGATGCTAAGGCCGTGAAGCCGTTCCGGACCCTTCGGGGAATGGAAAGTGGTGGAGCCGCCGGACCAAGCGGTTAGTAGGTGAGTGATGGGGTGACGCAGGAAGGTAGTCCAGCCCGGGCGGTGGTTGTCCCGGGGTAAGGGTGTAGGCCGGTGTGTAGGTAAATCCGCACACCTTGTGGCTGAGACCTGATGCCGAGCCGATTGTGGTGAAGTGGATGATCCTATGCTGTCGAGAAAAGCCTCTAGCGAGTTTCATGGCGGCCCGTACCCTAAACCGACTCAGGTGGTCAGGTAGAGAATACCGAGGCGTTCGGGTGAACTATGGTTAAGGAACTCGGCAAAATGCCCCCGTAACTTCGGGAGAAGGGGGGCCATGTCTGGTGAGAGCACTTGCTGCTTGAGCTGGGTGTGGCCGCAGAGACCAGCGAGAAGCGACTGTTTACTAAAAACACAGGTCCGTGCGAAGCCGTAAGGCGATGTATACGGACTGACGCCTGCCCGGTGCTGGAACGTTAAGGGGACCGGTTAGTGCGCTTTCGGGCGTGCGAAGCTGAGAACTTAAGCGCCAGTAAACGGCGGTGGTAACTATAACCATCCTAAGGTAGCGAAATTCCTTGTCGGGTAAGTTCCGACCTGCACGAATGGCGTAACGACTTCTCGACTGTCTCAACCATAGGCCCGGTGAAATTGCACTACGAGTAAAGATGCTCGTTTCGCGCAGCAGGACGGAAAGACCCCGGGACCTTTACTACAGTTTGATATTGGTGTTCGGTTCGGCTTGTGTAGGATAGGTGGGAGACTGTGAAGCATCAACGCCAGTTGGTGTGGAGTCGCCGTTGAAATACCACTCTGGTCGTGCTGGATGTCTAACCTGGGTCCGTGATCCGGATCAGGGACAGTGTCTGATGGGTAGTTTAACTGGGGCGGTTGCCTCCTAAAGAGTAACGGAGGCGCCCAAAGGTTCCCTCAGCCTGGTTGGCAATCAGGTGTTGAGTGTAAGTGCACAAGGGAGCTTGACTGTGAGACCGACGGGTCGAGCAGGGACGAAAGTCGGGACTAGTGATCCGGCGGTGGCTTGTGGAAGCGCCGTCGCTCAACGGATAAAAGGTACCCCGGGGATAACAGGCTGATCTTCCCCAAGAGTCCATATCGACGGGATGGTTTGGCACCTCGATGTCGGCTCGTCGCATCCTGGGGCTGGAGTCGGTCCCAAGGGTTGGGCTGTTCGCCCATTAAAGCGGTACGCGAGCTGGGTTTAGAACGTCGTGAGACAGTTCGGTCCCTATCCGCTGTGCGCGTAGGAATATTGAGAAGGGCTGTCCCTAGTACGAGAGGACCGGGACGGACGAACCTCTGGTGTGCCAGTTGTTCTGCCAAGGGCATGGCTGGTTGGCTACGTTCGGGAGGGATAACCGCTGAAAGCATCTAAGCGGGAAGCCTGCTTCGAGATGAGTATTCCCACCTCCTTGAGAGGGTAAGGCTCCCAGTAGACGACTGGGTTGATAGGCCGGATCTGGAAGCACGGTAACGTGTGGAGGTGACCGGTACTAATAGGCCGAGGGCTTGTCCTCAGTTGCTCGCGTCCACTGTGTT
>NZ_JBVIAY010000060.1:0-1704 GCF_055573695.1 Streptomyces sp. NPDC030143
ATCTCGACCGCGACGGGCCGCGCCGACTCCACCTTCAACATCGTCCACTGACCCACCGCACGAGCCCACTGCCGCGCCGCCTGGCCGTCACCAGGTGGCGGGGCGGTGGCTCCCGTCATGAACTCGCTGCTGTCGGGGGGACTCGTCATTCCCGGTAGTGGTCGTCCCACTTCACTGACAGACGCGGCTTCGCGAACGCAGGCAACGGCCGATACCGTGGGAGCAGACGCCAGTTCTGCCCTCTGGAGCCCTCGATGAGCGAACAGCCGGCCCCCGCCGACCACGCCCGGCAGCAGCTGGAGCCCGCGGCCGCCGACGCGGTCCGCGCGTATGCGGCCAAGACCCGCGAGAACGCCGACCAGCTCGCCGCCGTCCTGGAGGACATCGCGGAGAACGGGCTGCCCTCGGTGGAGGACTGCACGCGGTGGGAGGAGCTGCGCGAGGCCCACCTCGCCCGGCTCGCCGCGCAGCGCCCGGCCGTCGCCTGATGGCCCAGCCGCACGGGCCACGCCGCGCCCGGATCGCCTTCTCCGACTCCGCCGCCAAGCAGCTGGAGAACATCACCAGCGAGGCGGAGATCCACGCCCTGGACCGCGCCCTGGTCGTCATCTCCGTCGCCCCGGACGTCGGCGAGCCGATCCCCGGCGATACCACCGGGCCCCAGCTGCGTCAGTACGCCGACGAGATCGAGTCCGTGCGCGTCCTGTACTTCGTCACCGCGCTGCGCGCCGTCGTGGTGGTCGCGTACATCGAGGTCTGACCGTCGAAGGAGCCGAGTTGCCGTTGGACGTCACGCCGACCGCCCACCCGGAGCTCACCTCGCTGCGCCGGGTGCTGGACTGCTCCACCAAGACGACCACCTTCCGGCAGGGACCGTCCCTTCCGGGCGGGACGGCCCCGGCCTGGACGGCGTACCTGTGCTCTGAGCACTCCGAAGGCCTGCCCGGATGGCCCGAAACCGGCGGCGCCGACGACGGAGCGCGCCTGAACTGCGGGGCCGTCCTGGACTTCCGGCCCACTGAGCACGTCCTCCAGTCGCACGCCGACCTGTGGTTCACGCCGCTGACCGGGGTGGAGCCTCAGGCGCTCGGCAACGTCTGGTCCGACGTTCTGGGCCAGGGAGCCCGCGTGCCGCTCGCCCGCCTGGAGGCAGACGGCGGGGACGGGCCGCTCCGAAGCCTGGCGACGACGCTGAGCATGGCCGCCGACTACGCGGCCGCGGGCAACCTCTACCAGGCGCTGGTTCCCCTCGGGTTCTGCGAGACCTTCGCCCAGCGCCTCTAGCCTCGCGCTTTCACGAGGTGGGCTCTCCAAGTGCTGATCAGAAACACAGAAAGTACCCTTGACCTGCAACGATAGGACTTGCTGAGGGTCCTGTTGGCTGCAACGAAGACAGCACTTTCCAGGCGAGGGAGCCAATCGGATCGTACCCGCATGTCCGTGTCCAGGGCGACGGCCGTCAGGTCGTCTCACAGGCCGGTTCGGTTCTGCTCGTCCAGAAATCATGAAAAACGGTCCGCCGACTCCGCCGGCGGACCCTCACGCAAGATCGAGGAGCGTGGGTCAGTAAGCAGCTCCTGGAATGCCGAGCCTCGGGGTGAAGTGCGGCCGCCCTAGGGGGTGTCGTCAAATGATCTTCGGTCGGGGATCATGGTCGGGTGATACGTCGCCATGAACTGTCCGATGCCGAGTGGGCCTTCGTGC
>NZ_JBVIAY010000061.1:0-1373 GCF_055573695.1 Streptomyces sp. NPDC030143
AACAGGTCCGTCGCGAACTCCACCGATCCCCGGACGCCGGCGGGGCGTCCCTCCGCCGTCGTGCGCTCCTCGACGTCGAAGGACAGGTCGAACTTGGCCGACTCCGCCTGCAGAACGTGCGGTTCCACCACCAGGCCCGGCAGGTCCACCCGGGGGTCATTGCCCTGGAAGGTGAGCATGACCTGGTACAGCGGGTGGTGCGACAGCGAACGGGACGGGTTGACGATCTCCACCAGCCGCTCGAAGGGCACGTCCTGGTGGGCGTAGGCGGCGAGGTTCGACTCCCGCACACGGCTCAGGAGTTCCGTGAACGACGGGTCGCCGGAGGTGTCCGTCCGCAGCACGAGGGTGTTGATGAAGAACCCGACGAGGTCGTCCAGCGCGTCGTCCGTCCGGCCCGCGACGGCCGTGCCGACGGGAATGTCGGTCCCGGCGCCGAGCCGGGTGAGCAGGGCGGCGATGGCGGACTGCACCACCATGAAGACCGTCGACTGGTGCTCACGGGCGAGCCGGACGATCGCCTCGTGCAGCTCCGCGTCCCAGGTGAACGGAAGCGTCTCGCCCCGGTGGCTGGCCTCGGCCGGACGCGGCCGGTCCGTCGGCAGCTCCAACTGCTCCGGCAGCCCGGCCAGCGCCGTGCGCCAGTGGTCGATCTGCCGGGAGATCACGCTGTCGGGGTCGGTCTCGTCACCGAGCACCTCCCGCTGCCACAGCGCGTAGTCGGCGTACTGCACCGGCAGCGGCTGCCACTCCGGGGCCCGCCCCGAACGGCGGGCCGTGTACGCCACCGACAGGTCACCGACCAGCGGCGCCAACGACCCGCCGTCGCTCACGATGTGATGGGTGAGCAGCAGGAGGAGGTGCTCGTCCCGGCCCGTGACGAAGATCCAGGCCCGCAGCGGCAGGTCCCGGGTCAGGTCGAAGGTGTGGTGGGTGGCCTCGGCGACCGCCCGCTCCACCTGGTCGGCGTCCACGGCCCGGACCTCGACCACGGGACGGGCAGCCTCGCCCTCCAGCAGCAGCTGGTACGGGGTGCCGTCGCCCTTCGGGAAGGCGGTGCGGAGACTCTCGTGCCGCGCGACCAGGTCCTCGACCGCCGCGCGCAGCGCCGCCACGTCCAGCGCGCCCGAGAGGCGGAGCGCCAACGGCACGTTGTAGGTGGCGCTGGGGCCTTCCAGCTGGTGCAGGAACCACAGACGCTGCTGGGCCGGGGACAGGGGGACGCGGTCGGGGCGCCGCATGGGCGCCAGCGGGGCGTGCGCGCCGGCCTCCGAACCGAGACGTGCGGCGAGTGCGGCGACGGTGGGTGCTTCGAAGAGGTCGCGGACGGTGAGGTGGGTGCCGAGGGTGGTGCGGATGCGGCTGGTGAGTCG
>NZ_JBVIAY010000062.1:0-1328 GCF_055573695.1 Streptomyces sp. NPDC030143
CTTTCCTCTCGATGCGTGGTTCTCACAGGCGGCGACACCGACGCCCTCCCTTCGAACGCGAAGGAGCGTGAGGGGTGCCGCAGGTCCGTCGGGTCAGTCCGTCAGGCGGAAGATGGCGTCGCTGTACCTGTGCCGACCGGCCGCTCCCTCCTTGATGAACCGCGGCATCCAGGAGCCCTGCTCGGCTGCGGCAGCCCGCTGGGGGTGGCAGGGCTTGAGTCGTGAGAGCGGGCCGACGGCGACCCATGTCGCCGGCCGCCGGGAGAGAACCGCATGCGGGTGCGTCTCCTGTTCTTATGCGGGTGCGATGTTCAAGTGACGTGGAGTCGAGGCACTCGCGGTCGCCGTAGCCGGGTGAGGAGTGGAAGGACAGCATCAGCGGAGCTGCCCCAGCTTGAGCCGATGACGGGTGAGCGTCACGGGGGCAGCCCCCAGAGAACGCCCGTTCTTAATTTCGAACGCCGTACGTAACTTCGGCCAGAAGGTAAACGTCCGGTTAGCACCACGTCAAGAGAACCGGCCAGTCCGGTAGTTCCGTTTTCCGACGAGCGACGCGCCACACCTCCCGGCGCGGTAGGGGATCGCTCCTGTTCGGCGGGCGGCGGGCACCGAATCGCCCCACCACCGGAGGCCCTCGGCTCGGGCAGCGCCTTCAGGGCCGGCCCGTTCGATGCGCCTCCATGCCTGCGGGACCACCGCCCCCGGCTTCACCTCCGCGCGACGCCGCCGAGGGCCGTCCGGTGATGGCGAACCGCCGCTCGCCGAAGTCCCCGCGCCCCGCCTCTGGGCAGTCCGACGCGCCCGTGCAGCAAGGCAGGTGGTTCCGCGTCGACTTCCCGTTATGAACGGCGCGCCCGCGCGTCTCCTGTACGTACACCCCACCCGCTCCGTCCCGGCAGCCCTCTTGACGCCCCTTCACATCACCCTCTAGCTTTTCGCCGAATTTACGAACACAGTTCCATATTTCGAACGAGCTGGGTCTGGCGCCTTTTGCTCCAGACCTTTGACGGGCCAGCCGTCTCCCCATCCCCACCCTCCGGCCCGCTCTCCACGACACGAAACAAGGATGTCTCTGTCATGAGCAGTACTCCCGTCATAGCCGGTGTGGAACAACTACGGCCGCGCGCTTGGCAATGCGCTCAGAGTGGCCCCTCTCTCATCCGCCGACTCCTCACCACGGCGACGGCGCTCATCGCACTCGTCGCGGTCGGTAGCGCGGTGGCCGCGCCCGATGCGCAGGCGGCCACGTCGACGTTCACGAACCCGCTGAACAGTTCCGGCGCCGACCCGTACATGACCTACTACAACGGCAACTACTACCTGATGAC
>NZ_JBVIAY010000063.1:0-1240 GCF_055573695.1 Streptomyces sp. NPDC030143
CAGGCCGGGGTAGAGCGGGTGCTTCGCGACCAGGGCGGCCACCCGGGCCTTGAGCGCCTCCACGTCGTAGGACGGCTTCAGCGCCGCGGCGATCACGTCCGCGACCTCGGCGAAGTCCTCGGCCTCGAAGCCGCGGGTCGCCAGGGCCGGGGTGCCGATCCGCAGACCGGACGTCACCATCGGCGGACGCGGGTCGTTCGGGACGGCGTTGCGGTTGACCGTGATGCCGACCTCGTGGAGACGGTCCTCGGCCTGCTGTCCGTCCAGCTCGCTCTCGCGCAGGTCGACCAGGATCAGGTGGACGTCCGTGCCGCCGGACAGGACGTTCACACCGGCCTCGCGGGCGTCCGCCGCCGTCAGCCGCTCGGCGAGGATGCGCGCACCCTCCACCGTACGCCGCTGCCGCTCGGCGAACTCCTGCGAGGCCGCGACCTTGAACGAGACCGCCTTCGCCGCGATCACGTGCTCCAGAGGGCCGCCCTGGAACCCCGGGAAGACGGACGAGTTCAGCTTCTTCGCGAACTCCTTCTTCGCGAGGATGATGCCGCCGCGGGGGCCGCCCAGCGTCTTGTGGGTGGTGGAGGTGACGACGTGGGCGTGCTCCACCGGGTTGGGGTGCAGGCCAGCCGCGACCAGACCGGCGAAGTGCGCCATGTCCACCCACAGGTACGCCTCGACCTCGTCGGCGATCCGGCGGAACTCGGCGAAGTCCAGCTGCCGCGGGTACGCCGACCAGCCGGCGATGATCACCTTCGGACGGTGCTCCTTGGCGAGCCGCTCGACCTCGGCCATGTCGACCAGACCGGTCGCGGTGTCCACGTGGTAGGCGACCACGTCGAACTGCCTGCCGGAGAAGTTCAGCCGCATCCCGTGGGTCAGGTGACCGCCGTGCGCCAGGTCGAGGCCGAGGATCGTGTCGCCGGGCCGGGCCAGCGCGAACAGGGCGGCCTGGTTGGCGGAGGCGCCGGAGTGGGGCTGCACGTTGGCGTACTCGGCGCCGAACAGCTCCTTGACCCGGTCGATCGCGATCTGCTCGGTGACGTCGACGTGCTCACAGCCGCCGTAGTAGCGGCGGCCCGGGTAGCCCTCGGCGTACTTGTTGGTCAGGACCGAGCCCTGCGCCTCCATGACCGCGAGCGGGGCGAAGTTCTCCGAGGCGATCATCTCGAGGGTGGACTGCTGCCGGTCCAGCTCGGCGTCGACCGCGGCGGCGACCTCCGGGTCGAGCTCGTGCAGGGGC